>NZ_JAJGWR010000002.1:0-472447 GCF_021390755.1 Tenacibaculum piscium | reverse complement strand
CAGAAATAGAAGTTATTAATTTTAAAATAGAAGATGTTATTTCGTAAGGTGGTTTCATTTTTGATACTATCATTTGATACTATCAAAGATACAATCATTTAATCTGAATTATCTTATGAAACGAGTTTTTTTATTGGGCACAACGTGTTTGTATATGGTTTGTTGCGTGTTTTAAGCACCTAATTTAGCAAATACAAACCGAATAGAAAATCCGCGAGGATTTTCGTAAGTAGGCTAGAACTAGCAATAAATTATATACGGTGTTGTGCATAGTGCTTTATCCTTTCAGTTTCGATAGTGCATTTAATAGTTTTTCTAAAGCTGATATAGATAAACCTTCTGCCTCTTTGGTATCTAAAAAGTCATTATTCTTATTATTACCGAAATACTTTTCTACCAATTTCTCTTTGATGATTTGCTTCTTATCGTCAGCAAGACCTTCTATAAAAGGATTGATTGATGCTAATTCCAATTCGGCATTTCTATTAATTGTCTCTAATTTTCTGTGTTTTGAAGATTCACGAGCTGCATATGTTGCTGGATACGATAATGCAGCAGCAGCAATTAGTCTTATTAACGATTTAGTCCAATCAAATCCGTCCGAACTCAAATCAATTATTGTCCAGACTAAAAGTCCAGAAAAAACAGCCATAAAAAGAATTGCAATCGCTCGCCAAAAATTTGCACTATCCTTATGATTGTTAGCTATATTTTGATAGTTTCCAGTAACACCAACATTACCAATTAAATTAACAAGTTTTTTTGCTTCTGTCAGTTTTGTATTAAGTTCTGTTATAATATCTGTGGTATCTGTATCAATACTTTCTTTTAGTTCATCAATTTCATCACGAAATGATTCCTTTGCTTTATCAATTTCAGAACGATAAGTTTTTTTGTCGTTTTCAAAATTTTGATTGTGTTCCGATTTTATGTTATTAAAATTAGTCTGAAATGTTGAGTTTAGATTTTGGATTTCCGTTTCTTTTCCCTCGATTAGTTTAAGTAATCTTTGAATTTCAGTTTCTTTTGAAGTCAGGTCCGTTTTGAAATTTTCAATTTCAGATTTGAGTTCGTCTTTTTCTTTTTCTAAAGATTTGTATTTGCTTTTTGCTGTTTTTTCAAAGTCGGCAATTTTGCGTGAAAAATTAAAATCAGTTTTCGCAACTGGGATTGGAAAGTTTTTAATTCTGTTTATAGCAGCAATAAAATTATTGGTAGCATTAGTTAAATGTCCAGCATTATTATTTCCTAAAAAACTATTTATTTGGGAAATTCCTGCGTCCAATTCGGTACTCAAAGAATCTAATTCAGTTTGTTGCACTAAATCAGGAATGGTTAATTTAACTCGTTGATTTATATACGAAAATACAGTTTGAAAATATGAAAGCTTTTCAAGGTCAATTTTTTCTTTTACTTCGTCATTCGCCAAAATTTCCTCTAAAGAATTCAGTCTGTCAAAAATGGTGTGATTATCGAAATTTTCTGATGTCATTTTTTATTGGTTTTTGGTTGGTTTCCGCATTATGCACAACGTTGTTGTATATGGTTTGTTGCGTGTTTCAAGTAACTAATTTAGTAAATAATTACCGACCAAGAAAGTCTGCAAGGACTTTCGCAATTAAGCTAGAACTAGCAATAAATTATATACGGTGTTAGCAAATGTTATTTATTATTTCATTTTTTATTAATTCTTTCGATAAGTTCATTTCTATTTTAAAAACTTCTGCAAATTTTTCAATATCAATTCCAATATTACTCTTGTCGTTCTTTGTCAAAGAATGTTGAGCTTTAGTTCTTGGCTTATTCACTCTTTTGTAACCATACTTTTCATTTTGTTTTATTCTTTCAAATAATTCTGGTATTTGGTGAGGAATATCTGTTGATTTTGAGTTATCGTAATCTGTAGAAATACACATTGTTTTAAATGTTCCTTTTTGGTAATCGAAACCGAAATTGAATGATTTACCATTTATGATAACTCCTTTTTCGATTGGTACTCCTAAAATTGCATTTCCGTGAGTTTCAACAATGTAAAAATCTCTCAATTGTAAAAGGTCAGCAACTTTTTTAAAATACATTTTTTGAAAAATAGTTTCTAATTGATTGTCACTTATAAATCTTTGCTTGATATTTTTAATTTCTTTTTTCTTTTGATGTTTAGTTTTGCTCCCATCATCGAATACATTAATAAAATCGGAAGGTTTTTGTAAAAAGTCATTTATTATTGTAGAGAAATTTTCTAAAGTTTTTATGTATTCAAGAAGAATAAAGCCATCAGTGTTTTTTTCTATTTTTAACTTTTGCAATGACTTTAATAGTTTGTTGTAACTAATGTTTTTCCAGTTAGAATCGTTTGAATTTTCATCTATTAAGGTTAAAAAGAAAAAATTAGTATTTATTTCTCCGTACTTTTTTTGAATAGATTTTAAATATCTATCTAATTGGTTTGAATGTTGTGAAGATTTAAGTTTATTTTCAATACAAATTATTCCATTTTCAGATTTTATTAAAATATCTATTTTTTCGTATTCCGTGATTATTTCTGAAACTTTGAAGTTTGATATATTAAGAAAATCAGAGATGAATTCGTTTTTTTGATTTGAAGTCAAACTTTTATTGTCTTTAGATAAAATCCATTGTAATATTTGAGAATGGATTTTTTCCATATCAGCAATTCCTAAATATTCAAAAAATGTTCTGTTCATTCAAGGGTTGGTTTTTAATATTTGCTAACGTTGCGTGTATGGTTTAGTGCGGGAATAGAAAGTCAGAGGGCTTTCAATTTAGCACGAGGCAAAGCATTTTGTTTGCCTTTATCTTTTTCTGTACTAAAGTCAAATCAAAATGATTTGACGGACTTAGTAAATATAAACAAAACTTTGGATTAAACACTAAACCCGTATTAACTATACACATTGTTGTACACCGTTTTATTTTCTCTTTATTAAAGATATGTCCTTGTTATTTTTTATTACTATTAAATCTCCACCATCATAACCCAACATACCTTTAATTTCCCCTTGACTATATTTAAAAGTTATTGGGTCAACAAATGAATATGAAATATAATCATAATTGTCTTTAAACAATCCATCTTTGCTTTTAGGGTAATTTTTGAATAGTTCTTTATTGTATTTAGGATTAATAGCTCGTATGAGAGCTTTCTCAGCATCTAAAAAGATAGTTTCTTGATTTGGAAAATTCTCACCCAATAAAGAAGAAGTCATTTCTTTTATATTTGAGTCGGTTCCAAATATTTGAAACTGTAAATTTTCTTTAAACTTAAAACATAAAACCGCTATTTCGTGTTTAGGTAAATCTTTGTAAGTTATCGGGTTTTCTATTGAAAGTATATCTTGAAATGTATTATGACCAGTTAGTCTTTTTAAAATACTTTGCTTGGTTGCTTTTCCTACATAATGCACTTTATAATTTAAGAAAGATTTATAATCGCCGACAATTTCACATTCTATTTGTTCTTTCCACCAATTTTGAAGCAATTTTTCAGGTGAGAACCATAACAGAAATTCTTGTTTATCCCCTACCATTTTAGCAAGTGAAAATCCGTGTAAGTTATTATAAGGAGGTTCTATTTGTGATTCTGTGTTATTTAGAAAATTAAAAGCAATAGCTATATTATCATCAAAATTACATTCAGCAGAACTTTGTATTAAAGGTAATTTACCTTTTAAAATATTAAGATTTCCTTTTTGATGTATTTCAAATTCTAAACTATAATCGGAAGGATTAGGAGATACATTTTCGAAAGTAATAATGGGTCTTTGAGCAATTACATACAAACTGGCTTCTTCTAATGCTTTCTCGAGAATTTTACTTTTTTTCTCTACAGCAAATTCATAACCTGTCAGAGGAGCATATGCCAATTCAAATTTGTTAATTATACTTTTCTTAGTCATTTAAATTTACTGCATTAAGTTCTTGAGTACAGAAGCTGTTTTTTTTAATGGTGTACAACGGATTTGTATATGATTTTTTGCGTGATTCGTGACTAAATTTAGTAAAAAAAATCGGAATAGAAAATCCCCCAAGGGATTTTCGTATGTAGGCGAAAACCAGCAATTAATTATATACGTTGTTAGTTTTTCGTTATGAAACATTTTTATAAGCACGTTTTTTTTTGCGTTTCTAAGTTTTTCAAGAATTTAAAATTCAAGATTTGTTTATGTTTTATTTTTTCTTTAAAATTCTAAACATTCTTTTTTAGATTCACGTAAAACAGGTTTTTTCACGAGTTTAAAATTCAAGATTTGTTTATGTTTTATTTTTTCTTTAAAATTCTAAACATTCTTTTTTGGATTTACGAAAACCAGCAATTTTTTTACGAGTTTAAAATTCAGAGTTTTTTATTAAACTTTTTCTTTAAAAATCTAAACTTTCTTTTTTATATTTACGTAAAACAGCGATTTTTCACGAGTTTAAAGATTTTCAATTTGTTTATTTTTTTCTGAACTTTTTCTTTAAAATTCTAAAGTTTATTTTTTAGATTCAAGCAAAACAACATTTTTTTACGAGTTTATAAATTCATGATTTATTCATTTTAATTATTTAAATATTCTCGATAATTCTCTTTTTTATTTAATATTCTCATTTTTTCTGAGCAATGAAAACTAACGTTTTATATATGGTTTGTTGCATTTTTGCAAGCACTAAATTAAGTAAATAAAAACGGAATAGAAAATCCCCTAAGGATTTTCGTAAGTAGGTTCGCACTAGCAATAAATTATATATTTTGTTGCCAGCAGTACTTTTTTAGTTATAATGGAATCTACATTTTGCAATTAAGATTTCTCCTTCTCGATATTGGTAAATCAATCTATGCTCACTATCAATTCGTCTTGACCAAAATCCTGCGTATTTATGTTTTAGTGCTTCTGGTTTTCCAATCCCATCAAAAGGATTTCGAGCAATGTCTTTTAGAAGTTCATTTATTTTTTTTAACTTTTTTTTGTCTGTTTTTTGCCAATACAAATAATCTTCCCAAGACTCGTCAACGAATGTATACTTCATTTTAATTTTCGATTAGGTCTTTGTTTAAGGTCATTCCGTTTTTTAGTTTGTCAATTGCAGAGTCTAATCTTAATTCATTTTTTCGTGAAGATAATTCATGATTTGTAGCCATTAAAGAATTGTATTCCTGCAATGACATAACTACAATTCCAGAATCTTTTCCGCGATTTATTATTAATGTTTCAAAGTCTTTGATAACTCTGTCTAAGTAACTTTTAATATCTTTTCTGAAGTCAGAAACAGTTGTTATTTGCATAATGTTGTGTTTTATTAAGTACAAATATATGTACAAAACATGATTTATGCAATTTTTTTTCGTATTGCTGGCAACAACCAAATATACGTACTATTACATATATATCATATATGTTTTTTATAAATCTAGGGGATTTTTAATAGCTTTAAAATTATGAGAGGCAACATGTGTGTAAATTTCTGTTGTTTTACTAGAGCTATGACCTAGTAAATTTTGAATATATCGCAAATTTGTACCACTTTCTAATAGGTGAGTAGCAAAAGAATGTCGTAACATATGTGGAGTTACTTTTTTTAGAATACCAGCTTTTTTAGTCGCTTTTCTAACAATTGCAGTAATACTTTCGGCAGAATATTTTTGTCCTTTTCTACCTTCAAACAAATATGTTTTAGGTTGCCACTCTTTATAATACACTCTTAATTCTTTAAGAACCGTTGTGGAAAGTAACGAATACCTATCTTTATTACCTTTAGCATTATTAACGTATATTAACATTCTTTTACTATCGATATCCGTTATTTTTAAATCAAGAATTTCGCTTCTGCGTAACCCTGCAGAATATAATAAACTAACAATACACCGATGTTTAATGTTATTTGTATGATTTATAATAGCTAAAATTTCCTCTTTTGATATTATTTTAGGAAGCTGATGCACTTTTCTTGGTCTATCGATACTGTAAAACCGATTAGGCATACCTAAAACTGTTTCATAATAAAATTTAATAGCGCTAATAGATTGATCTACATAGCTATTCGATTTTTTTTGTTGTATTAATAATTGAAGATATTCTTGTATCTCTTTTTCTGATAATTCATTAATTGCTTGTTCACCAAAATGATTTATAAATTTTTCAAACAATGAAATATATATTTTACAAGTGTTTAAAGAGTATCTTTTAAGTTCTAACTTTAATAAATAGTTTTCAGGAACATATTTAAAAATGTCTTTTTTAACTCTATTTCTAAATCCATTTACATCTGGTAAAACGTTATCTTTTATAGGTTTTTCCTTAAAAAAAGCGTTTCCATGTATCCAAATAACACCTTTAAATTTTTGAAAAATAGCATTAATATTATTTTTAGAATACTTTAAATAAACCATGTTAAACTCCGCGCTCCATTTAGGTTCAGGGAGTTCTTTTATTAGTGCATGAATAACTTTATTCGGATAAAATTGTAATCCAATCATCTTGCAATTATTAATATATAAATGCTTTAAGGTAATATGTTTTGAAGCTTCTTTCACGGTATAAAATTCAAAAAAAGGAATGAATAAAACAAATATAAGCATATATTTATACGTTTATTAAACGGTTAATTATATGCTTATGGAAAAAAAATGTCTTCATTGCAAAAATAAATTAGAAGGAAGAAGTGATAAAAAATATTGTTCTTCTTATTGTCGGTCTTCCTATCATTATGAAAAAAATAAAGAAAAAGAAGATGGTTTGTTTTTCAACATAGATAAAAAATTGAAAAATAACAGAAAAGTATTAAAAGCATTTAATAAAGCAGGACTTGCTAGTGTTAGAAAAGAAAAACTACTAGCAAAAGGTTTTGATCCAACTTATTTTACAAATTATTGGAAAAATAGTAAAGGACAGGTTTATTTATTTTGTTATGAATACGGTTTTCTGGCTCAAAACGAAAAATACATTTTAGTACATTGGCAAAGTTATATGAAGATATAAAAAAGATATTTTATCTAAAATTCCATATTAATTTTAATATTTAAAACTCTTCCGGTCATATAGTTAGGGATTCCGTATTGTTGTTTGCTGTACGCGTCACGCACCCAAGTATTGGTTATTGAATTTCGGATATCAAATAGGTTAAAGAGTTCTAAACCAGCGGTTAATTCTTTAAAGTTTGTTAAGAATCCTGTTTTATTTTTCGTTATTTTTTTTGACATATCGGTAAAAACGTAAGAGATACCAACATCGGCACGTTTATAATCGTTCAATCGGTTTTGATATTGATACACATCGGCATAGGAAGGTGAACCACCAGGAACGCCCGTATTATAGACCATATTTAAGTATGCTTTTAAATCGGGAATATTGGGTACATAATCTTGAAATAACACACCAAATTTTAAGCGTTGGTCGGTTGGTCTGGCAATATATCCTTGATTATTGGTGTTTTCTTGACTTTTCAAATATCCAAAACTTATCCAACTATCATTTCCGGGGACAAATTCACCATTTAAACGTACATCTAATCCGTATGCGTAGGCGTTTGTGTTGTTGTCGGCTCGATATCGAATTCGAACGTTATCCACGGAATAGGCATTAACATCGGTTAAATTTTTATAATATAATTCTGATGTTAATTTGAACGGACGTTCCCAAATTTTGAAGCTATATTCATTTCCAGCGACGATATGTATTGATTTTTGAGCTTTTACTTTCGGATGAATTTCTCCGTTATAATCTCGTAATTCTTTGTACGATGGCGGTTGCGAATAGTATCCTCCAGCGATTCGAAAAAGCATATCTTTATCCCAATTTGGTTTGATGGCAAATTGTATTCTTGGGCTTATAATTAATTGATTTTTAGAAGATGCTATATTGTTTTTTAATGTATTTTTTATGTTCCAATGATGCGTTCTAATTCCGATATTCATCCAAACTTGTTGCTTTTTCCAAGTTGTTTTTCGACTGAATTGCAAAAAACTAGTGATGCGTTGTATATCGATATTATTTGTTGCTTTTACGTTGTTAAAGGGTTCAATCGGTGCTGTAAAAGGCTGGTAAGGTTGGTTATTTCCAGCATGATGTGGCGGACGAATCGCAAAGCCTAAGGAGTCAATCATTTCCCATTCATTAATGCGGTCTTTTATATTTTCTGATTGAAATTTAACCCCAGTTTTCCATTGATTTTTTCCATCTTTAAGCGTTGCTTTTACTTGAATATTACTTATTAAAGCATCTAAATCGTTACGAGCATGATTTATTTGTGAGCCAATTCCTTGAGAAAAACTAACGGCATCTGTATTGTTAAAATCAGTGTTTTTTATAGTATTATTCGAGTTGTTATCCGAATTTATTGGCGTTTCGTTTAAGCGGTAAAAGGCGGCAATATCAAAATATTCTTCTTCTTGCGTATTGAAACTGGAAATTGTTCCTGTTATTTTTAACGCATCATTTACTTTATAATCGGTTGAAAAAGCACCAAAAAGGGTTTTAAATTCATCTTTTTCTTGTCCTTGATAATACACGATTAATTCCTGTGGATTATCAAGAGTTCCGAAACGTGTTTTTCGAGTTAAAGGTTTGTAATGATATGTATTTAATGAAAAATTAGTTAAAAAATTAAAGGTTATTTTATCAGAAAAATCATAGGATAAAAAACTTTGAACATCAGCAAAAGTCGGTTTAAAATCAACATCAACTTGTTTGCTATTGACAAATAAACTATTATCTCGGTATCTAATTCCTACGATAGCACTTAATTTATCTTTTAAAAAAGTATCTTCTAAAGTAAAACTTCCGCCTAATAAACTAAGGGCTATTTTCGCTTTAAAATCGGTTGGTTTTCGGTATGAAATATCCAAAACTGACGCTAATTTATCGCCATATTTTGCTTGAAATCCACCTGCTGAAAAGTCAATATTTTGTACCATTTGCGAATTGATAAAACTCAAACCTTCCTGTTGTCCAGAACGAATTAAAAAAGGACGATAGACTTCAATTCCGTTTACATACACCAGATTTTCATCAAAATTTCCGCCACGAACATTATACTGTGTACTTAATTCATTGTTGTTGCTAACGCCTGGTAAAGTCATCAAAATATTTTCAACGCCTTGATTTGCACCGAGTATTTTTGTTGCTTTTTGGGTTGAAATTTTAGTAATTCCTTGGGCTTCTTTTCGATGATTTTTAAGACTGATTTCCGCTAATTCTTCGGTTTTAAAAGATAGAATAGGAGCGTAGTTGAATATTTTTCGTCCACGAGAAGTGAATTTTTTGGTGCTTGTTTTGTAGGAAATATGGCTAAAAGTAACGCTTACGGTTTTATGCATCGGAATTGTAAATTGATAATTTCCATCAGCATCGGTGGTTGTTCCTTTTGATAAATAAGAAATCGCAACGCCTTGAATCGGCATTTTGAATGTATTGGTAATTCTTCCTTTTACAATCGCTGTTTTTTGAGCGAAAACAGACAAAATAGACAAAGGAAATAGCAGTAAAAAGAGTATTTTTTTCAACGTTTTTTAAAGTTTTTAAAGTTTTTCATGATTTCTGAGAATTTCTGAATATTTTTTATCACTTTTTATTTCTTATAGAAAACTGCCGAAAGCGTTTGGGTATTTCCAACATTATCTGCGACAATAATTTTGAAAATATGTTTACTTCCAACGAGTTTATTATCCTTAAAATTATAAGTAAGTATTCCTCTTTTATGATTGTATTCCATTAAAATCCATGCTCCATCAATCGTTGCGGTATATTCTTTAATCCCCGATTGATAATCTTTGATTTTTACTTTTAAAGTTTTACTTTTCGATACCCATTGTCCATTTTTAAAATTCGTCAATTTAATAATTGGTTTTTTGGTATCGTATAATAATTGATAATTCCCTAAAGTTTTTGTAGAGGTATATACTTTATTTAATTTCTTTTTTGTTCGGGTGTATCTTGTGTATTTTGGGTTGCTAACATTGGCAATATATACTTGTTGTTTTTGAAGATCACTTAAAAAAGAAGTATCAAAAGTAAGTGTATATCTTTTGTCTATCGGCATGGTTTTATGGTGGATTTTTGCCACGCCATTATCCACCGAAAAATCAATAAAACAATCGTTATAAAACGTGTTTTTAGGAAAAGCAACCGTTACATTTTTAAGATTAAATTTCTGAAAATCCTTGGCAATAATTTTAAAATTTGTCGTATCTTTTTGTTTGAAAACCAAATTACTAGCAACACCTTTAATCGGTATTTTAATGGTTGCCGTATTATTTTTAATATCTTTAGCTATAATTTCGACCTGATAATTTGAACCATTTTCAATAGTTATTTTTCCATTATTTACTAAATCTTCATATAAATTTAACCGATTTGCCGATACTTTATGTGTTTTTTGAAGCCTATTTTTATAGGTTTTATAATGAGGATAATCAATCAATAAATTAATATATTTTGTTTCCGCAAAAGAAAAAGTTTCTACATCATGATAATAAATACGTGTACCATTAACGGTCATTTCTAGGCTGTAAATTCCATTTTTATTGATAGCATCATTTAATCTATCAAAAACACTAACGCCAAAACCAATAACGCCACTTGCAGTAATTCGTTCACTAATATAGGTATTCGGAGCTGTTTTTTTAAAGCTAATTATCGATTTTAAACTTGAATTATTAATTCGAGATTGACCATTTAACGGATACGCCATTATTTTTTGAATCGTAGGCGCTTTGTTATCGCTTGGATTGATGCCAAATAATAACGGATTGATAATATGTTCTGTTTCCGTATCTCTAATTTCGTAATGTAAATGAGGTCCTCCAGAACCACCCGTATCGCCTGTATATCCGATTAATTGTCCTTTTTTGATAGGGAAAAGATCTTTTTTCGTGAAGATATTTCCTGTCTGATAATTTTTCTTTCGATATTGAATACTTTTTACATATTTTTCAATAGCAGTTTCAAATTTTTTAAGATGCGCATATACGGTCGTGTATCCATTTGGATGATTTAAATAAATCGCTTTTCCAAAACCATATTGTGAAACTTTTAAGCGAGAAACATAGCCATTTGCAGGAGCATAAATAGGAATCCCTTGTTTTCCCTGCGTTTTGATATCAATCCCAGAATGAAAATGATTGCTTCTAAGTTCGCCAAAAGTACCCGATAAAATAATCGGAATCTTCAATGGAGCAGAAAAATAATCCGTAGGATACTGCTTTTGAGCATTTCCTACATAAAAAAATAAACATAAAATAATGGAAAAATAAAATTTCAAATCACCGAGGTTTTAAACAAAAATACTAAAAATAAGTCAAATACTTAGAAGGTTTATAATCAGGTGTTTGTTAAAAAAACAAAAAAGTGTTGCTATTTAAAATCTATAATGATAACTTTGTAGATATAGTTTTATTCTCAAAAAATAAATGAGTACCCCTTTAGAAGCAATTCATTTACTTGAAGATAAGTTGAAAAACTTACTACATAAATATGAATTTTTAAAAGATGAAAATGAAATTTTGCATGAAAATAATGCAAAATTAACCCTTTTGTTAGAAGAGAAAACAACCGCATTGAAAATTAATCAAGAGCAATATAAATTGCTTAAAATTGCGAAAACTATACAAGGCAGTAAAGAAAATACCAGAGAAACAAAACTCAAAATAAATACTTTAATTCGAGAGATTGATACTTGTATTAATCTTCTGAATTCATAAAAAGTTCTTTAACATGACAAAAATAAAAGTTAATGTAGTAATTGCAGGAAGAACGTATCCTTTAAGTGTTGATAATACCAATCAAGAACAAGGAATGCGAACCGCTGCAAAAAATATTAATGATTTACTTGTTGAGTTTGAGCGAAATTATGCAGTATCAGATAAACAAGATGTATTGGCAATGAGTGCATTGCAATTCGCATCTAAATTAGAAATAGTATCCTTAAAAAATACTAAAGAAAATACTGAAGTAACCAATAAAATAAATGACTTAACTACTTTGTTAGATAAGTATTTATAACGTTCTTTAAAAAATAAAAAAATTAATATTACTGCCTACATTAGTATATTGTTTATTAAACTCAACACTATTTATTTAGAAAGGATGAGTCTTGGTTTTTAAAGCATGCCGATTTTTAGTATCGGATCCTTGACAAGCCAGTTAGTCCTAAACCTGTTTTTACGGAGTTTATAAAACCTTATTAATGTAGGTTTTTTTATACAATTAAATTAAAATTATGGATGGAAGTTTATTTCCTGTTTTAGCAGGAATTATAGGAGTAGCAATTGGTTTTATTATCGCTAAAATACTAGAGAAATCTAAAGCCAATAAACTGATACTAGAAACAAAAAAAGAAGTTAAAAATATTGTAAAAGAAGCTAGAATTGAAGCAGATGCAATAAAAAAAGATAAAATATTACAAGCGAAAGAAAAATTTATTGAATTAAAATCGGAACACGAAAAAGTTATTTTATCTAGAGAAAAGAAAATCTCTGATGTAGAAAAAAGAACTAGAGATAAAGAAAGTTTAATTTCATCAGAATTAGATAAAAATAGGAAATTAAATAAAACCGTAGAAAATAAAGCCAGCGATTTTAACGCTAAAATTCAAGTTTTAGAAAAGAAAGAAGCCGATTTTGAACATAAAATAGAAATTTTAGAAAAGAAAGAAGCTGAGGTAGAAAAAGCACATAAACATCATGTGGATATACTAGAACAAATTTCAGGCTTATCGGCAGAAGATGCGAAAACAGAATTAGTAGCATCTTTAAAAGATGAAGCAAAGGCTGATGCCATGTCATTTGTACAAACTGCCATTGAAGAATCTAAAATGACAGCACAACAAGAAGCTCGTAAAATTGTTTTAAATACCATTCAAAGAGTAGGAGTAGAGCAAGCTGTAGAGAATTGTGTGTCTGTTTTTAATTTAGAATCAGATGATGTTAAAGGACGAATTATTGGGCGTGAAGGACGTAATATTCGTGCTTTAGAAGCTGCAACTGGTGTTGAAATTATTGTTGATGATACGCCTGAAGCAATTATTTTATCTTGTTTTGACCCTATTCGTAGAGAAATTGCTCGTTTATCAATGCATAAATTAGTAACCGATGGACGAATCCATCCAGCAAGAATCGAAGAAGTTGTTAAAAAAACAGAGAAACAAATTAGTCAAGAAATTATAGAAGTTGGTAAACGTACCGTTATCGATTTAGGAATTCATGGTTTACATCCTGAATTAATAAAAATTGTTGGACGTATGAAGTATCGTTCGTCTTATGGTCAAAACTTATTGCAACACTCTCGCGAGGTAGCAAATCTTTGTGGTATTATGGCCGCAGAAATGGGCTTAAATGCAAAGGCAGCCAAACGTGCTGGTTTGTTACATGATATCGGTAAAGTTCCAGAAACAGAAAGTGAATTACCACACGCTTTATTAGGAATGCAATGGGCAGAGAAATATGGTGAAAAACCAGATGTTTGTAATGCTATTGGAGCGCATCATGATGAAATAGAAATGAAGAGTTTATTATCGCCAATTGTACAGGTTTGTGATGCTATTTCAGGAGCTAGACCAGGTGCTCGTCGTCAAGTATTAGATTCATATATTCAACGTTTAAAAGACTTAGAAGACATTGCTTTTGGATTTACAGGAGTTCAAAAAGCATACGCTATTCAAGCAGGTCGTGAATTAAGAGTTATGGTTGAAAGCGCAAAGGTTAACGATGCAAAAGCAGCTGAATTATCATTTAATATTTCACAAAAAATACAAAATGATATGACGTATCCAGGACAAGTAAAAGTGACCGTAATCCGTGAAACTAGAGCCGTAAATGTAGCAAAATAAGCTATCTATTTACACATATAAATAAAAAATCCTCATCATTTGATGAGGATTTTTTTATTTAAATATAATCAGTAAAATTATTTATGCTGTTTTTGGGTCTATTCCATATTTATTCTCACCTTTTTCTCCCTCTGTTACTGCAAGGATGAAATTGTAAATTGGAATCAGTAAAAACCAACCGCTTTTACCTACATCATGCATTCTTCTAACTCCAACTGCTATTGAGGGAAGTAATACTGCTAATGAGTATAAGTTCGCTAATTTTGGAAGACCTAGAAAACCACAAATAAATCCAAATATTAAAGAAATAATAACATTGCATAAAGTAAACATCCAATATTCTTTTCTTCTTGCACGTCCATTAAATGTGGTATAATTTTCTAATACTTTGAAGTAATAATTCATCTTATCTTTTTTAAATTTACTTTTAAAGATTATCAGTGATACAATTTATTTCAGTATTGCACAATCTAGAAAATTACTAAAACTGATTTTATTTCAGTTAGTAATATGTATTTTTTTAAAGAGAACAAGAGGCGTTTAAACCTCTTGTTGTTCTATTCTTTTTTTATTATAAAGCTCGAATTACAATATATATTTATCGATTAATATAAACCCAACCTTTTTGAGTTTTCGATAAATTATTGATTCCGTATTTTAAAATATAGAAATACGTTCCTGCAGGTAGTTTTTCTTTTGATATTACTGTAGCACGTCCTGTTGATATTCCGTTCCAATCATTGTTGTAATTATCGGTTTTGTAAATTGTATTACCCCAACGATTGAATATTTCTAAACGATTTGTATTATATTTCTTTAAGTTTTTAAATACTAAGGTTTCGTTTTTCGTATCGCCATTTGGTGATATTAAAAGATTTACATAATTCGATTTTGAATCAGCAAAACCTGAAGCAATTGTAATAATTTCATAATTATCAGGAATAAAAACATCCGAAGTTAGTGTTCCTTTTGTTAAATCTCCAGTAAGATTTTTTGCACCAAGATCTTTCCATTTATTTTCTAAAATACTCCAACCTACAATTCTTAATTTTTGACTGTCATCAGATAATGTACCAATATCACTAAAATTATCCCAAGTTAAAGTTACGCTTGTTGCTGAATCTCCGTTTAAATCCCAAAATTCTTTTTTACTGATAATATCAATAAAATCTTCTTTATCATTTGTTAAAGCTGAACCAGAAAAAGTACTTAGCATGTTTGGATCTTCAAAGAAATAAGCTCCTAAAAAAGTAGTTGCCGTATTTTGAATAGGCAAAATCATTGGGCGTAAACGGTCGCCATCACCAATTGGAAATGTAAAATCATTTTTCCCAATTACCGTTGCGTAACCATTAATATGATTCTCATCATTTTCTCCTGCATAAAAATTATGCTTATTAAATTCCAAAGAAATAGCCAAGTCATTTTTATCAGTAATAACGTTACCATTGATAAAACTTAATTCATTAGTAAGTGCTAACGATTTTTCTAATACCAAATCGTTTGCAACATCAATTTCAACATCATAAAAAGTTATTTTTTCAGTTCCTGAAACGGTTAATGTTTTGGTATCGTTATAAAAACCTGCTAAACCTTTATAGTTATTAGAAGTATCAAAAGTTCCATTATTCTCTAAATCAGTATGAAAACCTATTTTAGCGTTATCATGCAATTGAATATTTCCGCTAGCATCATTATAAAAAGCTGTTTGAGCAAATGTAATCGTAGTGGATAAAATGATAAAAAGTAGGTTTCTCATAGTATTATATGTATGTGAAAATTAGTTTATTTGTTGCCAAGTTGTTCCATCAGATTGTAAATGATATACTGTGGCATTTGTAAGTCCAAGAGTCGTGGTGCTATTACTACTTACATAATTTCTAGATAATGTAGCAAATCCTGAAGCACTTGTTTTAATAATATATATTCTTCCCTCTACCGTTGAAGCATCAGGAATTGTAATTGTTATATTTGTAGCTGTATTATTTTTTAAAATCAAAGTATAGTTGTCTTCTGTTAAAGTAAAATTAGTATTTGTACTTGTTATCGATTTTGAAACAGAACCTACTACTTGAAAGGTCGAATTTGCCCTTTTAAAAGAAGCATCATTATAATTAGCATTTAAATTACTAGAAATGGGTACTTCTTGTTGATTTAAATTAATACCAAATCTTGTTTTAGCATTTTGTGTATCATTACTACCTTGAACACGAAATAACTCTCGGTGAAATTGAGCTCCTCTGTAATCATATCTTTTAAAAACGATTGGCTCATCACCATCATCACCAATAACAAATTCTAAACGACCTTGATTATCTGGGCCAGCAGAACCAATTTCGAAAAAATCAGTTTTACCAGAAGCTCCCTTCAATCTAAAACTTCCATTTGATGTAGTAAAAAATATCGGTTTATAAAAATTAGCACCACTTGATTCAAATTGTAGTGCTGAAACTCCATTATTTCCTTTAATATGTACTACTGATTGATTATCATCAGTATAATCAGGATAACTTTGTGTTAATCCTAGGGTTTGCCTACGACCAAACTCCAATAAAGGAATATTATTTGAGCGTATTTGCATTTTTTTATCATCGGTAGTTCCTAAAAAATTAATCGTTGTTGTTCCTGAGTTTCCTGTGGTTAACCAATTATTTAATGCAGGATTATCAATCCAATCTGTTCCCGTTGCTGTTGATGATAAAATTTGTCCTGTTGTTCCAGCATCACCATTTGTATCAGCATAAGTACCTGTTACAGATAAGTTCTTCGGAATACTAATATTCTGTGTCGCATCTATTGCTAAAGCATTTGTACCATTGGTTGAAAAACCTAAATTATCTTCTCCAATACGATACATTCCTGTATTGTTATCATCTGAAAATTTAAAGGCAGGATTACCCACAGTACCATTAGAACTCCTAAAACGTATAGCCCTTGCTGTTCCGTTTACTGTTAATTTATTAGTATCCGAAATGTTAAAAGGGTTTCCTACATAAAGCTTCTTATTTGTATCATCCCAGCTTAACTGAGTATTATTTTCTGTTGGTTTTTCATCTGCTCCTGCAAAAAATATAGAACCTGTTGTTCCTGTATGTGCAGCATCATTGTCTATCCATTTAGTTGCTGTACTTGTTGATGCTAAAATTTGACCATCGCCACCAAAACTTCCAGTACTATCTTTATAACCCTTATCTACAGTAATGTTTTCTACGAACCGTGCATGGTCAACGACATTAATACCATTAGTAGCTCTTAAATCTAAAAAACCTGTAGATTGTAGTGCGATATAATTTGTACCGTCTATATAGAAATCACTTAAATCTGTAAAACGAAATGAATTGCTGTTACCTGTTAATAATCGATTAGCCGTTAACGTTCCGTTGGCAGTATAAATATTTTCAGTAAGGTTATTACTATCAGCTAATTTTTTCCAACGATTTGCAATTATTGGTTCATCAGCATCGTAAATTTTAATTTCACTAGCCGTTGTGTCAAACCAAACATCGCCTTCTACTGGAGAAGGAGGTGCGGTAGCAATTGTTGTTACTTTATTTTTAGTGTTATCAATCCAACTAGTACCTGTACTTGTTGATGCTAAAATTTGACCTGCTGTTCCTGCATTATTACCAGCATCTATAAATTGTTTTTTTACTTGAAAATTTTCATCTACAGTAAGGTTTTTAGCAACACTTGTATTAGTATTTAGTACTATAGTATTATTTGCTTTAATTGTGGTATTAGCTCCACTAGAACCAATCTTAGTTTCTCCAGAACTAAGTATTTCCGTTACAGTAGTGTTTACAGTAAAGTTTCCAATATCGTTAAAAGATAAGTCATATCTCCCGCCAGTTCCTGTACTCCCTGTTAAAACTCGATGGTTTGTTAAACTACCATTTGCATTGTAAATGTTTGTAGTAATATTATTACTATCAGAAAGTTTTTTCCAATTAGTACCGTCCCATATGGTAATTTTACCATCAGTATCGTTAAACCAAACATCGCCCTCTATTGGATTAAGGTGAGGACTTGAGCCAGTAGTTACTTTATTTTTAAATATCGAATTTATAGTTCCTTTATTATCAACAACATTAAATTCTTGTGCATTTACTTTTATTGAAAGGAAAATAAAAGGAACAATTAAGGTAAATAAGCGATTTTTATAATTTATCATTTTTTTTTTTTTCTTAACAAGAAAACACACCTATAGCAAAGCGTGTAATTTTTCATATATTTTGGGTAAATATAATTGAAAAAAACATAATTATATAAATATATTATTAATTAATTTATTTGTTGTCGATTAGTTCTTAATATATTAAGTTTTTATTTAAAGGTTTTTTTTAGTAATTTGACCTGTTATTTGCAATATCAATTTTATAAAAAGCTGGTTTTTTATTTATAAGCAGTGTATAAAACGATTAGACTTTCTTTAAAAATAAGCTGTTTATTAGTGGTATTTCCTGAAGTTCCTAAAGTATATTTTACATTTATAGTAAAACCATCATTATTAAAAGATGTTAAATTCCCCATAATTTTACCTAAATCGTTTCCATTATTATTCGTATATCTTAAACCAATACAATTACTATTTGATGAAAGTCTTGAAATATCATTAATAGAATTACCACTTCCTCCTACAAATATAACAGATTGTGTAGTCGTTGCTGGAGTTTTGTCATATCTGGCAAAACCATTCATTGTACCGAAAGAATTTTGTAAAGTATTTGAGTTTCTTCTATCGCTATTTTTACTATCAGTGTCAAAACTTTCAATATTTGCATGTGCAACAAAAGTTATTTGAGATGGTTTAAAAGGCAATCCTGTTATTATTTTATCAAAATTTATATCTGTAGTAGTTGTTGTTGGAGCATCTATAATAAAAGAGCCTGTATATACTGATGCTGTATTATCAATCCATTCAGTAGCCGTTCCTGTTGATGATAAAATTTGTCCTGTTGTTCCAACATCGCCATCTTTATCTAAAAGTCCTTTTATAACTTGGAAATTTTCATTTGCAATCGTATTACTACGGAAATCAATTCCATTAGTTGCTTGTAAATTAATATTTTGAGTAGCATCAAAAGTTATAAATTCAGTGTTAGAAACCATAAAAGCTTTAAAATAACTAATATCAAATCGATTTACGGCATTTCCTGATATCGTTCTATTACTAGTTATAGTTCCATTATCAGTATAAATAGTTTTATTAACAAAATCAGAAAGTTTTTTCCAAATACTACCATCATAAATTTTAATTTCACTAGCAGTCGTATCAAACCAAACATCGCCCTCTATTTTTGAAGCAGGAGGACTTGCGGTCGGAGAAGTTGTTACTTTATTTTTAAATACCGAATTTATAGTTCCTTTATTATCAACAACATTAAATTCTTGTGCATTTATTTTTATCGAAATAAAAATAAATACTAAGATAAATAAGTAGTTTTTATAATTTTTCATCTTTTTTACTATTAGAGAACATAATATACGATTATTTTTAAAATATTTTTAAAAAATAGCGTATAGGGAGTTATATTTAAATCGCGTAAATATAATTTAATTATGGATAATAATAAAAAATATAATTATTTTAATTTATTTGTTGCCAATTAGTTCCGTCCGATTGTAGATGATATGTTAATGAATTTGCAAGTATTGTTAAAGGAATTCTATCCGTTGGTATATAATCTCTTGATAATGTCGCTGTACCGAGCGTATTGGTTTTTATGATATATATCCGTCCTTTTGCCGTAGAAGCATCAGGAATTGTAATGGTTATTGGTGTGGTATTGTCTAAAATAATTGTATGATGAGTTTCATCTAATATAAAATTATTAGTAGTATTTTCTATCGGATGCGTATTATTAGATGTCCATTTTGTACCTGTTCCTGTTGATGATAATATTTGACCACTCGTACCAGCTTTATTACTGGCATCTATAAAACGTTTTTTAAGAGAAAGGTCTTCATGTATTGTAGTGGTATTATAAAGGTAAATTCCTAATTTTCCTTCTATTTGAAAATAAGTTTCACATCTTAATTGAATCTCATTTGTATCATAAACTTGAAATGAATCTAAATTAAAATAGAATAAACTATTACCAGCTCCATTTAAGTCTCTAATACCCGTTAAAGTTCCATTTTCAGTGTATATATTTTGATTAGAAATACTTTTCCATCTATTGGCTGGTGTTGGTTCATCAGCATCATAAATTTTAACTTTATTATTAGTCGGATTGCTTTCAAACCAAATATCACCTTCTAAAGGATTTGCAGGAGCGTATGTACCGCTACTAACACTTGTATTTACATTTTTGATAGTTCCTTTATTATCAACAACACTAGTTCTTTGTGCTGTTATTTTTAATGAGATAAAAATTAAGGCAAAAATTAATATAATGGTATTTCTTTTGTAGTCTATCATGTCCTTACTAGATTAAATTATATGATAATATAAAACACCAAATCAGAGTAGATTTGTGTTTTTAGTCAGGGGGGAGGATAACGGTAATTTGGGGTATTATAAATAGTTTAGATGGGAAAGTAAGCAACTATTTTTGTAATTTATAACTTTTAAGCATTGGCTCTAAATAAGAACCAATGCCAAAAGTTATAAGTAATAATTCAATTAAGTTGTAATGCTTTTAAGCAGTAATATTAGTTTGTAAATTGTACTTCAATAAAGTCATTCGCTGGTATAACAGGTACTAATAAATCAACTTGTCCAGCAGTATTAACAGTAAAATCAGTAGTAAAAACTAATTTAACACCGTTTTTATATACAAATAATCTAGATTTTTTATTATTAAAATCTAGTGTAGTTAAAGCATCTACAGCACTAGCAGGATTAATTTCAGGTAAACCAGGAACACTAATAGTAGTACTATTTCCTTCACCATAAGCAGCAGCATTAAAAGCACTTAAATATTTAGCTGCATCTGAAGCTAATAATTTTTTAACCTCTCCTGTAGTTTCATCTCTTACCATTAAAGTTAAACCAGGATTATTAAAATCAGTAGCAGGTAAATCACCATTAGCAATACTTGCTTCATTAAGACCTGCAACAGCAAAGTAATTAGTTGTAGTAGCAGTAATAGTAGCAGGAGCAGTTAAAGTTCCACCTATTGAGTAAGTAGTTGAATTATCAGTAGCATCGAATTCTGAAGTAATACCGTTACCAACTTTTAATGTTTTAATTGTACCTTTGTTGTCAACAGCAGTAACATCTAAATCAGTTGTTTGTGCGCTTACAGTTCCGATTGCTAACATTCCGACAGCAACTACGGCTAATTTAAAAGAATTTGTTTTTCTCATCATTTTTTGATTTTAAAATTTGGGGTTTTTTATTTAATATAATTGAACTATTCTTATTTGGTCGCCTGCGTAGCATTTTGCGTTAGGCTCTAATGTAATACCCGTTTTAGCAGGGTTTATTGTAAAATCTACACGAACGCCATTTCTATATACGTTTATTTTATCTTCAGATTTTAAAGTTATTGTAAAATCTAATTGATCTGCTGTTGCTGTTAATTTAGTTACTTCTTGTTTAAGAACTGTATTTAAGGTTACTTTCTTTAATTCTCCTGTTGTTCTATCAATAGTAACAATATCATCATTTGTAATATCTCCAGTTTGTAAATTTTTAATAGCAAAAGCCTTTCCGTCTGTATCAATAGTAGTATCAGATAATAATTTCCCACCTAATTGTATGTTATTTTTTGTAGGGTCAGTAGTATCATCAATAGTTAAACCATTACTTGCTATTACAGGATTTTGAGTATTTGTATTTGTTTGTGTTATCCAAGCTGTTCCCGTATAAGCATAAATTGTTCCTGTTGCGATATCTACATAAATATCACCAGCCACTGAATTTGGAGCAGTTGTATCGGTAGGTATTCCAGTTCCTTTCTTCGGATTTCCATTTAATAAAACCCAAGTTGAAGTTGTACCGTCCCAAATTTTTGTTTCGTTGGTTGTTGGATTAACCCAAAAATCTCCATTATTAGGATTTGCAGGAGCAGTTGTATTATTTATAACTTTTACAGGATTTTGAGTATTTGTTGATGTTGAATTTAATAAAACCCAAGTTGTACCGTCATAAATACTTGTTGGATTGTTTAAACCTGCCGTATCATTAATCCAAAAATCTCCTTTATTATTATTAGTTGTAGGAGCGGTGTTTGCTGTTGTAACTTCTACGGAAGTTCCTGTATTTGTTGATGTTTGTGTAACCCAACTTGAAGTTGCCGTATTATAGGTGTACGTTTTTGCAGTAGCAACATCAATATATACATCTCCCGCAATTGGATTTGGAGCTGTTATATTGTCTGGTATTCCTGTTCCTGTTTTTATTTTACTATTTATTGGAATCCAACTTAAACCGTTCCAAATATTCATGATATTTCCGCTTGAACTATCAATCCAGAAATCCCCCGTGTTATTATCGGTTGGAGGTGTATTATCTGTGATAAAACTCGCAGTTTGACATAAACTTCTCCAAATAGTTCCGTTATATGAAAACACACAATTCTCATCAGTATTATAAACTAATGCACCTTTTAAAGGCGTTGTTGAGTTCATTGTTGTAGTATTCATTTTGGTAATTACTAAAACTTTATCAGGGCTTTCAAGCTCTAAAACAGAATTTGAATCAATAGCGTTAGGATTGTTCCCTATTTTTACTTGTGCAAAAAGGGTGATATTTGTTAGTAAAAAGAGTAGTAAAGAAATTTTAAACTTCATCTTGTTGTGTAAATTTTTTACAATATTAACCTTTATTTAAGTAAAATGAAACTATTTTTAAATATATTTTATGATAAAATATATTTAATATAACGCTGTTAAGTGTTTATATATAAAACAACTAACAAAATATAATTCTATTTTTCTGCTTTTTTTTTTTGATAAATGCTTATTTTTTATTTTTTTTCTGATGATTTTCGAGTAGTTAAAAAAAGGCTTTAAAAATCATTAAAAATTAATGTAATTAGCCGATATATTTATCAATTAATTAAAGGTTTTATTTTTTTTATTTGAAGCTAAAACGCTATAAAATAAGGTTAAAACATTTTTTTGATGATATGACAATGGATTTTAAAAATGCTTATTTGTTTTTGTTTTTTTGATATAAAAACTAGATTATTTTTCTTAAAAAAGTTAAAAAATGGCTTAATTGTTATGATAAAAATAATTATTCTTATTTATTTTCAGGATTCGTTAATTGTTATTTTATAAATTGATTTTAGCGGTATTTGAATTGATATAATTTCACGAAAAAAAATTATTTTTCGGCATCAAAAAGGGCATCTAAAAAAGTTTTGATAGTTTTAAAACCATAATATACACTAAACAGGATTAAAAATACGCCAAGTGCTACTAAAAAATAGGCGATATATTTTTCAGGATTTTCGGTATATATTTTAAGAGCTTTAAACCCGATAGTAATTACAATTGGCGATACGGATAGTAATCCTAATAAGATAAAAAACCGTTTTAATACGTTTTTGTTGGTTGTTTTTTTGGTCATTTTTTGTTTTATATTTTTTTCAGATGAAATTTAAAAAGTTTTATAGTAGAAAAATAAGAAACCGCATCCGTCAACCTGAATTTATTTCAGGTTCTCATCCTGATTTGCCGTAGTTATTCCTTTTTTTTTGATGATTCTTGTCAATTCGAGTGATTTTAATGACTAAAAGGAATTAAAATTGTATCGAGAATTTGAGTTATTTTATGTTGATTTATATGTTAAAAAGTTCTCGATACAATTTTTTTGAAGGAAAAAAATCACTCGAACTGACCGTTTATTTAATTTTTAAATAGGTTCTAAATGTTATTCGTTTTTATTTTTGATAGTATAGTTATTGATAGCATTTCGAACGTTTCCGTATTTTTTTAATATTTCGGTAGCTTTTTCGGGTGGGATATTTAATTCAGCAACTAACATTTTTTCGGCTCTTTTCACTAATTTTTCGTTAGATAGTTGCATATCTACCATTTTGTTTCCTTTTATTTTTCCAAGTTGAATCATGGTAGCGGTTGAAATCATGTTTAGGACTAATTTTTGAGCCGTACCAGCTTTCATACGAGAACTTCCAGTAACAAATTCTGAACCAACAACAACTTCAATAGGAAATTGGGCAGTTACAGCGAGCGGACTATTTTTATTACAAGTGATACAACCTGTTATTATTTTATTTTCGTTGCATTTTTTTAGTGCTGAAATAACGTAAGGTGTTGTTCCTGAGGCGGCAATACCGATAACGACATCATTTTCTGTAATTTCTTGATTTTGTAAATCTATCCAACCTTGGTTTTGGTTGTCTTCGGCATTTTCCACGGCATTTCTGATGGCTTTATCTCCACCAGCGATAATTCCTGTAACTAATTCGGGGGAAACGCCAAAAGTAGGAGGGCATTCGCTTGCGTCTAAAATCCCTAAGCGTCCGCTAGTTCCAGCCCCGATATAGAATAAACGTCCATTTTTTTTAAGTTTTTGAACGATAATTGCTGTTAATTTTTCAATTTGTGGCAATGCTTTTTCTACGGCATTTGGTATTGTTTTATCTTCTTTATTGATGTTTGATAATAATTCAGAAACGCTCATTTTTTCTAAATCATTATATTTTGATGTTTGTTCGGTTGTTTTTATAAATTTCATATTTCAAATTTAGGAATTATAAATTTTTAATTGATATTTTATCACGTTTTTATAAATTGATACATTCTAAATGTAGGGGCGAACCTATGTGTTCGCTCATTATTATCAAAATTATCAAACCAAAAAAAGTAGCTGAATGAACAGCTACTTTTCAATAGATTATTTTTATTTACAAATATTTTAGATACTTTGTAAAATTGTATTTAAAGTTTCACTAGGTTTCATAACATTGTCTGTTAAGGTATCATTTGGTTTATAATAACCGCCGATATTGACTGCTTTTCCTTGTACTTTATTTAATTCATTTACAATTACGGCTTCATTTTTCGCTAATTTTTCAGCAATCGGTGTAAATTGAGTTTTTAAGGTCGTTTCTTTATTTTGATTTGCTAATGCTTCTGCCCAATACATTGCTAAATAAAAATGCGAACCTCTGTTATCAAGTTCTCCAGTTTTTCTTGAAGGTCCTTTTTTAGTATCTAATAATTTATCGGTTGCATCGTCTAGTGTTTCGGCTAAAACGTTTGCTTTCGGATTATTTGTACTTGTTCCTAAATGTTCTAAAGAAACGGCTAATGCTAAAAATTCTCCTAAAGAATCCCAACGTAAATGATTTTCCTCTACTAATTGTTGCACGTGTTTTGGAGCAGAACCACCAGCACCTGTTTCGAACAATCCACCACCATTCATTAATGGTACGATAGATAACATTTTAGCGGAAGTTCCTAATTCTAAAATCGGGAACAAATCGGTTAAATAATCACGTAATACGTTTCCAGTAACAGAGATGGTATCTTTTCCTTCTTTTACTCTTTCTAGGGTATATTTAGTGGCTTCAATTTGCGATAAAATTTGAATATCTAAACCTTCAGTATCATGATTTTGTAGATATTTCTCTACTTTTTTGATGATTTCAGTATCATGCGCTCTTTCTTTTCCTAACCAGAAGATAGCAGGAGTTTGAGATGCTCTAGCACGAGTAACGGCTAATTTTACCCAATCTTGAACAGGTGCATCTTTTGTTTGACACATTCTCCAAATATCGCCTTTTTCCACTTCGTGAGATATTAGGACAGTTCCATTTGAATCGATTACGGTAACTTTTCCATTTTCTGAAATTTCAAAAGTTTTATCGTGCGAACCATATTCTTCGGCTTTTTGTGCCATCAAACCAACATTAGGAACAGTTCCCATTGTTGTTGGATCGAAAGCGCCATTCTTTTTACAGAAATCGATTGTTTCTTGATATAATCCAGCGTATGAGCTATCAGGAATTACGGCTTTTGTGTCTTGTAATTTTCCTTGTTTGTTCCACATTTGTCCAGAAGTACGAATCATTGCAGGCATGGAAGCATCAATAATTACATCTGAAGGAACGTGTAAATTGGTAATTCCTTTATCAGAATTTACCATAGCAAGGTCAGGATTTGCATCGTAAATAGTTTGAATATCTGCTAAAATCGCTGCTTTTTTTTCTGCGGATACTTCTTCTAAATTGCTTAATAAATTTCCGAATCCGTTATTTACATCAACGCCAATTTCTTTAAAGGTTTCGTTATATTTTTCGAATAAATCTTTAAAGAAAACACGAACGGCATGCCCAAAAATAATTGGGTCAGATACTTTCATCATGGTTGCTTTCATGTGTAGTGAAAGCAATAATTTTTTGTTTTTGGTATCGTTAATTTGTTCTGATAAAAATGCGATTAATGCTTTTTTACTCATTAAAGAACCGTCAATAATTTCGCCTGCTAACAAGGCTGTTTTTTCTTTTAATACGGTTATTGTTCCGTTATTGCTTGTATGTACAATTTTTACATCGGTAGCGTCTTTTACCGTTACTGATTTTTCAGTATGTGCAAAATCTCCAGCATCCATGGTCGCTACATGAGTTTTAGAATCGCTACTCCAAGCACCCATTGAGTGCGGATTTTTACGGGCATAATTTTTCACTGCTTTCGGAGCTCTACGGTCGGAGTTTCCTTCACGTAAAACTGGGTTTACAGCTGAACCTTTAATTTTATTGTAACGTGCTAGAATTGTTTTTTCTTCTTCGGTGGTTGCTTCTTCAGGAAAATTTGGCAACGCATATCCTAATGTTTGCAATTCTTTAATTGCTTCTTTTAATTGAGGAACAGAGGCAGAAATATTTGGTAATTTAATAATATTTGCTTCTGGTTTTTTGGCTAAATCTCCTAAAAAAGCTAAGGCATCTTCAACTTGTTGTGCTGGTGTTAAGAAATCAGAAAAGTTAGCAAGAATACGTGCTGAAAGCGAGATGTCTTTTGTTTCTATTTCTATGTTAGATGATTTTGTAAAAGCTTTTACAATAGGTAAAAACGAGCGAGTAGCCAATGCAGGAGCTTCGTCCGTTTTTGTGTACATAATTTTTGCAATTTTGCTCATATTTCAGTTTTTTAGAGAGTTTTAGAAAGGTGTTCTTAAAAACACGCAACCTAATTATTAATTTTATATTGAATTATTACAAATTTAATAATTACTTATGAGTTTATTGATGATAAAATGTTAATAGTTGTGGTACTTTATTATCAATATGATAAAAAAACAGATCAGTTTGAGAGGTGTTTTTCTTTAAAAAAAGATGTTTGTGATTTTTTTATATTCAATTAATCAAAATAATTCAAATTCTCGATACAATTTTAATTCCTTTTAATCATTAAAATCACTCGAATTGACAAGAATCATCAAAAAGCTAAAAAACACAGAAAATCAGGATGCGAACCTGAAATAAATTTAGGTTGACGGATTCTATTTCTTATTTTTCTGTGATGTTTTTTTTTAGATGAAATTTAAACAGGCTCTAAAATCACTTGAATTGACAAGAGAACTTGATTTTTTAAGCCAAAAAAAAGCACTGTGAAAAATCACAATGCTTTTTTATAAGTTGAATATAGATGTTATTCCTAACCTCTTCTTTCTTTAATTCTTGCTTTCTTACCAGTAAGATCTCTAAAGTAAAAGATACGTGCTCTACGTACAATACCTTTTTTGTTTACTTCAATTTTTTGAATAGCAGGTAAGTTAATAGGGAAGATACGCTCAACACCTACAGTACCAGACATTTTTCTGATTGTAAAAGTTTCAGAAGCACCAACACCTCTTTTTTGAATAACTACACCTCTAAAAAACTGAGTACGTACTTTTTCTCCCTCTCTAATTTCATAATACACAGTAAGTGTATCTCCAGCTGAAAATTCTGGTAATTCGTTTCTTGTTACAAATTCGTCTTGAACAAATTTTACTAAATCCATGGTAATGATATTTATATAGTTTTATAAAACAACATTCACGAGTATCGTCAGAGGTTAATTTATGACGGCAAAATTAATTAAAATTTTGTAAAACACATACTTATTTATGGTTATTTTATAATAATATTTTAACTTATTTTATAAATCGTTCAATAAATCGGGTCTTATATTTTTGGTGTGTTGGTAGGCTTTTTCTTCTCGCCACTTGTCAATTTTCGGAAAATTCCCTGATAATAATATTTCAGGAACTTTCATTCCGTCATATTCTGCGGGTCTTGTGTAAACGGGTGGTGATAATAAATTATCTTGAAATGAATCTGTTAGTGCCGATTGTTCATCGCCTAAAACCCCAGGAATTAAACGCACAACGGCATCACATAAAATGGCTGCGGCTAATTCTCCGCCTGTTAAAACATAATCGCCAATAGAAATTTCTTTGGTGATAAACTTATCACGTACACGTTGATCGACACCTTTATAATGTCCTGTTAAAATGATAATATTTTCTTTTAACGAAAGGGTATTCGCTATTGATTGATTTAGCGTTTTTGCATCTGGCGTCATATAAATAATTTCGTCATACGCTCTTTCAGCTTGTAATTTCGAAATACAAGTATCAATCGGTTCAATCATCAAAACCATACCTGCGCCACCACCAAATTGGGTGTCATCTAATTTTTTGTAAGAGCCAAGTCCGTAATCACGTAAATTATGAAAATGAATTTCGGCTAAACCTTTGTCAATGGCACGTTTCATCATTGAATGTTCAAACGGGCTTTTTAATAAATCGGGTGCTAGGGTAATAATATCTATTCGCATGTTGGCAAAGATATAATTTTTTTAAATTTCTTCGGAAGTTCTTTTGTGATTACGAATTGTTTTTTTGTAAACGGATGTTCAAATTGTAGGGTAGAGGCGTGTAAATAGAGTCCTTTTCCGTTTAAGATCAAACCTTCTGAAAAGTATTCTTTATCGCCTAAAATTGGATTATTTATAGCGAATAAATGTTTTCTTAATTGATGTTTTCTTCCTGTTTTTGGTGATAATTCAACAAGGTTTAACATTTTGAATCGTTCAGAAATAACTGATTTTATCAGTTTATAAGATGTTTGTGCTTTTTTATCATCAATAGGAAAATCAATAATTCCGTTATTTTCTATCTTCCCGATAGTTATAGCGTGATATGTTTTTGTAATTTCTTTATTTTCAAACAATTTATTTAAAGCGATGATGCTCGAATTTGTTTTTCCAATTAATAAAAGTCCGCTTGTCGGATAATCTAATCGATGTACGGGACGTGGACGTGTTGCATCTTCCAAAGGGCTTTTTTTGATGTTTTGCAGTAGCGCATTATCGATAGTTGCAAACGAATTTCCGCTAACTAAAATACCTGCAGGTTTATAAATAACAGCTAAATAAGCATCTTCAAAAAGAATTTCTAACGGAAATTCAAATTGTTTAAGTGTTTCTTTTTCCGATGTTTTGTATAATTCTATTTTTTCATTTCCATTGATAAAAAGTGCTGTTGTTGCAATTTTATCATCAACGAAAACCAATTTTTTCTTAATTGCTTTTTTGATGCCCGATTTTGTTGGAATTGTTTTAAAAATACCAACGGCGTATTCTTGTAATCGAATTGATTTTTCTAGAAAAGGTACTTTATGTGTTTCAGATAACATCATATTTGGGATATTTGAAGTTTGCTAAAAGCACGTAAATCTTCAAAAAAAAGGTTAAAATCTTCTTCAAATAATTTATAATGAATGGTTAAATCTTCAGAAGCTAGATTCATTTTTGAGCGTCCTTCGGTGCGTTTATTGATGCTATTTAAAACCTCTTGAATTCCATTGGTAAATTGATAATTATAGAGCCAATCATATTGAATCATACTAGGTAATAATTTCTGTGTTTTTTCAGGAAGAATAGCCTTATTTTTATGCAATAATTGATATACGGAATTTACATAAATATCTAATGGAATTTCAGAATACATTGTCCAATTTTTGGCTAAAAAATGGTCATAAAAAACATCGATAATTACGCCATCATAATGTCCGTAGCGTTCGTGTAAGCGTCTTTTACTTTTTCGAACAATTTGGTGTGCATCGGTATAGGTATCAATTTGACGGTGTAAAATAATTCCTTTTTGAATATGATGCTTGAAATGAGAAATTTTAGTTCCTTTAATATGGTCGGCAATAAAATTACCAATCATTAATTGGGTATTGTTTCCCGATAAATATAAATGTGATAAAAGATTCATAAATTAAAGAATAAAACTCAAACAAAAAACCACAAACTATTAATTTGTGGTTGTACGTTTTTTATTGATATTTAGTTTTTACTAGGAATATTTTTTAAGATTTCTAATAAAAATTTCCAATATTTTTGAGTTGATGATATTTGTGCGCGTTCATCAGGAGAGTGTGGTGCTCTAATATTCGGACCAAAAGAAACCATATCCATTTCAGGATAATTTTGTCCTAAAAGTCCACATTCTAAACCTGCATGACAAGCGGCAACATTAGGTTGTTCGTTATGTAAATCTACGTATAATTTTTCAACAATTTTTAATATTTCAGAATCTAAATTTGGCAACCAACCTGGATAGGTTCCTGAAAATTCTACATTAAAACCAGCTAATTCAAAGGCACAGCGCAATGAATTTGCTAAATCCCATTTGTTACTATCCGAAGAAGAACGTGTTAAACAGGCTATTTCAACATTTCCTTCTCTTACAGTAACACGTGCAATATTGTTTGATGTTTCAACTAATCCTTCAATATCTGGACTCATACGATACACGCCGTTTAATGCGGTATATACAGCTTTAATTAATCCTTCCTGAATGCCTAAATCCATTACATATTTGGGCGTTTCAATCGTTTCTAATACGATTGCTAAATTAGGTTCTAAGGAAGCAAACTCTTTTTTAATGGTGTTTATTAATTCTTGAGTTTCGAATAAAAAAGGTTCTTTAGAAATGGTATCAATCACTACTTTTGAGAAGCTTTCACGAGGAATAGCATTACGTAAACTTCCGCCATTTATTTCAGCGATACGCAATCCGAAGTTGGTAAAACCATCAAATAACAAACGATTCATTATTTTGTTGGCGTTTGCTAAACCTTTATGAATATCCATTCCTGAATGTCCTCCTGTTAATCCTGTAATTGCTATTGAAAAAGCGGTGGTATTTTCAGGTGTATTTTCTTGGGGATACTTTCTTGTTGCGGTAACATCTACGCCACCTGCACAACCCATGCTGATTTCATCATCATCTTCAGTATCTAAATTTAATAAGATTTCTCCTTTTAAGATTCCAGCATCTAATCCCATAGCGCCAGTCATTCCTGTTTCTTCATCAATGGTAAACAAGGCTTCAATAGCAGGATGTGCAATATCCGAAGCTTCTAAAATAGCCATAATTGACGCAACTCCTAAACCGTTATCGGCACCTAAAGTTGTTCCTTGAGCTTTTACCCAATCACCTTCGATAAACATTTTAATTCCTTGGGTATCAAAATCAAAAACGGTATCAGCATTTTTTTGATGTACCATATCTAAATGACTTTGTAATACAATGGCTTTGCGATTTTCCATTCCAACAGAAGCTGGTTTACGAATAATTACGTTTCCAACCTTATCAACCATGGTTTCTAAATTTAGATTTTCACCAAAATCTACCATAAATTGAATGATTTTTTCTTCTTTTTTTGATGGACGAGGTATTGCGTTTAAATTCGCAAAATTTTTCCAAATAGCTTTCGGTTCTAGGTTTTTTATATCTGAATTCATTGTAAATAAGATTTTTAACTTTAAAGCACGAAGGTACTTTTTTTAAGTGAGATATATAGCGTGCATTGTTTGAAAAAATGTAAATTTGTCCTATGGATTTTTCTTCAAAATTATTAGAAAACGCAGTGCAAGAAGTGAGCCGATTACCAGGAATTGGCAAGCGTACGGCACTTCGTTTGGTATTGCATTTATTAAAACAACCCACCCAAACAACCGAGTATTTAACAACAGCTTTAACACGTTTGCGAAACGATGTAAAAACCTGCGAAAAATGTCATAATATTTCAGATACTATTCTGTGTGAAATTTGTAATAATCCGAAACGAAATACTGAAATTGTATGCGTGGTGGAAGATATTCGTGATGTCATGGCGATTGAAAATACGGCTCAATTTAGAGGTGTTTATCATGTTTTGGGTGGTAAAATTTCACCGATTGAAGGTATTGGTCCTCAAAACTTGCAAATAACTTCTTTAGTTGATAAGGTAAAACAAGGTGAAGTAAAAGAGTTGATCTTTGCGTTAAGTTCGACTATGGAAGGCGATACGACTAATTTTTATATTTTCAAACACATTGAGAAGTATAAAATTATTACCTCTACAATTGCCCGTGGAATTTCGGTAGGTGATGAGTTAGAATATGCTGATGAGGTTACGCTTGGTAGAAGTATTGTAAATAGAATTCCTTTTGAACAATCAGTGAGTAATCAGTAAAAAAAAGACTTATAAAAAATAGTATAAAAAAGCGATGTTTAAACATCGCTTTTTTTATAAAATATTATATTGATGGTGATTTTCGATAGGTAAATCCGTTGTTTGAAAAAGTTAATTCTTGATTGTCATCAGAAAAAATAATATTTAAGTCAGCGCCGTTTCCTTCGTATCCTTGTATTTTGATATTATAGGTTTTGTTGTTGTTATTTTTCCAATATCCTTTGCGAGATTCTTTAGCATCTTTTTCACATAAACCAGAATTATCATTATAATCGTTAAAAGAGTAGGAATTATCTTTCCTAAATACATAAGTGTCTTGAAAATCACAATTATTAATTGCTTCTTCGCCCTTTTTTTTAATAAATTTCCACGATCCTACTATAATATCAACTTCTTCAGTTTCATTGTCTTCGGGTACTTTTTCAGTTTCAGAAGAACATGAAAACAGGAACATCATTGTTGCAAATACTAAAATTATTTTTTTCATAATAGGGGATTTTTATGTTAAATTATTGTTCGTTTACTCTTTATTTTAACGAAAATATAATTAAATATCTAATTTAGAGTATCTTTAATTAATTATTTTTTAGTTTTAGCTTCATTTGTGTCCCATGATTTTTTTATTCTTAACCTTTTATAAAATCGAATACCGAGCATCAATAATACGCCAAAAAGAATAATACCTGTAACGCCCCAAACCCAACTAACGGCATTTTTTAAGACCACTAAAAAGACAACGGCAAATAGAATTACGGTAGGTGCTTCGTTAAAGATTCGAAGCTTTGTAGGCGTGTAATTAATTTCATTACGTTGTAATTCTTTATATATTTTATGACAGAATCCGTGATAAAAATACAATGCCAAAACAAAGGATAATTTAACGTGCATCCAAGGCATTTCTAAATAACTAGGGTTTACAAAAAGCATCCAAAAAGCAAAAAAACTTGCTAGAAATAAAGATGGCCACGTAATTATATACCACAAACGCTTGGTCATTAATTTGTATTGTGTTTGCAAAATTTCCTTGGCAGGTTCGTCTTTTTTTTCGGCTTCTACATGATAAATAAATAAACGACCAACGTAAAATAAACCCGCAAACCAAGTAACTACAAAAATAATATGCAGTGCTTTTATGTATAAAAAATCCATAATAAAAAAAATGAGGTCTTAAAACTTTATGTTTTAAGACCTCAAATTTAATGTTTTTTTTAAATAAAAATTACATTTGCTTTTTTAATTCAGCGATAGATTTAGCAACAAGAATTCCAGGTAATTTTACAGGTGCTCCAATTTGAGCTAAAAAAGTACCTTTAACCTCTCCTTTTTTATAGGTTGTAAAACCAATTCTATATAAACCAACAGTTAATGCTTTTAAAGGATCTCCTGTTTTACTTTTATATCTTAATAATGAGTTATACTTAGATCCGCTAGGAAGTTTAGGCATTTCACTACTGTCATCATTTTTAGCAAGCGTAAACCATTTGGCACTTTTTACGTTACTTTCTGAAATACTATTTTTTGATACAATACTTGAACGTTCTAAAGTAATGTAAGTATCAAAATAATCTTTAGAATCTTTATTTGCTTCAAAATCATCAGAAACAATTGCGTTTTTAGCTTTGTTTTTCCCTACAGGAGATACCATTCTTACACCTAATTCAGGAGCAATAGCAGGAACCCAAACATATAAGTAATAGAATTTTTTTCCTTCTCTAGTTTCATCTTCATTTCCAGGCTTTACAAAACCTTTGTAAGAAACAACATCTGTATAAGGTAATCTAACTTTTTTAAATCCTAGATTTTTTTGTGTTAAACCACCAAAACTTCCTAGTTTTTTTTGAGCATTTACACTACCTAATGCGATACTTGCGATAGCAACAGAGGCAACAATTTTTTTAATGTTTTTCATTGTGTTTTTTATATTAAGTTAGACCAAATGTAAATAAAATTAATCAATTAAATAATTTTACCTAACAAAAATATTTTTTTAAAATTCACGAATCCAATTGGTTAAAACAGTCACCCATTCTTCATTGTCATTAATACACGGAACGGTGTGAAATTCTTCGCCACCAGCTTCTAAAAACTCTTCTTTTCCTTCCATGGCAATTTCTTCTAAAGTTTCTAAACAATCAGAAACAAAGGCAGGTGTTACAATAGCGAGTTTTTTAATACCTTCTTTTTCGGCTTTTTTAACAATTGTTCTATCGGTATAAGGTTGTAACCAAGGGTCGACACCTAAGCGAGATTGAAACGATGTTGAAACAGTTTTTGGATCTAAATTTAAGGCTGAAATTACATTTTTTGTCGTTTGAAAACATTGATGACGATAACAAAACTCATGTGCTTTTGATGGCGTATTACAACAACTTCCATCTATCTTACAATGACTTTTTGTAATGTCGGATTTACGAATATGACGTTCAGGAACACCATGATATGAGAATAATAAATGGTCGTATTCTTTATCGGCTAAATAATCTTTAATGCTATTTGCTAAGGCGTTAATATATTCAGGTTTTTTGTAAAAAGCAGGAACATCGGTAATTTTCATTTCAGGGAAAAATTCCTTTCTAATTTCTTCGGCTAATACGACGATTGTTTCGGTAGTTGCCATGGCAAACTGCGGATATAACGGAACTAGTAACACTTCGGTAACACCTTTATCGTGCAATTCTTGGAGTCCTTTTTTGATGGTCATTGTACCGTATCGCATTGCTAATGCTACGGGAATATCGGTTTTTTCTTGTACTTTTTTTTGCAAGCGTTCCGATAAAACAATTAATGGTGAACCGTCTTTCCACCAAATTTTTTTATAAGCGGCGGCTGATTTTTTAGGTCTGGTGTTTAAAATAATTCCTTTTACTAAAAATGAACGAAACCAATACGGAACATCAATTACGCGTTCGTCCATTAAAAATTCTCCTAAATATTTTTTAACATCCTTAGGATCGGTACTTTCTGGAGATCCTAAATTTACTAATAAAGCTCCTTTCATCTTTTTTATTTTTACGTATTTTATTTTTTACTTTTTTACCTTTTCTTTTAAAATTAATTAAATTTCAACTAAATTTAATTGTTTTTTATGTTCTTTAATTGATTTGTTGTTTCATATAATGCGATACTTAAACTATGAATCACGTTCATTGATGAATTGCGTCCGTACATTGGAATTGCGACAGTTGCATCGACATTATTAATATCTTCGATACCATTTCGTTCGCTTCCTAAAAGTAATACTATTTTTTCTTTGGATGTAAAATCAAAATTTTGAATAGCGACACTTTTATCGGCAATTTCGATACCGATAATTGTATTTCCTTCTTCTTTTAATTGCTTAATTAGTATATTAAAATCATCATAAACTTCGTGTTCAATTTGAGTAATGGTATTTCTAGCGGTACGTTTTACGTTTCTATTTTCGGTAGATGGCGAGCTTTGATGTAAAAAGATTTTTTGAACGCCAAAACTCTCTGCAATACGAAAACACATACCGATATTTTCGGGAGTTCGTATGGCATCGCAAACAATGGTTATCGGGAATTGTTGCTGTTTATTTTCGATATCGTAATGCGTAAGTTGTTTCATTCTTCACTTTTTATTTTTATTTTTGATTCTTTTGAGTTGCTTGTAAAGACATTACATATTGTTTTGGAGTTGTACCAAATTTCTTTTTAAAAGCAGCGATAAAATGACTAGAAGCACTATAACCAACCTGTAAACCAACTTCATTTACATTAAATTGATTACTTTCTAATAATTTCCGAGCGTGTTCCATTTTATAATCAAATAGAAAACTGTATACGGTATCGCCATATATTTGCTTGAAACCTTCTTTTAATTTCTTTAGATTTAAACCAACTTCACAGGCTAATTCTTGCAAGGTTGGCGGTTCACTCATTTTAGAAATAATAAAATCTTTGGCGTGTCTTATCTTTAAAACATCTCGATCATCAACTAAAAACGGACAATATTCATTTTCGGTATTTTCGCCTGTATCAAAATGAAGACTTAACAATTCGTATGTTTTTCCTCTAACGTAAAGATCTCTCATAGAACTATGATTCTTTGCCGTTAAAATTTGATGTAAAACCATTAGTGTATTCGGGCTAATGGCAGTACTATCATAATATTTTTTATGCTTATTATTATCACTTAAAAAAGGAATATAACTGGCTTCTTTTGAAAATAAAGAATGAAATTTTTCAATAGTTATCAAAACAGAAACGATAGCTGTTTTAGGTAAGATTTCTAAATTAATAGGTAAGTTTTGCTGTGGATTATACAAAAAAATAACCTGTTTATCTAACACATTAAAGGTGTAGCTCGTGTTATTAAAATGAAACTTGCAATTTCCTTTAACACAATAATGTAACTGTATATAAGAGTTATCAATATCTCTTTTATAAAACTGTGTTTTTTCGGTGTTATTCTGAAATTTTAACACGAAAAAACCCTTTTCTAAAACGACCTCTCTAAATGTACTTTCTGCGATGTTTTTTGGCATGAGTCAAAATATAATTAAAAACAATTTATTTAGAATGACTCTAAATTGAAGTGTTCTCCATAGTTGATTTTAGTGCAAAAATACACTTTATCTGTGTTTTATGGCTCTTTTTATACTAAAAAACAGCTATCGACATTAAAAGTTCTTTGAGCGACATTTTTTTATAATTAATCTTTTTACTTTTGCTTGACCTTATTGACTAAAACTGAATGACAGCAGATAAACATAATAAGAATTTATACAATATAGGTGTTAGTTATAAAAAAGCTGATGCAACTATACGTGGTAAATTTAGTATTTCTAAAGAAAATCAAGTAGCACTTTTAGAAGAAGCCAAATCAAATGGCGTTGATGGTATTTTTGTATTATCAACCTGTAATAGAACCGAAATTATGGGTTTTGCAGCACATCCTTTTCAATTGATTAGTTTGTTGTGTAAATACTCAAACGGAGCAATTGAAGAATTTGCAGCCGTTTCGAATGTTTATAAAGATAACGATGCTATTCGACATTTATTTCGAATGGGAACTGGTTTAGATAGTCAAATATTAGGAGATTACGAAATTGTTGGTCAGTTACGTCAAGCTTTTAAATTAGCTAAAGAAGTGGGAACGGTAAACGCCTATTTTGAACGTCTATTAAACCATGTAATGCAAGCAAGCAAGCGTGTAAAAAATGAAACGAAACTAAGCTCAGGAACAACTTCTGTTTCGTATGCTGCGGTTCAATATATTATTGAAAATTTACCCGATTATAATTTAAAAGATATTTTAGTCTTCGGATTGGGGAAAATGGGGAAGCATACCTGTAAAAATTTAGCAGAATATACACAGAATAAAACGGTTCGTTTAATCAACCGAACCGAAGAGAAAGCTATTGAATTTGTAAAAGAACATCCCGCTATTCAAAAAGCCAAGTTCGAAAACTTAAACAAAGAAATTGCCAATACTGATGTATTAATTGTATCGACAGGAGCATCCGAAGCAACCATTAAAAGAGAACACGTTTTAACCAATAACGAACTTTTAATTCTCGATTTATCAATGCCTGCAAACGTATCGAAAGAAGTAGCAGATTTACCAAACGTTACCTTGGTAAATGTTGATGAATTATCAAAAATAACCGATCAAACTTTAGCCATTCGTCAGCAAGAAATACCCGAAGCTGAAAAAATTATACAAACTCATAAAAATGAGTTTAAAGAATGGTTAAGTCATCGCAAATTTACACCCGCAATCACCGCCTTAAAAGAATCGTTAATTATCATCCAACAAGATGAAATTGCTTTTCATAAGAAAAAAATAAAAAACTTTGATGAATCGCAAGCAGAAGTAATTACTTCTAGATTTATTCAGAAAATAACTACACAATTTGTAAAACACTTAAAAACCGAAGAAACTTCGATAAATACAAGTATCGAAGTAATGGCAAAAGTGTTTGGTGCAACTTTAGAAACTATCCATGCAGAAGACAATTAAAATAGGTACACGAGATAGCCAATTGGCTATGTGGCAAGCAAATAAAGTTCGTAAAGAACTAGAAGAATTAGAATATGAATGTGAGATAGTTCCCATAAAATCAACAGGAGACCTTATTTTAGATACTCCCTTACACGAGTTAGGAATTACAGGTGTTTTTACTAAAAACCTTGATCTTGCCATGTTAAGTGGTGAAATTGATATCGCCGTGCATTCTTTAAAAGATGTTCCAACCGTTTTACCTGAAGGAATTATTCAGGGAGCTGTTTTGAAACGTGCCAATTATAACGATATTTTAGTTTTAAAAGATAATGAAGAGTTTTTCGGACAGCCAAACGGTGTTATTGCAACAGGAAGTTTGCGTAGAAAAGCACAATGGTTAAATCGTTATCCGACACATAAAGTAGTTGGTTTACGAGGAAACGTAAATACTCGTTTGCAAAAATTAGAAGAAAATGATTGGGATGGAGCTGTTTTTGCTGCCGCAGGATTAGAGCGTTTAGGTAAAAGACCAGAAGGAGCAATTAACCTTTCATGGATGATTCCAGCGCCAGCACAAGGTGCTATCATGATTACCGTTTCTGATAATGATGATTTCTCTAAAGATGCTTGTGAACAATTAAATCATTATGAAACCCAACTTTGTGTAGGTATCGAACGTGAATTTTTAAATCTTTTAGAAGGCGGATGTACTGCACCAATCGGAGCGTTAGCCTATGTTGATCCTAAAACTGAAGAAATAAACTTTAAAGGATTACTACTAAGCGAAGACGGAAAAAAGAAAATATCTGTAACCAAAAATGCGAAAGTAGGCCGTCATCGCTTTTTAGCAAAAGATTGTGCCGATTATATCATCAATAAAGGAGGAAAGGAATTAATGAAAAAACAAATAGTCGAAGAAAAAGAATTCGCTATTTATTCTACTAAAAAATTATCCGAAACTCAAAAAGAATTAGTAAACGAATCTGTTGCTGTTCAAGATAGTGATTTTATCAAAATTCGATTTAATAGAATCTCGCCTAAAGTTATCAAAGATGAAATTGAAAATGTAATTATTACCAGTCAAAATGGAGCGGAAGCAATCGCAAATTCTTTTACTGCGGATGAATTAAACTTCAAAAATATCTATTGTGTTGGGCGTAGAACTAAAAAATTAATCGAACAAAAAATAGGGAAGGTTGTTAAATCAGAAAGAAATGCCCAGAAATTAGCAAGCTATTTATCAAAAGAAATAAAAGGACAAAAAGTAACCTATTTTTGTAGCGATTTACGTTTAGATACCTTACCAAATATCTTAAAAGAAAACGAAATATCAGTAACCGAAATTGAAGCCTACAAAACAATGTTAAGCCCATCTAAAATTGATGAAAATAATAATGGCGTGTTGTTTTATAGCCCATCAACAGTGGAAAGTTATGTAATTGGAAATGCGGAGAGTAATATTGGAAATACTCAAAATAAAATCGCTTTTTGTATCGGTGAAAGTACCGCAAAAGAAGCTAGAAAGCATTTTGAAAACGTACAAGTTGCAAAATTACCATCCGTAGAAAGTGTACTCGAATTAGTAAATGCACATTTTATAAAAGCATAAAAAATGAACTAAAACGCAGTCAAGAGGTTTTTTTAATAGACATTTCGACTGCGTTTTTTATATAAAATAAAATAGTTTTTAAACTAGTACTAAAATTATGTTTAGAACAAGAAGACTTAGGAAAACCGAAGGAATCAGAAGATTAGTAAAAGAAACAAAAGTATCCGTAGACGATTTTGTCTATCCTTTATTTATTGAAGAAGGAGAAAATATCGAAAAAGAAATTGTTTCGATGCCTGGAATTAAACGTTTTTCTTTAGATAGAATTTCAAAAGAATTAGATGAGGTAGTCGCCTTAAATATTCCTGCTGTTTTATTATTCGGAATTCCTGCTAAAAAGGATGATGAAGGAACAGAAACTTGGAATGACAACGGAATTATGCAACAAGCAATCCGTTTTATCAAAAAGAATTACCCAAGCTTATACGTAATTACCGATGTTTGTTTTTGTGAATATACTTCCCACGGACATTGCGGAATTATCCATGATAACGATGTTGATAATGATGCCACTTTGGTCAATTTAGCCAAACAAGTAATTTCACACGCAAAAGCAGGTGTCGATATGGTTGCGCCTTCAGGAATGATGGATGGAACAATTGCCATGGTTAGAGAAAGTTTAGATAATACAGGTTTTGCAAACTTGCCAATTATGGCATATTCTGTAAAATATGCATCAGCTTTTTATGGGCCTTTTAGAGATGCTGCCGATTCTGCACCAACTTTTGGTGATCGTAAAACCTATCAAATGGATCCTTCAAATAGAGATGAAGGAATGCGTGAAGCAACTTTTGATGACCAAGAAGGAGCCGATATTTTAATGGTAAAACCAGCATTGTCATATTTAGACATTATTAGAGATTTAAAAAATAATTTTGACCGACCAATTGCCTGTTATAATGTAAGTGGTGAGTATGCGATGGTAAAAGCTGCCGCTGAAAAAGGTTGGATTGATGGCGAAAAAGTAATGATGGAAAGTTTGCTGTCAATGAAAAGAGCAGGAGCTGATATTATTATCACGTATTTTGCCAAAGAAGCTGCCAAAGTTCTGAATAGAAAATAATACGATACACGATAATATAATAATATTATGACAAGATAAGATTGTCATATATCGTAGATTTATAGATACGTATTATAAATACAAAAATTGTATCGAGAAGTTATTTAATAGCTTTTTGATACATTTTTGCTTGATAAAAAGCATATAAATACTAGAATAGAGATTAAAATACTATAAAATGGAATTTAAAAAATCACAAAAATTATATAAAAAAGGATTGGTAAACCTTGTAGGAGCTGTAAATTCTCCTGTAAGAGCATTTTCATCAGTAGGAGGAAATCCGTTGTTTATCAAAAAAGCAAAAGGAAGTAAAATTACCGATGTTGATAATAATACCTATATCGATTTAGTATTGTCTTATGGACCGATGATTTTAGGACATCGTCATAAAAAAGTGCAAAAAGCCATCACAAAAGCCTTGAAAAATGGCTATTCTTTTGGAGCATCTACAGAAAATGAAATTAAATTAGCAAAAATAGTATGTGATGCTTTTCCTGGAATGGATAAAGTTCGTTTTGTAAATTCAGGAACAGAAGCCGTTTTAAGTGGAATCCGTTTGGCTAGAGCGTTTACAGGAAAAGATAAAATTATAAAATTTGCAGGATGTTATCACGGACATCAAGATGCGTTATTAGTTGCGGCGGGTTCTGGTTTAGCAACCTTGAGTTTACCAGGAAGTAAAGGCGTTCCAGAAGGTGCCGTAGAAAATACATTAATCGCAACTTATAATGATTTAGAAAGTGTAAAAGCACATTTTGAAGCACATGACGATATCGCAGGTGTTATTTTAGAACCGATTGCAGGAAATATGGGCGTTGTAGTGCCTTATACAAACTTTTTAAAAGAACTAAAAATATACTTAGAATCGAAAGGAGCGTTGTTAATTGTTGATGAGGTAATGACAGGTTTCCGTTCTAAATTTGGAGGCGCACAAGAATTATTAGGCGTAACCGCTGATATTACGTGTTTAGGAAAAGTAATCGGTGGTGGTTTCCCTGTAGGAGCTTACGGAGCTCGTAACGAAATTATGCAAGAAGTTGCCCCTTTAGGAGGGATGTATCAAGCAGGAACGTTAAGTGGAAACCCGATTGCAATGGCAGGAGGAATTGCTACTTTAACAGAATTAAAAAGACAAAATCCGTATGATAAATTTAACGAAACAGCACAAGTTATTGAAGAGTTTCTGTTAAGTTCTGCAAGTAAATATAAGGTAGATGTTACCGTGAACAGATTCGGTTCGATGGTAAACCCTTTCTTTACAAATGTTACTGTAACCAACTTTGAACAAGCGCAAACATCAGACACCAAGAAATTTGCAACCTTCTTTTGGGCAATGATTAAAAACGGCGTATTTTTACCACCATCGCAGTTTGAAGCATGGTTTTTAGCATCCGCTTTAACAAAAAAAGACCTTAAAAAAATAGCAAAAGCGATTGATAAAGCAATGGAAGCTGTTTCTAAAATGTAAATAAAAAAATAACTATTTGTTAATTTTTTTTGATGATATTTTGATGATTTTATGAAAATTATCTTTTAAAAAATTATTAAAAATCTGAAAAATAAAGAATTATCAAAAGTAAAAAAGTATAAAAATGATAAAAAACGATTTATTTTTAAGAGCATTAAAAGGCGAAACAGTTGATCGTCCACCAGTTTGGATGATGCGTCAAGCAGGACGTTATTTACCTGAATTTATTGAAATCAGAAAAAAATACGACTTTTTTACCCGTTGTAGAACTCCTGAATTAGCATCAGAAATTACTGTACAACCTATCCGAAGATTTGGTATGGATGCCGCTATTTTATTTTCTGATATTTTAGTGATTCCACAAGCAATGAATATCGAAGTTCAAATGAAACCAGATTTTGGACCGTATTTACCAAATCCGATTAGAGATCAAAAAGGATTAGATACCGTGGTTGTTCCTGATGTAAATATAGAATTAGACTACGTAATGCAAGCTATTAAAGCGACCAAAGAAAAGTTAAACGATGAGGTTCCTTTAATTGGTTTTGCAGGATCGCCATGGACCATTTTATGTTATGTTGTACAAGGGCAAGGATCGAAGAATTTTGATAAAGCAAAAGAATTTTGTTTTACAAAACCAGTTTTGGCACACCAATTGCTAAGTAAGATTACAGAAACCACAATTGCTTATTTAAAAGCAAAAGTGAAAGCAGGTGTAGATGCTGTTCAAATTTTTGACTCTTGGGGAGGAATGTTATCACCAACCGATTATCATGAATTTTCTTGGCAATACATTAATCAAATAATAGAAGCATTAAAAGACGATGCACCAGTAATCGCTTTTGGAAAAGGATGTTGGTTTGCTTTAGATAAAATGGCAAATTCTAACGCAGCAGCTCTAGGAATTGACTGGACATGTTCTCCTAAAAATGCACGCTATTTAACAGGTGGAAATATTACATTACAAGGTAATTTTGACCCTTCAAGGTTATTGTCGCCACCAGCTGAAATTAAAAAAATGGTACACCAAATGATAAATGAGTTTGGTAAAGATAAATATATTGTTAACTTAGGGCACGGAATTTTACCTAACATTCCGCTTGAAAATGCAAAAGCATTTATTGATGCGGTAAAAGAGTATAAGGTTTAAAACTGTAACTCCCTTTTAAATTATTAAAAATGAATAAAATAGTACTTATATTAACTTTATTGCTAGCAACACAAGGCTTTTCTCAAAAGAGAATTTATTACAAAGATATTGTTGAAGAGTGTATTTCTACAGCAAGTAATGACGCTGCAATGTTAGACGATGTAGTATATAATTGTATTAAAGATAAATATATCTCTAATTATAATTTCACATCAATTAAAGGAGAAACCATAAGTACTGATGCTATTGATACACCTATCGTTTTGCTTGCCGCAGCCACTTGGTGTGCGCCTTGTTGGGGAGAAATTCCAGCATTGAATAAAATGGTCGAAAAATATGATGGTAAAGTAACGTTTATCATGCTTTTTTCAGATTTAGAAAAAGGGGTTACCAGAATGGCAGAAAAACTTGATAAAAGAATATTTTTAGTGCCTTCCAAAGAAAAATTAGAAAATAGATCTTCCTTAAAAGTAGCAGGATTTATTCATAAACTAGATTATCCATCAGCATATTTAATTACAGATAACAAAAGAATTTTAGATTTTAAAAGAGGAGCGTTATCACCAACCAAAAAAATGGGCTGGGATGAAGTTAATAAAATCAACGAACAAGAATTAGATGAATTTATTAAAGCTGTAATCAAATAAATGTTGATAATACATTGAAAATATAGTTAAAATACTTTAAAACCTCTTTCTTTTTAGAAAGAGGTTTTTTAATTTAGTCGAAATATAAAAAATATAAAAAAAGAAATGATTAAAAATATATTAGAAGCTATTAAAGCCTATTTCGGAGCTTTTCAATTAATATCAAAATTGAAATTATGGAAATATTTTACAATTCCGATATTAATAAGTGTTTTTACTGCCATTATAATCGCAAGTTCAGCCTACGCTTTATCAGATGATATTGGACATTATATCGCTAATTTTTGGAAATGGGATTTTGGCAAAGAAACCTTTGAAATGATTAGTACTTTTTTAAGTGGATTATCAATTTTACTTATCGGGTTGATACTTTACAAACATATTGTAATGGCGTTATCAGCTCCTTTTATGAGTCCTGTATCAGAAAAAATTGAAGCGTATTTAAATCCAGCAATACACGGACATCGAAAAACATCATTTCAGGAACAATTAATTAGAGGAATTCGAATAAATATACGTAATTTATCGAGAGAATTATTTTTTACAATTCCCATTTTATTGCTTAGTCTAATCCCTTTTGTTGGAATTATATTTACCATTTTATTATTTCTGATGCAGGCGTATTACGCAGGTTTTGGAAATGTAGATTACACTTTAGAACGTCATTTTAAATACAAAGAAAGCATCAATTTTGTAAACAAAAATAAAGGACTCGCTATTGGAAACGGAATCGTATTTATGTTGTTTTTATTAATTCCATTTGTTGGTGTACTATTAGTATTGCCTTTATCAGTAACTGCTGCAACAACCGAAACTATTAAGAAAATTCAGTTAAAAGAAGTATTAGAATAAGTATTTTTGCATCAAAATTTAGTGTTAAGTTAAGCGATAAATTCAGTATAAATAATCAAGAATTACCCATAAATGAAAGATAAGTTTTACAAATACATAGAAAAATTACAAGATACCATAACCGAAAAATTGGAACAAGTTGATGGCAGTGCAAAATTTCAAGAAGATACTTGGAAACGTGCCGAAGGTGGTGGTGGAAGAACTCGTGTTATCGAAAATGGAACTATTTTTGAAAAAGGCGGTGTGAATATTTCAAAAGTTTTTGGAGAATTACCAGAAGTATTACGCAAACAATTCGGCGTTAAAAATGGTGATTTTTTTGCCTGTGGATTAAGTTTAGTGTTGCATCCGAAGAACCCATTTGTGCCAACAGTACACGCAAATTGGCGCTATTTTGAAATGTATGATGAAAAAGGAAACATCGTTACACAATGGTTTGGCGGCGGTCAAGATTTAACACCGTATTATTTATTTGAACAAGATGCAACCCATTTTCATAGCGTTTGTAAAACAGCCTGTGATAAACATCATGCTGCTTTTTATCCGAAGTTTAAAGAAACTTGTGATAACTATTTTTGGAATACTCACAGAGAAGAAGCTCGTGGAATTGGAGGTTTATTTTTTGATTATTTAAAAGAAACTCCTGAGTTTTCAATCGAAAATAGATATGATTTTGTAACAGAAATAGGAGATAGTTTTCTAGAATCATACGTGCCAATTGTCGAAAAAAGAAAAGAAATTCCCTATGCAAAAGAACACAAAGATTGGCAAGAAATACGAAGAGGACGCTATGTAGAATTTAATTTAGTACACGATAGAGGAACATTATTCGGGCTAAAAACAAACGGACGCATAGAAAGTATTTTGATGAGTTTACCGCCTGTTGTGCAATGGAAATACGATCATCATCCAAAAGAAGGAAGCGAAGAAGCGAAATTAGTACATGTTTTAAAAACACCTAAAAATTGGGTATAACCAGTATCATAAATTATTGATTATCACTTTTGATGATAAATGTGTAATTTTAATGCTTTTTAAAATAGTTTTTGTGTGATAAGTATTTTTTTATTGTATTATTTCTGATAATAATTCAATAATTGGTAAATTTAACTTTTTTTTAAATCATTAAAAATATAAAAAAATGCTCGATTTTTAGTAACTTTGCGTACCTTAAAAAAAACGGATACTATGGCTAGATACGAATTGAAATTACCGAAAATGGGAGAAAGTGTTGCAGAAGCAACTATCACGTCTTGGGTTAAAGAAATTGGAGATACAATTGATATTGATGATACCGTTGTTGAAGTAGCAACCGATAAAGTCGATAGTGAAGTGCCAAGTGAAGTGGAAGGAACTTTAGTTGAAATTCTATTCGATAAAGATACCGTTGTGCAAGTTGGTCAAACGATTGCAATTATTGAAATAGCAGGAAATCAAGAAAATCATCAAGAAAATCAGGATGAAAATCAACGAGAAGATACTAAAAAAGCTATCGTTGCAGTAGAAAAAACAATTTCAGAAGCTAAAAATACCGTTTCTAAAACAATAGATACTTCCGAGAGTGATCGATTTTATTCGCCTTTAGTGAAAAATATCGCCAAAGAAGAAGGAATTTCACTTGAAGAATTGGAAACCGTAAAAGGAACAGGAAAAGAAAACAGAGTTACCAAAACAGATATTTTATCTTATTTAAAAGATAGAAAAAATAAAATTAAAGCAACTGATACCGTACAAAATACCGTAAAATCAGTAAAAGTTGAAACGCCAAAAGTTACAAAAAAACCATCAGTACCACTTACTTTAACGGGGCAAGACGAAATTATCGACATGACCCGCATGGGCAAATTAGTGGCAAAACATATGGTCGATTCTGTACAAACATCAGCACATGTGCAGTCTTTCATAGAAATTGATGTAACTAATATTGTAGCTTGGAGAAATAAAGTTAAAAATGCATATCAAAAAAGAGAAGGTGAAAAATTAACATTTACGCCAATTTTTATGCAAGCCGTAGCGCAAACAATTAAAAAACATCCGATGATAAATATTGCTGTTGATGGCGATAAAATTATCAAAAGAGGTAATATTAATTTAGGAATGGCAGCAGCTTTGCCTGATGGAAATTTAATCGTGCCAGTTATTAAAAATGCCGATCAATTAAGTTTAGTTGGCATCACTAAACAGGTAAATAATCTGGCTGTGAAAGCTCGTGGAAATCAGTTAAAACCAGACGATATTCAAGGCGGAACGTACACAGTTACCAATGTAGGAAGTTTTGGAAGTATCACTGGAACGCCAATTATCAATCAACCGCAAGTAGCGATTTTAGCCTTAGGAGCGATTGTGAAAAAACCTGCAGTTATTGAAACGCCAGAAGGCGATTTTATAGGGATTCGTCAAAAAATGATGGTGTGTCATTCGTACGATCATCGAGTTGTAAACGGCGCTTTAGGAGGGATGTTTATCAAAACATTAAAAGAAATTTTAGAAGCTTGGGATGTAAATCAAGATTTTTAGAGATAATAATAAAATTAAGTATTAAAACAAGGGACTTTAATTACAAAGTCCCTTGTTTTAATTATTGCTAGTTTTTGATTTATAATTTAGTTTTGATGATAAATATTTTCCAAAGCTATTTTTAATTCAGGATATTTAAACGTATAATTTTCCGCTGTTTTTTTAGCAGAAATTCGACTACCTTTTAATAAAATATCCGCCATTTCGCCTAAAATAATTTGCAATACAAAAGCAGGGGCATTTAATGGAAAAATCGGTTTTTTAATGATATCACCAAGTGTTCTTGTAAAACTATTATTCGTTTGATGTTCAGGAGCTACCGCATTATAAATTCCTGTAAATTGTCTGTTTTCTATAGCTTTTACATATAAATTACATAAATCATCTATATGAATCCACGGCATATATTGCGTGCCATTTCCTAAAGATGCTAAAAATAAAGGCGTGTTTATTTTTGATAAAGCTCCGCCAGATTTAGAAAGTACCACAGCAGTTCGCAAAATAGTAACAGGAATGTTTAATTCCGTAAATTGATTTGCCGATTTCTCCCAAGCAACACATACTTTTGAAATAAAATCATTTTGAGGAACGTCAGTTTCGGTGAAAATTGTATTCGAAGTAATTGCGCCATAATAGCCAATTCCAGATGCCGATATAAAACCATCTAACCGAATATTTAATGCTTTAATAGTATCAAAAAGTAAATCAGAAGAAGCTACTCGACTATTAATTAAAATTTCTTTTCGTTGTGATGTCCAGCGTTTATCAGCAATTCCTGCACCCGCTAAATGAATAATATGTGTAACATTCTCAAACGCTTTTTTATCAATGTATTTTTGTGAAATATCCCACTTAAATTCATTTACTCTCTTCGGATTTCTTGTCAAAATCGAAAAATCAATGCTTTTTTGCTTAAAAATATCTTGCAATTTGTTGCCTACCAAACCTGTACCACCTGTAATTAATACTTTTGTCATTGCTTTTGTCATTGCTTTTATGATTAATTTAATATGAAGATTTTTTTATGCTCTTAAAATCTATTAAAATAAACTTTTTAAAGAAATAAAAAAAACAAAAAATGAATAAATAGTGAAAAACGAAATTTAGTAAATAAGCTTAGCCCCGATTGAAGCAATTGTTTGAGCTCCTTTTTTTTGATTTTTCTTCAAAAAAAAGAGCGAGTGCGGAAAGCGGGAAATAGCTCCAAAAAAAAATCTCCTCAATTTCAGAAGAGATTTTTATAATAGTTCTAATTTTTTTATTTACTCGCAATAATCCATTTGTTGATTTTATCTTCCAACAACGCCAACGGAATACAACCCGTTTCTAAAATTTGATGGTGAAATTCACGAATATCAAATTTATTTCCTAATTCTTTTTTCGCTTTTGCTCTTAATTCGCTAATTTTTAATTGACCAATTTTATACGATAACGCTTGTCCTGGATTCGCCATATAACGCTCAATTTCTGAAATAATACTCACTTCAGATTCCGCTTCATTATCCAACGAATATTGAATGGCTTTCTCACGACTCCAACCTTTGGCGTGAATCCCTGTATCAACAACCAAACGAATTGCTCGGTGCATTTCCATACCCAACATTCCAAAATATTGATAAGGGTCGCTATATAAACCCAATTCTTTTCCTAAATTTTCCGTGTATAACGCCCAACCTTCGCCATAAGCACTGTACCATAAGGTTTTTCTGAAATCTGGTAAATCATCATTTTCCTGCGTTAATGAAACCTGATAATGATGCCCTGGAATGGCTTCGTGCAAAAATAATGCTTCGTCCATAAATACATTGTATTTTGTAGCATCAGGAATTGGTACGTAAAAAACACCTGGACGTGTGCCGTCCAATGAACCCGCATTATATTCAGCACTTGCCGATGCTTCTCTGAATTTTTCGGTTTGCATAACCGTAAAAGGTGTTTTGGGTTTGTTCCCAAATAATTTGGCTAATTGCGGTTTCATTTTAGCATGAATCGCATTAAAATTAGCAATAATTTGTTTCGGCGTTTTGTAAGGCATTAATTTTTTATTATCACGAACATCATTGAAAAAATCTTTTAAACTTCCTGTAAAACCTACTTCCTTTTTTACTTTTTCCATTTCTGATAAAATACGTGCCACTTCACGCAATCCTAATTCATGAATTTCATCAGCAGTCATTTCGGTAGTCGTGTAATTTTTAATGGCGTGTGCATAATATGATTTTCCATTTGGAATCGCATCAATTCCACTGGTTTTTCTACCAGATTTTAAATAATCTGTTTTTAAGAAAGTGTACATTTTTTTAAAAACAGGAATTAATTTAGCCTCTAAAATTTTTGCATAATCTTGAGTTATTATTTTTTTATCAGCATCTGAAAAAGTATTTGGTACGTTTTTTATCGGCGTATAAAACAAGTGATTTTTGATATTACTTTCTGCCAATGATTGGAATTGTGGAATTATTTTTAAAACCAAAGATTTTGGTAACACATAGTTTTCCGCAATTCCTTGACGCATATTTTTCATCGCATTTTCTAACCAAATATGATATCCGTTTAATCTTTTTAGCCAATTTTGATAATCTTCTACGGTTTCAAAAGGTTGTGAACCGCTACCACTTGCAAAAGTTCCCATCGTTAAATTGACCGTCCACATTTGGTTTATCGGCATTAAAATATCATTCTTAAAACTGTTTTGTGCTAGTGCCATATCGCAATCCCACACTAAAACGGCTTTGCTCATTTGCTCACTTTCGCTTAAATCCGATTCCTTAAAAGCAAGTATTTTTGCTTTAAAATCAGTATAAAAAGCGTTATTTTTTTGCTGATACGCTTCCGATAAACTATTTGGAAATTTATCATTAAAGCGATTATCACCAGCATTGGTCGCATTAATCGGGTTTAAGTTGAATTTCCCTTGGTTATAATCTTCTAAAACTTTCGTAAATGCGGTGTTTTTTAACGCAGTTCTTTTCTCTTGTGTTTTTTGCTGATTTTCTTGTTTATTTTCTTCTTTTTTACAAGAAGTAAAAAGCGTGGCGATCGCAATTAAGCTGATGGATAAAAATAATTTTGTCATTTTTTTGTGTTTTATGTATGTTTTTTAGTTTTTGTACTTTTTCTAAAATTTATTTTTTAGTAGTTTCATACAATTCGGCTCCCCAAAGTTGAATGTCTTTTTCATGCAAATCCGAATGATTAAATAATTGATAAAACTCTTTTTTAATTTCTCGAATTGCTTTAGAATCTTCAGTTCTGATACTTGTTTCGTAGTTATTTTTAAAACCACTTACCGTAAAATTTAACGAACCTAAATACGCAATTTTATCATCAATAATATAAATTTTACTATGAATAAAAGAATCGCTTAATTTTGATTTGTAAGGCGACATATATACTTTAAAAGGAAAAAGTTGCGAATATTTATACCTGTTTTTCTGTTTCTTTTTAGCTTTTTTTCGAACAGAAATATAACTAATAAGTAAAATGATTATAGGGATAAATCCAACAGCAATTCTTACATCTTCGGTTTGATAAAAAGCATATAGCATCGTAGCTACAACTCCAAGAATACTAAATAATATGATTTGTGAAAAAGCCTGCCATTTTTTAGGAATGTTGTTTTTATTTTTATGTTGAATGATTAATTGATGAATATTTTTGTCTGCATCTCCTTTAAAATCTTCAATAGTATCGGATGTAATTAATTCGATATTTATTTTTCTATTTTTTAATTTGATGAGTTCTCGAACCAAAGAAGCAGATAAATAAGGTGATACAATTTTTACTGATTTTTTGGCTTTGTAAATATCACTAAGTAAGTTTTTTCCAGCACTTTTACCTATGTGAATATCACACGTTGCTTTGTTGATAAACATTTTTTATGTTGTTGTAATTTTATCCGATTCGTGTTCCATTTTTCATTTTTTTATCCGCAGAAATTAAAGAAATTTCGTGGCTATCACCAATGGCACCTAATACTAAACATTCGCTCATCATGTTGGCGATTTGTTTTTTAGGAAAGTTGATAACCGCTATAATTTGATTTCCGATTAATTCCTCTGGCGTATATAATTTGGTGATTTGTGCCGATGTTTTTTTAATGCCAAATTCACCGAAATCAATTTGCATTTTGTACGCAGGATTTTTCACTTCTTTAAAAATTTCGGCACTCATAATCGTTCCGATACGCATTTCTATTTTGATAAAATCTTGCCAAGTTAAGGTATTATTTTGCATTTATATTGTTTTTGAATCCCTGTTTAAAATCTGAAAAAACAGAAAAGTAAATTTAGAACTAAAATAGGTTTCAAAAGGCAAGGAATCAAAAAAATAATTAACGATTATCTTGTTTTTATTTAACATAAAATTCACTAAAATTCCAATTCATTATTTTTTATAAAATACCTATCTTTTACTTATCTTTAGCACCTATTAATAGTCATTTTTCGTATGAAATTATATCAAGAAAATCAGTTAAAAGTATACAATTCTTTATCAAAAAGTAAAGAGCTTTTTAAACCTGTAAACGACGGATACGTAGGTATGTACGTCTGCGGACCAACCGTGTATAGCAATGCTCATTTAGGAAACGTACGAACGTTTATGTTTTTTGATGTTGTGTATCGTTATTTATTGCATTTGGGGTATAAAGTGCGTTATGTGCGTAATATTACTGATGCAGGGCATTTAGAAAACGATGCCGATGAGGGCGAAGATAGAATTTCTAAAAAAGCACGTTTAGAAAAAATTGAACCGATGGAAGTGGTACAAAAGTATACGGTTGATTTTCATGATGTTTTAAAAAACTACAATTTTTTACCACCAAGTATCGAACCAACGGCAACAGGACATATTGTCGAGCAAATCGAAATGATTAAAGAAATCATCGAAAAAGGTTTTGCCTATCAAGTAAATGGTTCGGTATATTTTGATGTGTTAAAATATAATGAAACGGGTAATTACGGAATCCTTTCAGGACGAAAAATTGAAGATGCCATTCATAATACTCGAACTTTAGATGGACAATCGGATAAGAAAAACCCACAAGATTTTGCACTTTGGAAAAAAGCTGATGAACGTCATATTATGCGTTGGCCTTCGCCTTGGAGCGATGGTTTTCCTGGTTGGCATTTAGAATGTTCAGTAATGAGTACGAAATATTTAGGTGAAAAATTTGATATTCACGGTGGTGGAATGGATTTAAAATTTCCGCATCACGAATGTGAAATAGCGCAATCGCAAACCTGTAGCGGTGTTTCGCCTGTAAATTATTGGATGCATACCAATATGTTATTGTTAAATAGTCAGAAAATGGCAAAATCAACAGGGAATTTTATTTTACCAAATGAAATTTTATCAGGAGAAAATGACATTTTACCAAAAGCTTTTTCAGCAAGTGTCGTTCGTTTTTTTAATATGCAAGCCAATTATAGAAGCATTTTAGATTTTTCAGGAGAAGCCTTAGAAGCATCAGAAAAAGGACATTCAAAATTAATGGAAGCAGTAAACTTCTTAGAAAAAATTGAAGCAGGAAATACGTCTACTTTTGATGTTCAGAAATGGAAAAAAGACTGTTATAACGCCATGAATGACGATTTTAATACGCCTGTATTAATTTCTCATTTATTTGAAGCTGTAAAAACAATCAATCAAATAAAAGAAAATACCGCAAGTTTAACCCAAACAGATTTATCAGAATTTACAACAACTCTAAACGCTTTTGTTTTTGATGTTTTAGGATTGATGAATCAAGCAATTCAAGGAAATTCTTCGGATAAAGTAAATGGTGTTGTTGAATTATTAATCAAGCTACGAAAAGAAGCACGTGAAAATAAAGATTGGACATTATCTGACCAAATTCGTGATGAATTGTTAGCTTTAGGCGTTCAATTAAAAGATGGAAAAGACGGAACAAGTTTTTCTATCAATTAAGAAAATAGCCATTAAAAAGAAGATAAAAACTTGAAGAAAATTTTAGCTTATCCGTTTATCTTATTGGTGCGATTTTATCAAACAGCAATTTCACCATTTACACCCGCAAGCTGTCGATATTCTCCAACGTGTTCTAGTTACACCATAGAAGCATTGCAGAAACATGGATTATTTAGCGGCGGTTGGTTAGCCTTGAAAAGAATTTTTAGCTGTCATCCGTGGGGTGGAAGCGGGTATGATCCAGTGCCTGAAAAGCCTGTGTCAAAAAAAGAAAATAAATAATAGTCGTTTTAATGTAATGACATAAAATAAAATAATACATGAATTTTTTATCCATCGTATGGGATTTAGACCCTGAAATTATAAAAATAGGAAGCTTCGGTATTCGTTGGTACAGCTTAATGTTTGTTACCGTATTTGTATTAGGACTTCATTTAATGAAGAAAATTTTTATAAATGACAACATTCCTGCCGAAAAATTAGATCCATTATTTATGTATGTATTCGTATCGATGTTGGTAGGAATGCGTTTAGGTGATGTGTTTTTTTATAGTTGGGATTATTATCAAAACCATTTATTAGAGATATTTTTACCGATGAAACAATTAGCCGATGGTTCTTGGAAATTCACAGGTTTCACAGGTTTTGCAAGTCATGGAGCAGCGATTGGTATTCCGATAGCTTTGTATTTTTACGCCAAAAAACATTTGCAAAAACCATGGTTATTTATTCTAGATAGAGTAGGAATTATCGTTGCTTTGGCAGGTTTTTTTATCCGATTAGGAAACTTTTTTAATTCTGAAATCTACGGAAAACCAACAGGAAGTAGTTTTGGTGTCATTTTTAAAAGAGCAGGAGAAACTGTGGCGTGTCATCCAACGCAATTATATGAAGCGTTTAGTTATTTAGCGTTGTTTTTTGCTTTGTGGCATTTTTATTGGAAAACAGATAAAAAGAAGCAAGAAGGATTTTTATTTGGATTGTTTATGGTCGTTTTATGGTCATTGCGATTCTTTATTGAATTTTTGAAAAAAGCACAAGTTGATAGCAGAGAAGATTGGGTTTTCAATTCTTTAAACACAGGGCAAGTATTAAGTATTCCACTTGTTTTAATCGGTTTTTGGTTGATGTTTAGAAAATCAAAATAAGCTATTTTATAAAAAATAAAAACCTCCAAGTTGCTGTAAATTACAGTTTGGAGGTTTTTTTACGCAAGTGTTTTAATTTTGAAGATATTTAAGCATCTAAATTATCTAAAACCTTTTTTTGTTTTTTAGTGTGCGAAAATATTTTATATTGAAGTAATGCCATCATTAGAAAAAAAGCAACAAAATTTATCAGTAATAACATTAAAATTTCAGGCTTAATAGAGGCTAGGTTTCCTCCGTAAAAGGCAATTTTTCGAAAGCCACTCAAAAATTGAGTAAGCGGAATATATTGTGCAATATTTGAAATCGCATTTGGTATCGCCATCGTTGGCCAAGTAAAACCACTAAGAACAAAGGCGGGCGTTGAAATAACCATTAATAATTCGGTTGCTTTTAATTGATTTTGAAAAGCAATAGAAAATAACATTCCAATACTCATTGATGATAAGGTTACTAAAAAAGTTAAAACTAACATCGGAAAACTATAAATTTCTGCATCAATATTAAAATACGGAATAAAGAAGCTAACGACCGTCCACATAATAGGAATCATCAGAAAAAAAGGCGTAGATTTAAGGACAATATGATACAAAGACCACTTACTTTCTTTCACTAAATTTGAAAAATAACCATCTTCAAAATCTCTAGCAAAAACCAAAGCCATTGCCAAAAATATAATTTGTTGCATAATCCCAGCAAGCAATCCTGGAAGCATAAACGTTACATAATTTCCTGTTGAATTATATAATTTGTTGAAATTTATTTTAAAACTTTCGTAAGCGTTTATAGCTTGTTCAGGATGTAATCCTTGTTTTTTAAGTCCTTCAATTTCAATTCCTGCATTTACAGTCATTAGTACCGATTGAATATTTTTACTAGCCGTATTAGCGTTTAAAATATTTGCCATATTCAAATCTACACGTACTTCAGGATGTCGTTTTTGTAAAACATCTGCCTCAAAATCTGTAGGAAATGTAATAACAGCTACATATTGTTCGGTTGGCATTTCTGCTTTAATATTGCCAGGCGTATATCTTATATCTTTAATTTTTAAGCCTTCGTTGTCATTAAAAGCATCAATGATTTTGTCAGTTGTTGGACTGTTATCTTGATCTATAATAACAATCGGCAGGTTTATTACTTTTGCTTGTTGATACACAAAACCAAATAATACTCCATATAAAATAGGCGCTCCAAAGAAAATAGCAAGTAACACGCTGTTCGAAAAGATGCGTGAAAACTCTATTTTTAATAATCTTATAAATTTTTTCATGCTTTTATTCTTTAATTAAAACAGTGGCATTTAGATAGAATATTTGCTCGTTATTTTCACCTGTTTTTTCGATATTTTTATCTAAAGGAATTATTTTTAACTCATAAATAGCTTCTGATAATTCATATAAAGGAGCGGTACTGGTAATATCAGCATATTTAGCAAGCTGTTTTATGGCGATAATTTTACCTTGAATTTCTTCTTTTGTATACGGGTTTATAAGCGTAATTGGCGCACCTGTTTTAAAGTTATATACTTTTGATTCTGGCACGGTAAAACGAAAATATACACTGCTTTTTTTATAGCCATTAAATAAAGTGTAACCAGGCGAAAGTAGTTCGCCTTGCTTTAAGCTAATTGTTTCTATTGACATATCGGTAGGCGCAATAATGTATTTTTCGCTCGCTGCAGAAAGCACTTCTTGCTTGGCACCCATAGCACGGTCTAATTGTCCTTTTGCTTGATCTATTTGCTCGGTTCTGGCACCATTTTTAGCTTCATTTCGTTTTGCTTCTATGGCAGTTACTTGTGCTTTTGCCATGTTTAATTTCATTTTCACTTCATCAAATTGTTGCTGGCTTATTAATGAATCTTGATACATTGCACGCATTCTATTGAAAGATTCTTGCGCAAATTCTAACTGTGCTTTTCCTGCGTTTAATTTTCCATCAATTTGAATTAATTGGTCTTTTGTGGCACCATTAAAAGCCATTTTTAATTGTCCTTTAGCAGCTTTTATAGCACCGTTTACTTGCGTCATTTTTGCATTTACTTCAGGAATATCAATAAAAGCTAAGGTATCTCCTTTTTTCACATCTTGTCCTTCGGTTACATATATGTTGCCAATTCGCCCTGCTATTTTACTACTAATAGACATGGTTTCAAACTTCACTTTTCCTTTATATGGAGTAATTGTTTGCTTGTTGGTGCATGAATTAAGTGATATTAATGCCGTGGCTCCAATAAAAATAGTTTTAAATAAATTCATTTTTTTTTGAGTATTAATTATAAAAAGAAGTAAGAATTCCTTTTGCGTGTAACAGGTTTGTAATGGCTCTTCGTTGCTTAAAATAAGATTCTTGTAATTTAAAATTTGCTTTTTCTAAATCGGTTAAGGCATCTAGGACATCATTTATTGGGGCTAAATTGTTTTTATATTGTGTATTTATCATATTATAAGTGGCGTTTGTCAAATCAATTTCTTTTTCACTTATTGTAATATTTTGAACGGAAGATTCATAATCGAGTGTTGCTTTTACAAGGCTTAAAGCAATCATTTCTTGCGCCTGTTTGCGTTGCTCTTTATATTTTAGGTTTTCAATAAGCGCTTTTTTACTGTTTAAAGTTGTTTTAAAACCATCAAAAGCGTTCCATTTTACGCCAACGCCTACATACCATTTCGGGTCTAATAATGATAAATCATCTTCTAAAAATTCATAATGTCCTTTTAGGGCTATTTTAGGAATGAAATTATTTTTTTCCATTTTAGCTTTATAAAGTGTTGCTTTTTCAGCTTCTTTTAAGGCTTTTATTTCATTACGTATTTCATTCGGAGTATCATTTGTATTTTTAAAGTTATTTTCTAATAAATTTTGATTAAAAGTTAGTGGAAATAATTGTGGATTTATCAATTTTAAATGGCTTATTTTTTCGCCAGTAAGCTGTTCTAAAACTGCTATTAATAAAGTTTTATTTTGATTAAAAGCTAACTTTTTAGAAGCTAATTGTTGCTGTGCTACTTCAATTTTTTTACGACTGATAGGCGTTGCTAAGCCATTTTCAATCGCTTTTTTCACAAAATGTTCTTGTTCGTTTAAGTATTTTTCAGAAATGGCTAGTACTTTTTTAGAAGCATAGACCAAGGCTAATTGATCGTAAGTTTCTATAATTTTTAAGGCGATTTTATCTTTTTCTGCAATTCCCAAATAAGTTAAAGAAGCCTCTTTGTGCTTGCTTGCTTTTAAGGCGTTGCTTGCTTGAAATCCGCTAAATAATACCCAATCAACATCAACTGCCGCTTTTAAAAGATTTTCATCTTGAAGATTTGGTACATTTTTTATAGGAATACTACTTGGAATTGCGCTATTAAATGGTATACCGATTGCTTCTTTAATGAGTAATTTTTGTGTTCCCATTAAAAGGTTTTGCGTATCGTTATCAAAAGTAATCGGTTCGTTTAAGTGTACAAAACTTCCGTTAAAAGTAACATTGGGTAAAAATACCGATTTTGCTAATTTTTGATCTATTTTAGCTTTTTGGGCATCTAAATTATAAATATTAGCCGTATGACTTTTATGTAATCCTTTATTGATAAGTTCTTTTAAAACAGGGTTTAGCTGTTGAGCGAAACTCATAAACGGATAAAATCCTACCAATAAAAGTAGCGGTATGGTTGTTTTTGATATTTTTATTTGCATTGCAAAGGTTTTAAAAGTGCAATGCAAATATCTTAATAATAAAAGGAAATTCTTTTGACTTTGGTTAAAATTTGGTCAAAATAACAGCAATAAAATAACGATACTATTTTAACTGCAAAAAGTTAAAAATCAGGTATTTTAAAGCTTGTTTTTTTTGATTTCTTTACTGAAACAGGTATGAAAAATGATTTTAAGAAGTAATTCTTTTTAATTCTGAAATTAACGCAATTTTATTTTGTTCATCCGAAGAAGAATGTCCTGCGTTTTCAATATTTAATGTTGAATTATTTAAACTTTCATGCAATCTGAAAGCTTGAATTGGCGTACAAATAAAATCATAACGTCCGTGAACAATTGCGGTTTTAATATCTTTAATTTTATCAATATTATTCATGATAAAATCTTCCGAAATAAAACAATTATTTTTAATATAATGCGCTTCTAAAATCGCCATTGATTTATACGAAAAGGTTTTTAAAACTTCTTCGGTATCGGTAATTTTGTTAATTGTATAAAAAGACATTTCATAAAAAGCCCATTCATACGCATATTTATTGCTGATTTCTTCATCATCGCAAGTCATCATTTTTAAATAATAATCCACAGGGTTTTCACCTTTAGGAACTAATTTATTAAAACGATTCCAAACATCAGGGAAAAATTCTTTAATTCCACCGCCAATATAATGGTCAAAAGCGTATTTATTTGCCAACCAAATTCCTCGAATAATCAATCCTAAAACACGCTCTGGATGATGAATTGCATAGACAAGTGAAAGCGTGCTTCCCCAAGAACCGCCAAAAACATAGACTTTTTCGAAATTTACATAATCCAATAAGGCATTAATATCTTCCAAAAGAAGTTGGGTGGTATTATTTTCAATACTTCCAAAAGGCTTACTTTTTGAAGTTCCTCGTTGGTCAAAAAACAGCACATTATATCTTTCTGGGTCAAAAAATTGCTTGTCTTTTTCTCCAAAACCTGCTCCAGGACCACCGTGCAAAAATAGTACAGGAATCCCTTTTGGATTTCCATATAATTCAAAATAAAGTTCGTGTCCGTGAGAAACAGGGAAATATCCTGTTTTATAAGATGCTATGTTTTTTTCTGATGTCATAATATATGTTACTTGAAAGTTTGCGTTTAAAAAAGATAAAGATACGGGTAATCTTACTTTTTGATTCTTGAATATAAAAATTTTTCTACACATTTTTTTAAGAAATAGATTATTCAGAGCCTGTTAAGTTTATGAAAATAAAATTTATAACGTTCTAAGAGCGATGTTTTTTTGATGTTAAAGTGTTTCTAAATAGATGTTTTTAAAAATAAATCAAAATAAATTAGGATATTAAAATATAATATTTGAATATTTGCCCTCACAAAGTTCAATAACTTATTGACAATGTTATCAAGAAAGGCGGAGGGATTAGACCCTGTGAAGCCTTAGCAACCCTTTGTTTAAGTCAAAGAAGGTGCTAAATTCTACTTAATTTTAGATTCATTTATCTAAAATTGGATAGATAACTCAAAAACAATTACTTCGCTGTAATTGTTATATTTCTTCATAACATTTTTCGAGTAAGCGCATCAAAATAATTAGGTGCAGGTAACTTTTGTTTTAATTTTAATTATTTCAAAAAACAAGAAAAATGAGTACACAAAAATTTGCAACAAACGCCTTACACGCAGGACACGACGCAACACAAACCGCAGGAACACGCGCGGTGCCAATTTACCAAACAACATCGTATGTTTTTAACAATTCTGAGCATGCTGCAAACCTATTTTCATTAAAAGAATTGGGCTTTATTTATACCCGATTAAACAACCCAACAAATCAGATTTTACAAGACCGTTTGGCGAGTTTAGAAGGTGGAATAGGAGCGGTAGTTTTCGCATCAGGAACGGCGGCAATTGCAACAGGATTATTAACCTTATTAAAAGCAGGCGACCACATTGTGGCATCGAGCAGTTTGTACGGAGGAACGTACAATTTATTAAGCGTTACTTTACCGAGATTAGGAATTACAACCACTTTTGTTGACGCTTCCAATCCTGATAATTTCGGCAAAGCAGTACAAGAAAATACCAGAGCTTTTTTTGTTGAATCTTTAGGAAATCCGAAGTTAGATGTGTTAGATTTAAAAGCAATTTCAAACCATGCAAAAACAGCCGAAGTTCCTTTTATTGTTGATAATACCGTAGCAACTCCAGCGTTATTAAACCCGATTCAGCACGGTGCAAATATCGTAATTCATTCATTGACAAAATATATCGGCGGACACGGAACGTCTTTAGGAGGCGCAATAATTGATGCAGGAACTTTTAATTGGGCAAATGGTAAATTCCCAGAATTTACAGAACCATCTGCAGGATATCACGGGCTGGTTTATCATGATGTTTTAGGCGCATCTTCTTATACTTTTAAATTAATTTTAGAAGGATTGCGTGATTTTGGTGGCGCATTAAGCCCAACAAATGCGTTTAATATTATCCAAGGATTGGAAACCTTAAACATCAGAATTAAAAAACACAGTGAAAATGCGTTGGAATTAGCCAAATGGTTAGAAAATCAAGAAGCGGTTGCTTGGGTGAATTATCCAGGATTGGAAAGTAGTAAATATAAAAAATTAGCAGATAAATATTTACCAAAAGGACAAAGTGGTATTGTAACCTTTGGCGTAAAAGGTGGCTATGAATCGGCTAAAAAAGTGGCGGATACTACAAAATTATTTTCATTATTAGCCAATATTGGCGATACAAAATCTTTAATTATTCATCCTGCAAGCACCACGCATCAACAGTTAAGCGAACAAGCACAACAAAGTGCAGGTGTTAGCAGTGATTTAATTCGTTTATCTGTAGGATTAGAAAATATTGAGGATTTAAAAAATGATTTAACCAGCTCTTTTTTAAAAATATAATATGTTAATACAGCAACTTTTACAGATAAATATTACCAACTTTACGACAGAAAATGGACTTTTTTTCGAAAAAATCCCTTTAAGTTATGAAGTTTTTGGCAAAGAGTTAGGCACAGCGCCCGTGGTTTTAATCAATCACGCATTAACAGGAAATAGCAATGTTGCAAATCCAAAAAATGGCTGGTGGAAAGATTTAATCGGAAAAAATAAAGCTATTGATACGACTAAATATACAGTTTTATGTTTTAATATTCCTGGAAATGGCTACGATGGTTTTTTAATTGATGCGTATAAAAATTTTATCGCTAGAGATATTGCAACACTATTTTTAAAAGGATTAGAAAAACTGAAAATAACAAAATTATTTGCTTTAATTGGTGGTTCTTTAGGCGGTGGAATTGCTTGGGAAATGGCGGTTTTAAATCCTAAAATAACTCAAAAATTCATTCCAATAGCCACCGATTGGAAAGCTACCGATTGGTTAATTGCAAATTGTCAAATTCAAGAACAATTTTTAGTGAATTCAAGCAATCCTGTACATGATGCTCGTATGCACGCTATGCTATGTTACCGAACGCCAAAATCTTTTAAAGAACGTTTTCATCGCTCAAAAAAGGAAAATTCTGAAATATTTAATGTCGAAAGTTGGTTGTTGCATCACAGTGAAAAATTACAGGAACGCTATCAGTTGGCATCCTATAAATTAATGAATCAATTATTAAAAACGATTGATGTTACCAAAGGACAAAATAATGCCGATATTTTAGAAAAAATTGAAGCCGATATTCATATTATTGGCGTTGATTCTGATTTGTTTTTTACCGCCGAAGAAAATAGAGAAACGCAAAAAGAACTCGCTTTAGTACATGATAATGTAACGTACAATGAAATAAATTCGGTACACGGACACGATGCTTTTTTAATGGAATACAAGCAATTAGAAAAAATAATCAGCCCAATTTTTAATCCAAAATTAAAAAATAAGAACATAAAAATAATCAAATTTGGAGGAAAATCGTTGTCAAATAACGGAATTAGCAATGTGATTTCTATTATTGAAGAAAAAATAAATAATCAAGAAAAAATAGCAGTAGTTGTTTCGGCAAGAGGAAATGCAACAAATCAACTAGAAGAAATTTTAGAAAAATCCGCTAAAAATGAAAATTATCAACAGCAGTTTGAAGCTTTTAAATTTGAGCAATCAAAATTAACGCCACTGCTTGATTTTTCATCAGAATTTACACATTTAGAAAAACTTTTTGAAGGTGTTTTTTTATTAGGTGATTTTAGCCCAAAAATAAAAGATGAAATTCTAGCACAAGGAGAAATTTTATCAGCAAAAACAGTTACTGAACTTTTAACGCAAAAAGGGATATCAGCAAAAATTACCGATGCCAGAAAGCTATTAAAAACAGCTGAAAATTTTGGAAATGCACAGCCAATTATAAAAATATCAAAAGAAAATGTACAAAAATATTTTAAGAAAAATAACAATACAGTAACTATTGTAACAGGTTTTATAGCCTCTAATTTAAAAGGAGAAACTACTACTTTAGGACGAAATGGAAGTAATTATACAGCATCGTTATTGGCGAATTTTTTAAATGCTGATGAATTGCAAAATTACACGCATGTTGATGGAATTTTTACCGCAAACCCCGATTTGGTTGCCGATGCTCAAAAAATAGAAACACTTTCTTTTTCTGAAGCAAATGAATTAGCCAATTTTGGAGCTACCATTTTACATGCAAAAACAATAAGCCCGTTATTGGAAAAAAATATCAATCTTCGGATTTTAAATACGTTTAAACCCAACGATTCAGGTACTTTAATTAGGGCTAAAACAACTTCAAAAGGCATAAAATCGATTGCTGTTTTAGATAATGTTGCTCTATTAAATTTTGAAGGAAGAGGTTTATTAGGAAAAGTTGGCGTAGATGCGCGTATTTTTAAAGCGTTAAGTAATAAAGAAATAAGTGTGAGTATTGTGTCGCAAGGTTCTTCGGAAAGAGGCATCGGTTTGGTGATCGATAAAAGTAAATCCGAAGAAGCTATAAAGGCATTAGAGCAAGAATTTGAAAGTGATTTTTATACCAAAGATGTACATCAAATTTCAATTATAGCCGATGTTTCGGTGATTTCAATTATTGGGCAAGATTTAAGTGAATTTCATCATTCGTATAATGCGTTGATTAAAAATCAAATTGTTCCGTTGCTTTTTAACAACACAATTTCAGGGAAAAATGTGAGTTTAGTTGTTAAAAAACAGCAATTACATAAAGCTTTAAACGTTATTCACGGACAGGTTTTTGGAGTTGCTAAAAAAATAAATATCGCCATTTTTGGAAAAGGATTAGTGGGGGGAACTTTAATTAATCAAATTATAGAAAACACAAAATCAGTACTTGAAAGAAAGAAAATTCAATTGAATATTTTTGCAGTATCAGGTTCTAAAAAATTGCTATTAAATGAAAAAGGAATTGATGAAAATTGGGAAATCGATTTAGAAAATAGCACCGAAATTTCTGCTATAAATACGGTTATCGATTTTGCAAAAGAACATCATTTAGAAAATTTAATAGCCGTTGACAATACGGCAAGTCATCAATTTATTGAAAATTATACATCGTTAATTGAAGCTGGTTTCGATTTGGTTTCTTCCAATAAAATAGCCAATACCGTATCGCATAGTTTTTATAAAAAATTAAGAGATACTTTAGCTAAAAATAATAAATCATACTTGTATGAAACCAATGTTGGTGCAGGTTTGCCGTTAATTGATACGATTAAATTATTACACGATTCAGGAGAGAATATCACCAAAATTAGAGGCGTTTTTTCGGGTTCGTTAAGTTATTTATTTAATACTTTTTCTTCGGATGATGTAGCCTTTTCTGAAATACTTCAAAAAGCAATTGACAAGGGATTTACCGAGCCAGACCCAAGAGAAGATTTATGTGGAAATGATGTGGCTAGAAAATTATTAATCTTAGCACGTGAGTTAGATTTAAAAAATGAATTGGAAGATATTGCCATTGAAAATTTAATTCCGACAGCATTTAGAGAAAGCTCTTCGGCTGGTTTTTTATCGAATTTAAAAGCTTTAAATACTGTTTTTCAGCAGAAAAAAAACGCACAAAAACCCAATCATGTATTGCGTTATATTGGTGATTTATCAGGCGATTTATCTAAAGAAAAAGGAAATTTAACGGTGAAATTAGTTTCTGTGCCAACAAATTCTGTTTTGGGAAGTTTAAAAGGTTCGGATGTTATTTTTGAAATTTATACGGAATCTTATGGCGAAAAACCGATTGTTATTCAAGGAGCAGGAGCGGGCGCAAAGGTAACCGCAAGAGGTGTTTTTGGCGATATTTTACGCTTGGCAAAAAATCATTAAAAGATAAAAAACAACAAATATGAGTTATCAATTTGAAACCCAAGCGATAAGAAACCAAACCGAACGTTCACAATTTTCGGAACATTCTACGCCGTTATATCTAACATCTAGTTTTGTTTTTGAAGATGCAGAAGATATGCGTGCTTGTTTTGCTGAAGAAAAAGATAAAAATTTATATAGCCGATTTTCAAACCCTAATACCACGGAATTTGTAGATAAAATTGTAGCGATGGAAAAAGCCGAAGCAGGATATGCTTTTGCTACAGGAATGTCGGCTGTTTTTTCGACTTTCGGAGCCTTGTTAAATTCGGGAGATCATATTGTTTCGTGCAGGTCTGTATTTGGTTCAACACATAGTTTGTTTACTAAATACTTTCCAAAATGGAATATTCAAACGAGCTATTTTAATATAAATCAACTTGAAAAAATTGAAGGTTTAATTCAGCCAAATACTACAATTTTATATGCCGAAACGCCAACAAATCCAGCAGTTGATATTATTGATTTAGAATTGCTTGGTGAAATTGCTACAAAACATAACTTATTATTGATAATAGATAACTGTTTTGCGACGCCTTATTTGCAAAATCCTATTGATTTTGGTGCCGATTTAGTCATTCATTCGGCAACCAAATTAATTGACGGACAAGGAAGAGTTTTAGGCGGAGTAACTGTTGGAAAAGCCGATTTAATTCGAGAAATTTACCTGTTTTCAAGAAATACAGGTCCTGCAATGTCACCTTTTAATGCGTGGGTTTTATCAAAAAGTTTAGAAACATTAAGTATTCGTGTGGAAAAACATTGTGAAAATGCCTTAAAAGTAGCGGAGTTTTTAGAAAATCATCCGAAGGTAAATTTAGTGAAATATCCATTTTTAAAATCGCATCCAAAATATGAAATCGCCAAAAAACAAATGCGATTTGGTGGAAATATTGTAGCCTTCGAAATAAAAGGAGGCATTAATGCAGGACGCAAGTTTTTAAACAGTATAAAAATGTGTTCTTTATCAGCAAATTTAGGCGATACCAGAACTATTATAACACATCCAGCATCAACAACACACAGTAAATTAAGCGAAATTGATCGGTTGGAAGTAGGAATTACCGATGGATTAGTTCGATGTTCTGTCGGTTTAGAAAATGTAATAGATATTATAAACGACTTAAAACAAGCATTAGAAAATCATAAAAATAACTCATAAAAATAATTTAGAAAAATAACAAATAATAAAAAATTAAATAAAAAGTGTACTTTTGGGGTATGCTATCTAAAAAAACAAAATACGGAATTAAAGCCCTAACATACATTGCTAGGCAAGAACACGGAATAAAAATGCAAATAGCCACTATTTCCGAATGTGAAAATATTTCACATAAATTTTTAGAAAGTATTTTACTCACATTGCGAAAAGCAGGTTTTTTAGGTGCGAAAAAAGGAAAAGGTGGAGGATATTATCTGCTAAAAGAAGCATCAGAAATACAAATGACCGATGTTATTAGAACCCTCGAAGGACCAATAGCAATGCTACCTTGCGTGAGTTTAAACTATTATGAAAAATGTAGTGATTGCCCCGATGAACAGGCTTGTGGTGTTCGTAAATTGATGATACAAGTTAGAGATAGTACCTTACAAGTATTGAAAAATACCACGCTTGCTGATTTAGTATAAAAATTCTTGCATGCTTTTTTACTACAATTTTTAGTTTTTTTTATAAATTTTACCTTTATTTTTTTTGTTATCTAATTTGAATTAATACATTTGTAATCTTAAAACCTAGTTACCCGATAGGGAAATAGTATTTTGAAATGATTTTAGAACAATTAATAAAAGAAATAAAACAAAATAAGCCAAATAAAGAGGCCGATAATCAAACTGAAAAAGGGTCTGAAAACACCTGGAGAAGTATTGTGAAATCAATAAGTTGGCGAATAATCGGTACGATAGATACGGTTTTAATATCATGGTTTATCACAGGAGAATTAGCCCTAGCATTTTCAATAGGAAGCATCGAATTAATAACAAAAATGGTATTATACTTTTTTCACGAAAGAATTTGGAATAAAATAAAATGGGGGAAATAATGAGCTTAAAAAACGAATTGAATTTAGAATTTTTAAATAAAAAATTAGCAAAACTAAGTCCAAAAGAAATTGTACAATGGGTTTTTAATTTAGATAAAAAAAATATTATTACCACAAACTTTAGACCTTATGAAGTAGCGATTTTACACCTAATATCCCAAGAAAGTCCCAATATAAAAGTTATTTGGTGCGACACAGGTTATAACACCCCCCAAACCTATAAACACGCCGAAGAACTGATTGAAACATTACACTTAAATGTTGATTTATATGTGCCGAAACAAACCGTAGCACATCGTACTGTTATTATGGGACTTCCTTCGGTTGATGATCAAAATCATGCAAAATTTACCGAACAAGTAAAATTAGAACCTTTTAAAAGAGCTATGAAAATTCATCAGCCTGAAATATGGTTTACCAATCTTCGAAAAGGACAAACAGCTTTTAGAGATGGTATCGATATTTTATCCTTTAGTAAAGATGGAATTTTAAAAGTGAGTCCTTTTTATCATTGGTCGGATGAAGATTTAGATGGGTATTTAGAAACCCATAAATTACCAAATGAGTTCAAATATTTTGATCCAACAAAGGTAGAAAGTAACAGAGAATGCGGTTTACATATTTAAAAATAAGAGTATCATTATGGACATTATAACAATAGAAAAAACAGCTACAATATCAAAAAAAGTATCAAAAATAGCATCAAAAACTTTAGAAAATACGATAAAAGTAGGCGCCTTAGAAAGCGAAGCTATTTATATTTTTAGAGAAGTTGTAGCGCAGTTTGAAAAACCTGTATTATTATTTTCAGGAGGAAAAGACAGTATTACGTTGGTTCGATTGGCGCAAAAAGCGTTTTATCCAGCGAAAATACCGTTTCCTTTAATGCACATTGATACAGGGCATAATTTTCCTGAAACCATCGAATTTAGAGACCGTTTAGCTAAAGAATTAGGAGTGGAATTAATCGTTCGAAATGTACAAGATAATATCGATAACGGAAAGGTTAAAGAAGAAACGGGTAAATATGCGAGTAGAAATATGCTACAAACCGAAACGTTATTAGATGCTATTGAAGAATTCGGGTTTGATGCTTGTATCGGTGGTGCTCGTAGAGATGAAGAAAAAGCAAGAGCTAAAGAACGTATTTTTTCTGTAAGAGATGATTTCGGACAATGGGACGAAAAAAACCAACGTCCTGAGTTATTTGATATTTTAAATGGAAGAATTGATTTAGGGCAAAATGTGCGTGTTTTTCCTATTTCAAATTGGACAGAGTTAGATGTTTGGAGTTATATCCAAAAAGAAGCGATTGAAATTCCATCGATTTATTTTGCGCATAAAAGAAAAACATTTGTTCGTGATGGAATGATTTGGTCTGCTGAAGATGCCGTTGTTTATCGTGAAGAAGATGAGGTTGTTGAAGAAAGAATGGTGCGTTTTCGTACTGTTGGCGATATGAGTTGTACCGCCGCTGTGTTGTCGGACGCTGTGAGTATTGATAAAGTAGTCGCTGAAATTAAAGAATCAACCATTTCAGAAAGAGGTGCTAGAATTGATGACAAACGCTCGGAAGCAGCCATGGAAAAACGTAAACAACAAGGTTATTTTTAATATGATTTAATTATCTAAAGAAATAAAAATAATAATTAAAGAATACAAACTAGGTTTTTAATTATCAGTAAAAACCAATAGCAGACTAAAATGAACGTATTAAAAATAGCAACAGCAGGAAGTGTCGATGATGGTAAAAGTACTTTAATAGGTCGTATTTTATATGATACCAAATCATTAACCGACGATAAATTGGAGGCAATTGAAGCAAAAAGTAAACAAAGAGGTTTTGATTATTTAGATTTTTCATTAGCAACTGATGGTTTAGTTGCCGAACGTGAACAAGGAATTACCATTGATGTTGCACATATTTATTTTTCAACACCAACAACCAGTTTTATTATTGCCGATACGCCTGGACATATTGAATATACTCGAAATATGGTTACGGGTGCGTCTAATTCACAGGCTTCTATTGTTTTAATTGATGCTCGAAATGGCGTAGTTGAGCAAACGTACCGTCATTTTTTTATCAATACCTTATTACGAGTAAAAGACGTGGTAATTGCAGTTAATAAAATGGATTTGGTTGATTTTTCTGAGGATAAATTCAATGAAATCAAAAAAGAAATTCAAGATTTAGCAAGTAAAAGTGGGTATGAAAATCAACAATTAACCTTTATTCCTATTTCGGCATTAAAAGGTGATAATGTTGTGGATGCTTCAACTAAAATGCCTTGGTATAAAGGTGAAACTTTATTAAATCATTTAGAAACCTTAGAATTTGAAGATGTTTCAGAAGCGTCTCAAATGCGTTTTCCTGTGCAAACGGTTATCAGACCAAAAACAGAAGAATATCACGATTTTAGAGGGTATGCTGGTAAAATTTATGGTGGCGATTTAGCCGTTGGCGATACCATTACGGTATTACCTTCTGAAACAAAATCTAAAATAAAAAGCATTCACTTTTTCGATAAAGAATATCAAAAAGCAACTCAGGGAAGTTCAATAACCATCACTTTAGAAGATAATATAAATATCAGTAGAGGCGATATGTTGGTTAAAAAAGACCAAGAACCAAGCATTGCAAAACAATTAAATGCCACTATTTGTTGGATGGATAAAACGCCTTTACAAGCATCTTCAAAATACATTATAAAACATGGCGTAAATGAAGTGCAGGCAAAAATAACTGCTTTAACATCAATTATAAAAACCGATTTTTCGGGGAAAGAAGAAAACCCATCAGAATTGGTTTTAAATGCAATTGGCGAAGTTTCTTTAAAAGTAAATAAACCGTTGTTTTTTGATAGTTATAGTAAAAATAAAGCAACAGGTTCGTTTATTTTAATCGATCCGAAAACCAATAATACCGCAGGAGTTGGCTTTATAGAGTAATCAAATTATATCAAAATAAAACGCTTTTAAAAGCGGATACCTAATAAAATTATGCAAAGTTTTAGAACCGAAATAGAAAACCCAATTGTAGAAAAAGACATTCTAGAATTAGCACGAAAAATTGAACTTTTTAAAGAAGGAAAGATTGATGAAGAACGCTTTCGTAGTTTACGATTAGCACGAGGAGTTTACGGACAGCGTCAATTAGGCGTGCAAATGATTCGTATAAAGTTACCTTACGGAAAAGTTTCTAGTGAACAATTACATCGAATTGCCGATGTTTCTGACGAATATTCTCGTGGGCGTTTGCATATTACAACGCGTCAGGATATCCAAATTCATCATGTGAGTTTAGATAGAACGCCAGAATTATGGGCGCAATTAGAAAAAGATGACATTACTTTACGAGAAGCTTGTGGAAATGCGGTTCGAAATATAACCGCATCGGAAACCGCAGGAATTGATGTAAATGAACCTTTTGATGTGTCGCCCTATGCCGATGCTACGTTTAAATTTTTCTTAAGAAATCCAATTTGTCAAGAAATGGGACGAAAATTTAAAATGTCGTTTTCAGCTACGGATGAAGATACAGCGTTAAGTTTTATGCACGATTTAGGTTTTATCGCCAAAATAAAAAATATTGATGGGCAAGATGTTAAAGGATTTAAAGTTTTATTAGGCGGTGGATTAGGTTCACAGCCTCGTCATGCCGATGTTATTTATGAATTTTTACCAGCAGATTTATTAATTCCTACTATTGAAGGTGTTTTACGTGTTTTTGATAGATACGGAGAACGTGCAAAAAGAGCAAAAGCTCGTTTAAAGTTTTTAATAAAAGATTTAGGTGTTGAAGCTTTTTTACAATTAGTTAAAGAAGAGCAAAAATCATTTTCATACAGTACTTATCCAGTAGATACTACTGCTTTTGAGCAAGAAATCACATTTGAAACTGCTGAAATTCCTTCAGTAACTATCGATGATGAAGAAAGCTATAATAAATGGAAACAGTCAAATGTTATCAAACAAAAGCAAGCAGGTTTATTTGCTATTGGAATTAAAGTTCATTTAGGTGATTTTTATACTGATAAAGCACGTTTATTAGCTGATTTGATTAAAAAATACGGTGCAAACGAATTACGTTTTACTTTACGTCAAAACATATTAATTCGTCATATCCGTGAAGAATCGTTACCTTTCTTTTATACAGAATTAAATAAGTTAGGATTTACAGAAGCAGGTTACAATAGCTTAAATGATATTACAGCTTGTCCTGGAACAGATACTTGTAACTTAGGTATTTCTAGTAGTACAGGTATTGCTACAGAATTAGAGCGTGTTTTAAAATCGGAATATCCTGAGTATGTAAACAATAAAGAGCTTGCTATTAAAATTAGTGGATGTATGAATGCTTGTGGTCAACATAATATGGCTCACATTGGTTTTCAAGGAATGTCTGTAAAAGTTGGTAATTTATTAGCACCTGCTTTACAAGTTTTAGTTGGTGGTGGTGTAATTGGTAATGGAAAAGGGCGTTTTTCTGATAAATTAGTAAAAATACCGAGTAAAAGAGGACCAGAATCCTTACGTATTTTATTAAATAATTTTGAAGATAATAAAGATGATAATGAGCATTTTTTAACATATTATGATAGAAAAGGAAAAACATATTTCTATGATTTGTTAAAACATTTGTCGGATACCTCTAATTTATCCGAAGATGATTTTATTGATTGGGGACATGATGAAAATTATGTAAAAGCAATTGGAGTTGGTGAATGTGCTGGTGTTGTTATCGATTTAATCGCTACACTTTTATTTGAAAGTGAAGAGAAAATTGAAAATGCAGGTGCAGCTTTAAATGAAAAACAATGGTCAGATAGTATTTATCATTCATATTCAGCAATTGTTAATACTGCAAAAGCTTTATTAACTGCTGAAGGAGAAAAAACAAATACACAAGCAGGAATTATAACTAATTTTGATAAAGTATTTGTTGAAACAAACAAAATATCTTTACCTGTATCAACTTCTTTTACTGAGTTTATATATCAACTAAAAGAAAACGAACCTACTGAAGCATTTGCTAGCGAATATTTAGCAAATACAAAAGCTTTTTACAAAGCAGTAGATTCTTACAGAAAATTAGCATTAGAAAATTAAATAAGTAATTAACAATGAGAAATTTACCAAAATTAACCGTAGTTGGTGCAGGACCTGGTGATGTTGATTTAATAACTTTAAAAGCAGTTAAAGTTTTAAAACAAGCAGATGTTGTTTTATATGACGCTTTGGTAAATGACGAATTGTTATCATACATAAACCCTAAGGCAGAAGTTATTTTCGTAGGAAAACGAAGAGGCTGTTATAGTTATCAGCAAGAGCAAATTAATGAATTAATTGTAGCTCGAGCAAAATCACATGGTCATGTGGTACGTTTAAAAGGAGGTGATCCTTTTATTTTTGGACGTGGCTCGGAAGAAATGGAATATGCAGTAAAATTTGGCTTGGAAGTAGCCGTTGTTCCAGGAATTTCATCATCATTAGCCGTGCCAGCATCACAAAATATACCGTTAACAAAACGTGGATATTCAGAAAGCTTTTGGGTAATAACAGGTACAACAAAACAACATTTAATTTCAAATGACGTTGCGTTAGCTGCAAAATCTAGCGCAACAATTGTTATTTTAATGGGAATGGGTAAATTATCAGAAATTGTAAGTCTTTTTCAACATGAAAATAAACATGATTTACCCGTCGCAATTATTCAAAACGGCACTACATCCGAAGAAAAAATAGGCGTAGGAACTGTTGATACTATTGAGCAAATTGTGCTTGATAAGCAACTAGAAAATCCTGCAATTATTGTATTAGGAGAGGTTGTAAAACACAGACAAGAATTACAGCAAGTACAAGCACAAATAAAAACAACTGCATTAGCATGATAGGTCAAGAAAGAAATAATCTGTATCCTATTTTTTTAAAAATGGATCAGCTTAATGTATTGATTGTAGGTGGTGGGAATGTAGCTTTAGAAAAATTAACTTTTTTATTAAAGTCTAGCCCAAATGCAAAAGTTAAAATGGTTGCTCCTTTTTTTAGAGAAGAAACAATAGCATTTGCAAATAAATATGCAATAGAAATGATTAATGATATTTATCAAGAAAAATATCTAGAAAACAAACATATTGTTATTGCCACTACAGATAATGTACCTGTTAATATAAGTGTATATAAAAACTGTAAAGAAAAAAATATTTTAGTAAATGTAGCTGATAATCCACCATATTGTGATTTTTATATGGGAGGAATCGTAACAAAAGGAAATGTGAAAATTGCTATTTCTACCAATGGAAAATCGCCGACAACTGCTAAAAGATTACGTCAATTTTTTGAAGAAGTAATTCCTGATAATATTGACGATTTAGTACAAAATTTAAACAAATATAGAAAAACGCTGAAAGGCGATTTTGAACACAAAGTTGAAACATTAAACGAATTTACCAAAAGTTTAGTAGAAAAAATAAAGTAACATGATTACAACAGATATTCTAATTATAGGGGCAGGTCCAACAGGATTATTTACTGTTTTTGAAGCAGGATTACTAAAATTACGCTGTCATTTAATTGATGCATTGCCACAACAAGGAGGGCAATGTTCGGAGATTTATCCGAAGAAACCGATTTATGATATTCCTGCATATCCTGAGATTTTAGCAGGTGATTTAACGGATAAATTAATGGAACAAATCAAGCAATTTGAACCAGGATTTACCTTAGGCGAACGTGCCGAAACTATCGAGAAACAAGAAGACGGAAGTTTTCTGGTAACCACCAATAAAGGAACACAACACCAAGCACCCGTAGTAGCAATTGCAGGAGGTTTAGGAAGTTTTGAACCAAGAAAACCACCCATTCCAAACATCGCTGATTTTGAAGATAAGGGCGTGGAATACATGATTAAAGAACCAGAATTATATCGCAATAAAAACGTGGTAATTGCTGGTGGTGGAGATTCTGCTTTAGATTGGTCAATTTTTTTAACCGACATTGCAAAATCGGTTACTTTAGTTCACCGAAGAAATGAATTTCGTGGTGCCTTAGATTCTGTTGATAAAGTGCAAGAATTAAAAGATGCAGGAAAAATCAACTTAATAACACCTGCGGAAATAAAAGGAATTATTGGGCAGAACCATATTGAAGGCGTTGTAATTGCTGAAAAAGATAAAGAAGAATACACACTAAACTGTGATCATTTTATACCTCTTTTTGGTTTATCACCTAAATTAGGACCTATCGGAAATTGGGGCTTAGAGATTGAAAAAAATGCGATTAAAGTAAATAATGCGTTAGATTATCAAACAAATATTCCAGGAATTTATGCCATTGGCGATGTAAATACCTATCCTGGGAAATTAAAGTTGATTTTATGTGGTTTTCACGAAGCAACTTTAATGTGTCAAAGTGCGTTTAAAATTATTTATCCAGATAAAAAATACGTAATGAAATACACCACAGTAGGCGGTGTTGATGGTTTTGATGGAACTCGAAAAGAAGCGCCAAAGGCGGTGATTAAAAAAATAGAATAAACGTTTTTTAAACATGATTTTTATCGAATATATAGCGCAATTATCAGAAGATAAACTCTTGTATTTTGCCTTGCCTATATTTTTTATAAGCATGTTTGTTGAATATCAATTCGCAAAAGAAAAATACCAGCTAAAAGATACTGGAATATCGCTATTAATGATGGTTTTTTCGGCTATTATAGAATTTATTCCAAAGATTTTAGCTTTTATTGTATTTGTATATATACATGAAATCAGCCCATTTAAAGATGTTGTTCAACGTCAATGGTGGGCTTGGATTTTATTGCTATTTGCCGATGATATTTCATACTATTGGTTTCATCGCTTAAACCATGAAGTGCGGTTGTTTTGGGCAGGGCATGTACCGCATCATTCATCAATATATATGAATTTAGGAACTGCATTGCGCCAAGGTGTAGGAGAGCGAATTCATAAATTCTTTTTTTGGTTGTGGATACCCTTATTGGGTTTTGATCCATTAATGATGTTTACCATGATGGGAATTAGTTTAATATATCAATTTTTTGTACATACAGAATTGGTTGATAAATTACCCAAACCAATTGAATTTATATTTAACACACCTTCACATCACAGAGTGCATCATGCGTCTAATATTCGATATTTAGATTGTAATCATGCAGGTATTTTAATTATTTGGGATCGACTTTTTGGTACTTTTTCAAAAGAATTAAAAATTGTTGAAAAACCTGTTTATGGGTTAACAGTAAATATTGAAACTAAAAATCCTATAAAAGTAGCAACACATGAATATGTTGCTATTTGGAAAGATGTTAAACGCGCCAATAAGTTTTCAGACAAATTAAATTATATATTTAATTCACCTGGTTGGTCACACGATGGCGAAGATCATCGCGCGAAAACGTTACGTAAAAAAATGAATTTGTAAAAATGGAAGTACTACAAGATATTACACTAAAAATAACCGATCGAGAAGGCGTATTACACGAAGTTATTGCACCAACCGATATGGCAATGAATTTAATGGAAGTTGTTCGTTCCTACGAGCTAGCTCCTGAAGGAACTATCGGAATTTGTGGCGGAATGGCAATGTGTGCTTCTTGTCAATGTTATGTGAAATCGGCACATGAATTGCCTGAAATGGGCGATGATGAAGACGCAATGCTTGCCGAAGCTTTTCATGTAGAAGATAATAGCCGTTTAGGTTGCCAATTACCAATAAGACCCGAAATGGATGGTTTAGAAATTGAATTAGCTCCTGAGAGCTAATTCAATAATATTGAAAATTGATCTTCTAAAATTGAAAGCCAATCTGTAATTCTTTGTTGGGTGTATTCGGGTTGATTATCTTCATCAAGGGCTAATCCATAGAAATAATCATTGTTGTAAAGTGCTTTTGATGCTGTAAAATCATAGCCTTTTACTGGCCAAAAACCAGTAATATTTCCACCATTTTTTAAAATTACTTCAGCAAGCATTCCAACACCATCTATAAAATATTCACCATAACCATATTGATCTCCTAATCCGTAAATAGCAACTGTTTTATTGGTGAAATTGATGGTTTTAAATTCATCAAAATAAGCTTCCCAATCACTTTGTAAATCACCATCATACCAAGTAGATAATCCTAAAATAAGAACATCAAATTGTTCAAAATCTGATTTTTTAGCCTCTGATACTTCGATTACTTTTATATCGCTATAACTCCACTGATCTACAATAGAATTCGTAATTTCTTCCGTCATTCCTGTATCTGATCCATAAATTAAACCGATTGTTTTCATAGTTTGTTTTTTAAGATTGTTTTTTTATAAAAGCTGTTTTTCTCCACTGGTTTAAGTTTACAACTAAAAGTATACTAGCAATGGCAGTAAGTAATAATATCCATATTTTTGAAAGTTCGTTCGGATGTCCTATTACCTCTTCAATGACATGATAACAGTTAAATAATGCAACAATTATTGCCCAAATTAAGGATGTTATTTTAAACCAATTTTTTGATAATTGAAGGGTTAATAAAGCAAATAAAAATGCCGTTCCTTCCATTAAAATACGCCATTGATGTGCCCACATTGGCGTTTCACCAGTTGACCCATCAATAAAAACAGTTTGATTAAAAAATACGGTTGCTAATCCGTAAATATGATGAAAAATATATCCGAAGATAATCAATATCCAAAGACTAATAATTTTTGTTTTCATAGGTATATAATTGTTTTTTTTATTTTTAGAAAGCGTCGTTATTTTTATAGAATCTTCCTTTTTTTCAACTTCTAAATTTTTGTAATCAATGGGGTTTTTATAAAATGAACTTTGTTCTTTTATACTTGGTTTTATTTTCAAATAAAAAAGTAAGGCAAATGAGGATAGTACTATCCAAAAGATATCAACAGTAAAAATTTCGTACTGATGATTAGCATACATTTTCCAAAACCAATTATTAGAAGTAATCCCGTTTAAAATAGGAACTAAAAAACCAAAAATAGCTCCTAATAGTAAACAAGCCTTATTAGTGAAATAATTATCACGCTTAAATCTAAAATAAAGTGTAAAAACAAGCCAAGAGATAAAGTAAAACCAATATATCGCATTTTTAGGATTTTCAAATGTACCATAGGTTATTCTTGAAAATAAAAATGCTAAGGCAGTTACAGGAAACATTGATAAGCAAATAGCAAGATATATATGACCTACTTTTGCTGTGTATAATCGTTGTTTTAGCGTTTTACTTTTTTTATTCCGTGCTTCGACATAAACTAATACGCCCGTAATAATTACAAAACAAGTAAGTAAACCAAAGATAAAATAGAAAATTTTAGTTGAAATTCCACCATAATCTGCAAAGTGTAGGCGGTATTGTATATTTAAAACATCTTCTATATAGTTTAATTTATTTGGATTTTTATGTGAAATAATAGCACCTGTATAAGAATTATAAATAACTCTTCCAGTTCCTGCAAAACGCTTTTTACTATCTAAACTTCCCTCAATACTATATTTCATATTAGTTCCTCCATAATTAGAAACTGAAAAACGTGTAATTTGAGTATCCTCCCAAAGTTTAGTGGTTTGTTTAAGTATCGTATTTATTTTAATCGGATTTGCTGTTGATGCTGACTGCCACTTATACGATTTTGTTTCAGGTAATATAGCAGTAATCATTTTGTCTTTATCTCCACCATATAAAAGTGTTGCAGGGATTAAAATAAAAATTTTAATCATAAAAAAAGCACCTGTTATCCCATACATAAATTGAAATGGTAAACCAATCACTCCTAAAGCAGTATGTGCATCTGCCCACAATCTGTTTAGTATTATTTTTGGATTAAAAGTATAAAAGTTTGAAATTATTTTATTCCAATGAACAATTATTCCTGTAACAATCGCAAAAACAAAGAAAAAAGCAATAAAACCAGACAAATAAAGACCAATCGGACGAGGAATTTGATCTAGAAAATGTAATCGGTATAAAAACTCGGATAAACTGTAATTTTGTTGATAGTTCTTTGTTGAAAAATCATTTAAATTTAGATAATAAAATTTAGACGTAGTTCCTTTAGGATTTGTAATCGTATCTTTTGTTGCACCTAAACGAACTCTAACTTTATCATTATCTTGAGTTAGTGTAATCGAAACATCTCTACCCTGAAGATTTTCTGTTGTATTTAACTGCTCTAAAACAGCATTGTAATTAGTTGCTAAAACAGTATGGTGTTTTATTTCTTTTCCCTGTTCCCAAAGTTTAATTTCATCTTTAAAAAAAGAAAAAGAACCAGCAAAAAAAATGATGTATAAACCGATACTTATTATTATTCCGCTTACAGTATGTGTATTAAAAAAAACACTATAATTTCTTTTACTCATTATATAAAAGGATTTTGTTGATTAGCAATATAATAGAGCCCATATAAAAGTATAATAATACCTAAATAACCAGCCCAAATTTTCCATCCATTAATAAATAAATAAGGAATAATAAGCATTACAACCCAAATCATAAAAAATGTGAATGTTGAAAAAATGATGACCTCTACATGATATGGAAGTATAAGCGCAAAAATCATGTGGATTAATGCAGTAATAATATAACCACCTAAAATACCTGCGGATAATTTAGCGAATTTTTGCCCTGGTGATTTTGTTAAATATTTGGGGTTTGCTGGCATTTTCTATAGGTTTAAAAATTGAATAATAAACAAAACAAAAAAGGTGATAAAAATGTATTTATAATGTATTCTTTGAGTTGGCATACCAATAATTAGTAAAGAAAGTATTACCGTTGTTGTTATTAATAAATATAAAATACCTGCGGTAATTCCAAAGTGGTTAATTGAGAACACTAAAGAAATAATGTAGCATATTATACCTATAATCTTTGCTTTTAAATTATTTTCTTGTAGCCATTTTTCAATAAATATATTATTATTTAATATTGCTTTTTCAGAAGTATTGTACAAACAAAAACTTCCTAAGAAATTTAATAAAATAATTAAGACGATCATTTTTATAGAAATTAAACCACACTGAATAAAAAACACAGTGTGGTTAGGTTAAAAAGCTAAAAATAGGGGGACTTTTTTTCTTAATTTAGGAATTAAAAATCAATACAGTAAGTAGCACAATGCCAAATTAACTGATATTCTTTTCCTTTAAATGTACCAGCTACTTTTTCTTCAAAAGTAGTTTCAAGGGTATACTTAGTCTGAAATGGAAGATTAAAAGAAACAATTCCGAATTTATCTGTCTTTAATTTTTTGAGCCAAGAATCTTTCATAAAAAGACTAATTTCATTATTAATTAAAGGTTTTCCTTTGTAGAGAACTTTTAACTCAACCTTGCTATTTAAGGAAAAAGGAGTCGTAGTTTGATCAATAATTTCAATACTTTCAGTATTTGTTTTTTTTATCACAGATAATTTATCGCCTACATAAAATTTTGATTTTGCATGATATTGAGGTTTAAAAATAGTGTAATCATACATGGTATAATCCAACACTTTTATTTCTTTAGTATCAAAAGCAATTGTATAAGTACCATTTTGGGTTGGTGTATATTTAGCTAAATAATAATCATCTTTTATAAAAGTATCGAGGACTTCTTTTGTACCCTGAGGAGTAATTACCCATAATGTAAAATCCTTTAAATTTTTAAAAGCAGTACTATTCGTTTTTTCTACAAGTCCTTGCGTATATTCTCCAAAACGTATCTTTATGGAATGTTCTTCATTTAAAACTCCTTTTTGCGCTGTTTCAATCCATACATAATGAGCAAATACGGATGAAAAAGAAAACAAGAATATTAAGGTTACTATGCTATTTTTCATGTTAAAATAAGTTGTAGGTTAATGATATTCTTCCGTTGATTCCTGGTTCAGATTGCCAATAAAGATATGAGCCATAATTTGCTCCAGAATATAAGTATTTATCGAGTAGATTGTTTATGTTTAAACCAACGCGCCATTTATCATTTTTCCAAGTTACAGCACCATCCATTCTAAAGTAGTCTGGTAAATCAGATTTTTGATCGGCTCCAGCCCATGCCCAAGTTGACCTGTCTACTTGATGTTGAAATCCTAACGATACACCAAATCCTTTTAATTTGGTATTTTCATTAAAATCATAGGTAAACCATCCATTTGTTATATGCTTTGCATGACCAGCGATACGTTTACCTTGTGAATCTTCAACATTGGTATTGGCATAGTTTAAGATTAAACTTACTTGGTCAGTAATTTTACCTTGAAGGTCAAACTCAAAACCTTTAGATATTATCTCACTTTCAGGAAAAATATATGGTTCTGAAGTTATTGGGTTTATTTCTTTACTTGTTAATGCTAAATTATTTTTAGTAATTTGATAATAGCTAATGGTACTTTTTAATTTATTATTAAATAAATTACTTTTTAATCCAGCTTCGTATATAATTCCTTCAACAGGATCAAAAACAGTACCTGGTTTTACATTTTTAGGATCTACATTATTTGGTAAAAAAGATTTATCGAATAATCCGTAAGCTGTTAATTGAGGTAATATATCAATACTTAAACCAATTCTAGGGGTGATTTTATCAATACTTTTACTTTTTATAGGATCTAGTAATGTATATCTAGCTGCTAGGGTTAGTCTTATTTTATCATCTAACATACTTACCTGATCTTGTAGATAATAGGAGCGAATATTTTTACCATATTTGTAGGATGCCATTTCTTTAAAATTCTTATAATCTCTATTAAATTTTACTTTAGGTAGGGAGCTATAAGTTGGATTATTTAAATTAAAAGTATTCATAGGAGTTATACTTTTGTCAAATAATCCCCAGTATCTTTTTTCTGAGAAATCAAAACCTCCTAATATTTTATGAGTAATATTTCCTGTTGAAAACTTACCATTTATATATACTTGAAAATAATTACCTTCTGATTTAGCGTCAGATTTACTTGCAGACAATTGTACATTTCCATTCGGATTTATTTCTTTAATCCAATATGATGCTCCTTCTTGTTTGTAATCCATCATTACATATTTTACCTCGGCAGACCAATTGCTATTAAAATTATGTGTTAATCTATTTAATAGGCTTACTTCTGTCATATTGGATTGCGGGAAATTTTCACCGATCATTGAAAAATTTTGATCTAAACTAGCATATCCTTTCTCTGGAGTATTAAATACATAAGCATTACCTATATAATCATTAACTTTCTGTAATGAATATTCGGTTAAAAAATTTGTTTTAGGTGTTATTTGATAGGACAAAGCGGGAGCTATTCCAAATCTAGTACCTGATTTTTGATGATTTCTATGAGTTCCTCGTGATTGGTACATTACATTTAATCGATATAAGAATCGTTCATCATTACTAATTTTTCCACCAAAATCTACAGCACCTCTATAAGTATCTTGCGTGCCTGTTTGTAGCGAAATTTTTCCAGTTTTCTTTGACGTAGGTTTTTTTGTTACGACATTGTATAATCCTCCTGGTTCACCTGCCGACAACATGAAAGCAGAAGGACCTTTTACGAATTCAATTTTATCGACCATAAACATATCTTCTGATAGTGGTCCCCATGAATCTTGTATATTTACACCGTTTCTAAAGGCAGGTAATCTAAAACCACGCATTTTTAGGTTCGCGAAATTTCCCCAGTGTTCAACATTGGTAACACCACTAACATTTTTAAAAGGTGCATCTAGCATATTTGTAATCATCTGTGATTCTAAAATTTCATCACTTACAACTTGTATGTTTTGCGGGATTTTTTGGATACTATTTTGTAATCGTAGTGAAGAAGAGGTTACTTTTGTTTTATCTCTTTTTCCCTGAATATGAATTACACTTAGTTCGTTACTATTTTCATTTAATTTAATAGGAGGTAGTATTTTACTCGTAGATTTCATCGTAAATTTTACTTCCTTATTTTTATAACCTAACATAGATACGACAAGCGTATGTTGTCCTTTGGTTATGCTGTTAATTTGAAAATGTCCCTTGTTATTTGTTGTAGTACCTTTTTGGGTACCTTTTAGTATAACATTTACATCTTCTAAAGGATTATTGTTGTTCCCTATTATTTTTCCACTTACTTGAGCAAATGAACTTGCGATATATATGTAAGAAACGATTAATGTTAAAAATATTTTCATTTTATTTAGATTTAATAAATTTTAAAGATGCAAAAGTATCTACTTGTTTTTGAATTAAAAAGTTTATTTAGATTAATTTTAAATAAAATTTTAAAACTATTTGAATTCTAAGCAGATATAATGTTTTTTTAATTTGGTATATTTGTGTGAGGTTGATTAAAATTAAATGCATAGAATGGAAGTACAAGATATTACACTAAAAATAACTGATCGAGAAGGCGTTTTACACGAAGTTATTGCACCTACCGATATGGCAATGAATTTAATGGAAGTTATCCGTTCTTATGAATTAGCCCCTGAAGGAACGATTGGAATTTGTGGCGGAATGGCGATGTGTGCTTCCTGTCAATGTTATGTGAAGTCGGCACATGAATTGCCTGAAATGGGCGATGATGAAGATGCTATGCTTGCCGAAGCTTTTCATGTAGAAGATAATAGCCGTTTAGGTTGCCAATTACCAATAAGACCCGAAATGGATGGTTTAGAAATTGAATTAGCTCCTGAGAGTTAAAAATATATAATCAAAATAGATGTCGACAAAAGTATTTAGCCCAGAGGAAATAGTGCATCAAACATTACAGTCGAGTGTTAAAAAAGTTAAAAAACCATTTATAACAAGTTTTTTATTAGGTGTTTTGGCAGGTGCTTTTATTGGTTTAGGGGCGTTATTTTATACGATTGTTAAGGCTGATGAAACGTATAGTTTTGCTACCAAACAAATTTTGGGAGGTTTTGTGTTTTCATTGGGATTAATTTTGGTCGTTATTGCAGGAGCAGAATTATTTACAGGAAATAATTTAATTGCAATTGCTTGGGCAGAAAAGAAAGTTTCTACCAAAGAAATGATGCGTAATTGGGCTATTATTTTCTTTAGTAATATGATTGGTGCGTTAAGTTTAGCGGTTATGGTTTATTTTTCAGGGCATCTTGATATGAATCATGGAGCAATAGCAGAAACGTATCTAAAAATGGCAGATGCAAAATGTGGATTGCCTTTTATGACGGCTTTTTTTAGAGGAATGCTATGTAATATTCTGGTATGTCTTGGTGTTTGGATGGCAATGGGCGGAAAAACAATTACTGATAAAATTTTAGCGATTGTATTTCCGATTACTTTATTTGTCGCGGCAGGTTTTGAACATAGTATTGCTAATTTATTCATCATTCCAGTAGGTTTGTTGATTAAAACTTTTAGTGATGTTCAAATTACTACACACTTTTTAAGTGTTTCAGGAATGTTAAAAAATCTGATTCCTGTTATTTTAGGAAATATTATCGGAGGAAGTGTTTTAGTTGGATTAATGTATCATTTTATCTTTTTAAAAAATAAAAAATAATCTTATTTTACTTCGTTTTAACTAAACGAATCATCATCTATAAAATAATTCAAAAAATAAAAAACTCTGATGTAACATCAGAGTTTTTTGCATTAGAAAAATAATTCAAATTTAAAATGAGAGACAAATAACGGGGTTGTATTTATTTGACACTACAAATATATTTATTAAAAAGTAAACAACAAACTTTATTTAGATTAATTTTAAATTAAAAAAATATTTGATTTTTAACAAGATATATTGTTTTTTAAATTTGGTATATTTGTGAAAATACATTTATTTTTTTTGATAAAATCCAAAATCATTATAACTGATTTTTCGAATAATTAAGTCATGATTTAGAAGGTATCTTTAAAATATTAAATAGCTTAAAAAATTGTCGTTAAATTTTAATTCAATCATTAAAAGTTATGCCATTTTATCATAAATTAGGAAAAATACCACCAAAACGTCATACGCAATTTCGCAAAGAAGACGGAACGTTGTATTACGAACAACTATTTGGAACTATTGGTTTTGACGGAATGTCTACCAATTCTTATCATGAACACAGACCAACTATGGTCAAAGAAATACGTAAACAATACTCTGTAAAGCCTAAAATAGCCAAGGCAAATAATATACAATCGTATCGCTTTCGCGGATTTCAAGTACCGCCAGAAAATGATTATCTAGAAAGTAGAAAAATCGTTTTAACAAATACTGATTGCAACATTATTTTATCAGCTCCAAAAACATCAACAAAAGAATATTTTTATAAAAATACAGATGCCGATGAGGTAATTTTCATCCATAAAGGGACAGGGAAATTACGTACCATGTTAGGAAATATCAACTTTAAATATGGCGATTATTTAGTAATTCCAAGAGGGATTATTTACAAATTAGATTTTGATGATGAGAATAACAGACTTTTTATTGTTGAATCTTATTCGCCTGTTTACACGCCAAAACGATACCGAAATCATTTTGGACAATTATTAGAACACGCCCCTTTTTGTGAACGAGATTTAAGAAGACCAGAAGAATTAGAAACCTATAATGAGTTAGGCGATTTTTTAATCAAAGTAAAAAAACAAGGCGAAATTATAGAAATGATTTACGCTTCGCATCCTTTTGATGTGGTTGGTTACGATGGTTATAATTATCCGTATGCATTTTCAATTCACGATTTTGAACCTATCACAGGTCGCATTCATCAACCGCCGCCAGTGCATCAAACTTTTGAAACGAATGCCTTTGTAATTTGCAGTTTCGTTCCTCGTTTGTACGATTATCATCCAAACGCAATTCCTGCACCTTACAATCATAGCAATATCGATTCTGATGAGGTTTTGTATTATGTTGATGGCGATTTTATGAGCAGAAATGATATCGACCAAGGACATATTTCTTTACATCCTTCAGGAATTCCTCACGGACCACATCCAGGAGCAACCGAAAGAAGTATCGGACACACAGAAACCGAAGAATTAGCCGTTATGGTTGATACTTTTAAACCCTTAAAAATTACGGAAGAAGCCATGAAAATTGCTGATGAAAATTATTATAAATCGTGGTTAGAACACTAAAATCAGATTTATTAAAATAATTATTAGAAGCTAATCCTGCTTTCACTACTCGCTTTTTTTAAGAAAAATAAAAAAGAGCTCAAACAAACCGTTCAATCAGGGCTAAACTCATCTACTATATTTAGTAATTTATCATTTAAAGATAGATATTTATAAAAACATAAAACAAAATGGCAAAAAAAGTAACATCAGTAAATTACGGTTTAGAAAAAATATTTGAAGGTGCCCAAGATTTTTTGCCACTTTTAGGAACAGATTATGTAGAGTTTTATGTAGGAAATGCAAAACAAGCGGCACATTTTTACAAAACAGCTTTTGGTTTTCAGTCGCATGCTTATAAAGGTTTAGAAACAGGTTCGAAAGATTCTGTAAGTTATGTATTAAAACAAGATAAAATTCGTTTAATATTAACATCTCCATTAAATAGTAAATCACCAATAAACGACCATATTGTAAAACATGGCGATGGTGTAAAAATAGTTGCACTTTGGGTTGATGATGCAAGAAAATCGTATGAAGAAACCATCAAAAGAGGTGCAAAATCATATTTAGAGCCAACCGTAGAAAAAGATGAACATGGTGAAGTAATTCGTGCAGGTATCTATACTTATGGCGAAACAGTTCATATATTTGTCGAACGAAAAAATTATAAAGGCGTATTTTTGCCAGCATTTACAGAATGGGAATCAGATTATAACCCGCCAAGTGCAGGTTTAAAATATATCGACCATATGGTTGGTAATGTTGGTTGGAATCAAATGGATGTTTGGGTAAAATGGTACGAAGATGTTATGGGATTTGTAAACTTTTTATCTTTTGATGACAAGCAAATTCATACCGAATATTCTGCTTTAATGAGTAAAGTAATGAGTAACGGAAATGGGCGAATTAAATTTCCTATTAACGAACCAGCAAAAGCAGCAAAACGTTCACAAATTGAAGAGTATTTAGATTTTTACGAAGGTGAAGGAGTACAACACATTGCAGTTGCTACCGATGATATTATTAAAACAGTATCACAATTAAAAGCAAACGGAATAGAATTTTTACCACCACCACCACAAGCATATTATGATGGAATTCCTGAGCGTTTAGGAGAACATATGAGTATGATGAAAGAAGATATTTCTAAGTTACAAGAATTATCAATAATGATTGATGCCGATGAAGAAGGGTATTTATTACAAATTTTCACAAAACCAGTAGAAGATCGCCCAACATTATTTTTTGAAATAATTCAACGAATGGGCGCTAAAGGTTTTGGAGCAGGTAATTTTAAAGCCTTATTTGAATCAATAGAAAGAGAACAGTCAAAAAGAGGAACGTTATAATTAGATTCTAATTATAATATAGATAAATTAAGAGCCATTATAATAAGTTAAACAGCTTATTTTAATGGTTCTTTTAATACTAATTTTTATATAAAATATAAAAATGAATAAAGAAGAAATTTTAAAAGCAATAGAAGAAAAATATAAAAAATTAGATATTCCATTAGAAACAATGCTCGAAGGATTGCTTCATAGCAGTCCAATAACCTATTGGGATTATATTCAAACCGATGCTTTATTAGGATTACAAATTCCTAGAACAACCGAAAAAGATGAAATGGTTTTTATCATGTATCATCAAGTAAATGAGTTATTGTTTAAAATGATTTTATGGGAACTAGATCAAATTGCCCTTACAAAAGATGCGATTACTGCCGAAAAATTTTCGAAACATTTAATGCGTGTTAGTAATTATTTTGACATGCTTTGCAATTCTTTTAACGTAATGCAAGATGGAATGGATATTGATCAATATTTGAAATTTCGAACTGCTTTAACGCCTGCAAGTGGTTTTCAAAGCGCACAATATCGTCAAATAGAATTTGCATCCACAGAAATTATTAACTTGATAGATGCACGATATAGAGCTACTTTTGATGTTGATGCTTCGCTTGAAAATACCTATAATCATTTGTATTGGCAAGCAGCAGGAGTAAACCATGAAACAGGAGAAAAATCAACTTTAATTAAATTATTTGAAAAAAAATATAAAAAAGAGTTTATTGATTCGATAGAAAATTATAAAAATTGTAATCTTTCTAAAAAATTTAAAGAATTACCTAAAGAAGTACAACAAAGTGACGAACTGATACAAGCAATGCGTCATTACGATTATACCGTAAATATAAAATGGGTGATGGCTCATTACGATGCGGCAGGAAAATATTTAGGTGGTGGCGATAAAGATTTAGAAGCTACTGGAGGAAGTAATTGGCGTAAATATATGCATCCTAAATATCAACGAAGAATATTTTTCCCTGATTTATGGAGCGAAGAAGAGTTAAAAAATTGGGGTGTTTTTTAAGCTAAAAATACAAAATAGATATAAAAAGCCTGTTTAAATTTAAACAGGCTTTTTTTGGAACAATATTTGTTTTACTTATATAAAATATAAGTTTTAATATTATGAAAAAAAATATCATATTTATTTGCCTGTTATTTTGTAGTCTGCTTATTTTTAGTCAAAAGAATCAAGAAAATCAACAAAAAACACCTGCCTTTAAACACGGAGAATGGCTGAAATTTAAAATGAGCTATAGCGGATTCCTAAAAGCAGGAAATGCAACCTTATCCTTACATGAAAAAACAATACAAAATAAACCCGTTTTTCATGCAATTGGAAAAGGATGGACTACAGGAATGATAAAATGGTTTTTTAAAGTTGAAGATAAATATCAATCGTATTTTGATAAAAAATCAGGAAAACCATACCTCTTTAAACGAAAAATAAACGAAGGAGGACATCAAAAAAATAAACAAATTAGCTTTAATCAACAAAAAAATACCGCACATATTCAAGATTTTATCAAACAAAAAGATACCATCATTCCTGCCGTAAATGTACAAGATATGATTTCTTCATTCTATTTTTTGAGAAGTTACAACACCAAAAACATGAAAAAAGGCGAAGAAATAGAAATTGATATGTTTTTTGATAATAAAAGTTATCCATTCAAATTACGTTTTTTAGGAAATGAAATCGTAAAAACAAAATTTGGAAAAATAAAAACTCAAAAATTTAGACCTATCGTACAAGCAGGACGCGTATTTAAAGCCCAAGAAAGCGTTACCATCTGGATAACTGCCGATAAAAATAAAATACCCGTAAAAATAAATGCTTCTTTATCGGTAGGTTCTCTAAGAGCTGAGTTGGATCAATACAAAGGCTTGGCAAATCCTTTTGACCTTGTTTTAAATTAATAGTAAATAAGTTGTTTACTTATTGTTAAAGTGCAATAATCAAAACTTTTTATTTGTATTTTTGCGAGCAAACTTAATTCTAAACAACTTTTTTTGAAAAAATATAGTCTCCTCCTTTTTTCTGTTTTTTTAATGATTAGTATTTTTTTTTCTTGTAAAAAAGAAGAAAAATCAACCATTAAAAAAACAATACAAATTGAAAAACCAGCATCAATCTATGCATACGGTTTTAATTTAGATAATTTTAAAATGATTAATGACACCATAAAAAATGGTGAAAGTTTTGGGGCTATTTTAGACCGTCATCATGTGATGTATCCTAAAATTAATGAAATAGCGACCACTATTAAAGATACTTTTGATGTGAGGCGTATTCGTTCAGGAAAAAAATATACCGTACTTACTTCTAACGATTCCCTACAAAAAGCACGAATATTTATCTACAAACACAATAAAGTAGATGCCACGATTATCAATTTTAATGATTCTATCATTTCAGCTTATAAAGTTCGTGAAAAAATAAAAACAATCGAAAAACAGGTTGCAGGAGAAATTCTATCAAATTTATCGGTAACGATGGATAGCTTAGGATTAAGCGCCAATTTAACCAATACCGTTGCCGATATATACGCATGGACACTCGATTTTTATAGATTACAAAAAGGAGATCATTTTAAATTAATTTATGAAGAAAAATTTATAAATGATAGCATTTTTGTTGGATATGGAAAGGTAAAAGCTGCTGTTTTTAATCATAAAGGAGAAGATTTATATGCCTATCAATTTGTAGGTGATTCGATAACTAAAGTACCTGAATTTTATAACGAAAAAGGAGAAATGTTGCGTAGAGCATTTTTAAAATCACCTATTAAATTTCAATATCGTATTTCATCACGTTATAATTTAAGACGAAAAATAGCCCTTTACGGAAGAGTTCGACCACATAAAGGAACTGATTTTGCTGCAAAATATGGAACACCTATTATGACTACTTCAAGTGGAACTGTAATTGCTTCTGCAAGGCGTGGAGGGAATGGGAATTATGTAAAAGTAAAACACAATGATACCTACACAACGCAATATTTACACATGAAACGCCGAAATGTACAAGTAGGAGATTATGTAAGACAAGGTGATATTATAGGATTTGTAGGAATGACAGGAAATACCAGCGGTCCTCATGTTTGTTATCGATTTTGGAAAAATGGTAAACAAGTTGATCCTTTTAAACAAAAACTTCCTACCGCAGCACCTTTAAAGCCTAAAATTAAGCCGATATTTATGGAGTATATTGCCCCATTAAAAAAACAATTAGAACGTATACAGTTGCCTGCAAAAACACCAATTTCGAGTCCTATTATTGCTGTGAAATCAAGTAGTACCATTGTTGAAAAATAATTATTAACCGTACATTTATTATGCCTTTACAGAACATTAATCCAACTAAAACAGAAGCCTGGAAAAAATTAACGAATCATTTTAGTGAGGCTGAAAAGTATGAGTTAAAAACACTTTTTCGTAATGATAAACAACGAAAAGAACGCTTCTCTGTTCAATTAGAAGAATTAAAACTTGATTTTTCTAAAAATCATATTACCCAAAAAACACTCGATTTATTAATCTCCTTAGCCAAAGAAACCAAACTAAAAGATGCCATAAATCAATGCTTTTCTGGAGCCAAAATTAATGTAACCGAAGAAAGAGCCGTACTACATACCGCTTTAAGAAGCAATTCTGATACCCCCATTTTTGTCGATGGAGAAGATATCAAACCTAAAATACAAGCTTGCCTAAAAAAAATGAAATCCTTTAGTAAAAAAGTGATTTCTGAAAAATGGAAAGGCTATACCGGAAAACCAATCACCGATATTGTAAATATAGGTGTGGGAGGTTCCGATTTAGGACCAAGCATGGTTGTACAAGGATTACAGTTTTATCGAAATAGATTAAACTCTCATTTTGTATCTAATATTGATGGCGATCATGTATACGAAATTTTAAGCAAGTTACACCCTGAAACTACTTTGTTTATAATCGTGTCAAAGTCTTTTACAACCGATGAAACCATCACTAATGCAACCACTATTAGAAATTGGTTCTTAAAATCAGCAGAAGTTACTGATATTGCCAAACATTTTGTCGCCGTATCTTCTAATATCGACCAAGCAATTGATTTCGGTATCCGTAAAAAAAATATTTTTCCAATGTGGAACTGGGTTGGAGGACGCTTCTCATTATGGTCAGCTGTCGGATTATCAATTAGTCTTGCCGTCGGTTTCGACAACTTTAAAGAACTCTTAAACGGCGCAGAAAAAGTTGATAATCACTTTAAAACAGCCGATTTTCATGAAAATATTCCCGTAATTTTAGGTGTATTAAGTATCTGGTCTAACAATTTTTTTAAATCAGAAACCGAAGCAATTTTACCTTATAACCAATATTTATGCAAACTTCCTGCCTATTTGCAACAAGCAATTATGGAAAGTAACGGGAAAAGTGTCGATAGAGGAGGAAATCAAATCAAGTATCAAACATGTGGCGTTATTTGGGGAGGAGCTGGTACCGATATTCAACATGCTTTTATGCAATTACTGCATCAAGGAACAAAATTAATTCCTGCCGATTTTATCGGTTTTGAAGAACCATTACACGGATTAACAATCCAACATGAAAAATTAATGGCAAACTATTATGCCCAAATGGAAGCCTTGGCATACGGAAAAACCAAAGAAGAAATTCATCTAGAATTAAAAACTCAAAATAAAGCAGCTCAAATAAATAAATTATTACCCTATAAAGTGTTTGAAGGAAACAGACCAAGTAACGCAATTACACTAAAAAAATTAACGCCTAAATCCTTAGGAATGCTCATCGCAACCTACGAACATAAAATTTTTACACAAGGAGTTATTTGGAATATCTATTCTTTTGACCAATTCGGTGTAGAGCTTGGTAAAGAACTTGCTAAAAAATTATTAATTAATGAATAATTTAACGCTTTAAATATCAATATTCCTGTTAATTTAGTTAAGGAACTCTTAAAAACCTTAACATTAAGTTAATATTAGCACGATGTAAATGGAAGACCTTTGTCGCTGAATTTAATAATATAACTATTAATAATATTAATGATGAAGAATTTAACAAACCTAGTATTAATGCTACTGTTCTTTGTAACAGCGACAGTTTTAGGACAAACAAAACTTAGAGGTTCCGTAATTGATGAAACAGGACAACCATTACCTGGAGCTAGTATTCTTGTAAAAGGAACTGCCAATGGAACTGCTACCGATTTTGACGGTAAATTTGTAGTAAATACAAAACTAAAATCAGGAGTTATTATAGTGTCTTTTATTGGATATGTTACTAAACAAATTACGTATTCAGCTTCAAAAAGTAATGTAGGAACTATTAAATTAGCTCCTTCTAATGTTTTAGATGAAATTGTAATCACTGGAAAAGGTGTTTTAGATATCGCTAAAGAAAGAGAAACGCCAGTAGCTGTTTCTACAATTAGAGCTTCAGAGATTCAAGAAAAAATGGGAAATCAAGAATTTCCTGAAATATTAAAAGCAACTCCTTCTGTATATGCTACAAAATCTTCAGGTGGTTTTGGAGATTCTAGAATTAATGTAAGAGGATTTGATCAAACAAATACTGCGATTATCATCAACGGACAACCCGTAAATGATATGGAAAATGGAAAAGTATATTGGTCTAACTGGTCTGGTTTGCAAGATGTTGCTTCAGGAGTACAAATTCAAAGAGGTTTAGGAGCTTCTAAATTAGCCGTTCCTTCTGTGGGAGGTACAATTAATGTGATAACCAAAGCTGCTGATAAAAAAGAAGGCGGTTTTGCTAAATTTTCTACAGCAAATGATAATTACTTTAAAAGTGTTGTCGGATACAATACAGGATTAAGTGAAAAAGGTTGGGCATTTAGTGCTTTGTTTGGAGCATGGCAAGGTGATGGATATGTTGACGGAACTAAAGGAGAAGGAAATACTTACTTTTTAGCTGTAGGATATAAGCCATCTGATGAACATTCATTTAATTTCTCTTTAACAGGATCAAGCCAATGGCATAACCAAAGATCAGCTTCATTAACTTTAGAAGATCAATTAAATTTTGGAAGAAAATATAACGCCGATTGGGGATATTTAAACGGAAGAGAATATTCTTTTAGAAGAAATTTCTATAACAAACCGATTGCATCGTTAAACTGGGATTGGGATATTAATGATAATTTAGGATTATCTACTGTTGCCTACGGTTCTTGGGGACGTGGTGGTGGAACAGGTTCTAGAGGTAGAAACTTCGAAATTTATCCTTATAAAAAATCAATTTCTGATGACGTGTTAAATCCAAAAGGAAATCAATTAGATTATAGAAATGCTACAACAGGACTTATCGATTTTGATGGAATTGTTGCGAATAATAAATCAATAACTTCTTATACAGGAAATAATAAATTCTACAAAGGATTAAAAATAGGAACAAATAATGAATATTCTAAAGTAGATGGTATTAGCGATAATGTTGCTATTAGAAGATCATCAATTAATTCTCATGACTGGTACGGAGTAATTTCTAACTTGAAATATGATATTACTGAAGAATTATCTTTTGGTGTTGGTGTCGATTATAGAAAATATACAGGATACCACTACAGAGTTGTAAACGATTTATTAGGATTAGATGGTTATGTAAGTGTCGCTAATAAAAATAAAAATACTTCATTTACTACTGATAAATATGGAAATACTGTGCCAGTATATGGTGTATTTGTTTCAGGAACTTCTGATGCAAGTCCTTTTGCTAATATCGTAGATTCTCCTAAAATTGGATACTACAATATCGGTAAAGTTGATTGGTTAGGTACTAACGGAATTTTAGAGTATAAAAATGACGAAATATCTGGAGTATTACAAGCTGGATTATCAAATCAAAAATACCAACGAATAGATTATTTTGCCTATTCAGAAGCGAATGCAGAAAGTGAAAAAGAAGATATTTTAGGAGGATACGTAAAAGGTGGACTTAATTATAATATCAACGAAGAACATAACGTATTTGCAAACGCAGGACTTATTAAAAGACAACCAAAATTTGATGCCGTTTTTCCAAATTTTTCGAATACTGTAAACGAAGATTTAGATAACGAAACAATTTCTTCTTTTGAATTAGGATACGGATTTAAATCGGAATTTGTAACGGCTTCTGTAAACTTATACAGAACTTCTTGGAAAGATAGATGGTTAACAAGAGGAGTTGATTTAGGAGCAGGAGTTTCAGGTACTGCTAATTTTGATGGTATTGAGCAATTACATTCTGGTGCAGAATTAGAAGTAACAGTTCGACCAATCGAAAAACTAAAAGTGAAAGGATCATTTTCTTATGGAGATTGGATTTATAAAGACAATGTAACATCGACCGTTTTTGATGATAATCAACAAAAAATTGGAGAATCAACGTTATATCTTAAAGATGTAAAAGTTGGAGATGCAGCACAAATGACCGCAAGTTTAGGACTTACGTATGAAATCCTTAAAAACTTTAAAGTAGATACGGATTGGAATTATGCAGGTAATTTATACGCAGACTTTTCTCCTATAGATGAAGAGTTTGAAAAACCAGAAAATAAGGGTGCTATAGAGTTACCTAATTATAATTTATTTGATGCGGGAGTTTCTTATAAAGTGAATTTTGATGACAAACACGCTTTATCATTTAGAGTAAATGTAAATAATGTTTTTGACACAAAATATATTTCAGAATCGAAAACAAACATTCATGAAAGAGAAGGTTCAGTACTTAATGATGGTATTGATGTTCAAAATCAAGTATGGTTCGGATTTGGAAGAACTTGGAATGCTTCTGTTAGATTTAGTTTCTAATAATAAATTTTATTAAATAGTAAACAAAATAAGATTATTAAAAACCACCTCAATCGAGGTGGTTTTTTTATGCATAAAATTCACTAAATTTGTCAGTAACAAAAAAGGATATAAAAACTAACAAGAACTAACAAAAATTAAACAAGTATATTATGATTAAAGTATTACACTCTTATTGGGCATATATAGTGGTCGGAATATTAATTTATACAGTGGTCAATGCCATTGTAGGATTGGTACAGAAAAAAGAATTTACTCATAAAGAATTTCGTTTAGGGTTATTCAGTTTGATAACCACACATATTCAATTATTACTAGGATTTGTGGTGTATTTTATGGGCGGTTTTCAAGGCGGATTAAGCCAAATGAAAGATGCTCCTGTAAGATTATTAGCTTTAGAACATCCTTTAATGATGATAATTGCGATTGTATTAATTACCGTTGGTTGGTCAAAACATAAGAAACAAGTAAAAAGTGAAGACAAATTTAAAACCTTTGCTATTTTTTACGGAATCGCATTATTGCTGATTTTATCAAGGATTCCTTGGAGTAATTGGATTTAATTCGTTTTAATTGAAATATATAGTCCCGCTTTCGCGGGATTTTTTATTTTTGTATACTATTAAAAAGATACTAATGAAGTTTTTAAGTTATATTATATCGGCAATATTTGCAGTAGTTTTCTTTTCATTACTACTAATTTTTCATCCATTACAATGGTTGGGCTTAAAATTATTTGGTCAAAAAGGACATCAACAGGTCGTGAATATTATGAATTGGTTTTTAATTAAATCATTATTAATTTTAGGAATCCGAGTGGATGTGGAAAATGAGCATGATTTACCAGAAAATACTACTTTAATATTTGTGTCGAATCATCAAAGTACGTTTGATATATCACCAATTATTTGGTATTTTAGAAAGCACAATCCGAAGTTTGTTTCCAAAAAAGAATTAGGAAAAGGAATCCCAAGTATTTCCTTTAATTTAAGACACGGAGGCGCCGCCTTAATCGATAGAAAAGATTCAAGACAAGCATTAACCGAATTGGCAAATTTTTCCAAAAGAATAGCTAAAAATAACTGGTCTGCTGCTATTTTTCCTGAAGGAACACGAAGTAGAAATGGTGAACCAAAATCATTTTCGCCTAATGGTTTAAAAATGATAACAAAACACAATCCTGAAGCTTACATTGTGCCATTAACGATTAATAATTCATGGAAAGTATTTAAGTATGGTAAATTCCCACTAGGTTTAGGAAGTCCTATCAAAATAAAAACACACAAGCCAATAAAAGTAAACAGTTTACCGTTTAATGAGTTAGCAATCAGTGTAGAAAAAACGATTAAAGAAGCAATCGATTGCTAAAATAGAAACAAAACAAACAACAATAAACACCTATAGTATGTCAATACAAAATATCCGAAAGGAAGTAATGAAAACGTTGGAAAAAAATATCGATACTTTTGTTGATAAATTTTTAATACCAGCAGAGAAAATTTGGCAACCAACCGATTTTTTACCAAACTCACAAAAAGATACTTTTATCGCAGAAGTAGAAGAAATTAGAGAATTATCGAAAGAATTAGATGACGATTTTTGGGTCGTTTTAGTAGGCGATACCATTACCGAAGAAGCCTTACCAACCTATGAATCTTGGTTATTAGATTTAGATGGCGTTACCCAACATCCCGATAACGGATGGGCAAAATGGATTCGTGCTTGGACAGCTGAAGAAAACCGTCATGGTGATGTGTTGAATAAATATTTATACCTTTCAGGACGTGTAAATATGCGTGAAGTAGAAATTACCACACAGCATTTAATTACCGATGGTTTTGATATTGGAACGGCAAGTGATCCGTATAAAAACTTCGTATATACGAGTTTTCAAGAATTAGCGACCTATATTTCACACTTAAATGTAGGGAAAATAGCCAGAGAAAAAGGGCATAAATCGTTGGCAAAAATGTCTCGAATTATCGCTGGAGATGAAATGCGTCATCACTTGGCATATACCGAATTTATCAAGCAAATTTTTGCGATTGATCCAAGCGAAATGATGTTGGCTTTTCAACACATGATGAAGCATAAAATCGTGATGCCAGCCTATCATTTAAGACATTCTTTTGAAGCAAAAGGAAGTTTATTTGATGATTTTTCTACTGTTGCACAAAGAGTTGGTGTTTATACAGGTTTTGATTATGTTGATATTATCAGAAAATTAAACACCGCTTGGGAGATTGATAAAATTACAGGATTAACGCCAGAAGCTGAAAAAGCCCGTGATTATTTAATGAAATTACCCGATAGAATGTATCGAATTACCGAACGTATGACAATTCCTGATACAAAGTTCAATTTTAAATGGATGATTCCAGCATAATAAATAAAAAAAATACTATAAAAAGCAATCTTAGGATTGCTTTTTTTATGTAAAAAATATCAAGAAAATTAGTCAAAAATAAATGCATCTTTATCGTTTAAAAATCCAAATTTACGACGGATTTTATCTTGTTTATTTTTATCTATTTCAATAAGTAAAGAAACTTCTTCGCCTGTATTATTTTTAACAATACATTTTCCTTGGCTATCATAACTAACCGAATTTCCGTTGTATTGATGTCCGTTTTCGTCTGTTCCAACCCGATTTACGCCAATGGTATAACTCATGTTTTCAATGGCACGTGCTTTTAATAAACTATCCCAAGCATCAATTCTTGAACTCGGCCAACTAGCAACATATAATAAGATATCATAATTTTCCTGATTTCTTGCCCATGCAGGAAAACGCACATCATAACAAATTAAAGGACAAATTTTCCAACCTTTATACGTTATAATTTTTTTCTGATGTCCTGCTGTAAAAACTTTTTGTTCATCAGCGAGGGTAAATAAATGCTTTTTATCATAATAATCTATTTTTTGAGAAGGATGTACAAATAATAATCGGTTAAAATAAAGTGAATTTTCGCCTTTTTCTTTGATAATAATACTTCCTGTAATAGCACAATTTTTTTCTTTTGCTATTTTTAGCATCCAATTCACCGTATCACCATTCATTGTCTCGGCTAAATGATTTGCTTTGATGCTAAAACCCGTGGTAAACATTTCGGGTAAAATAATCAAGTCGATATCCGAAGAAAGTTTGTTTATTTTTTCTTGGAAATGTAGCCTGTTTATTGTTGGATTTTCCCAAATAATATCCGATTGAATCAGTGCTATTTTAAGTGTATTGTGAGTCGTCATTATTTAAAAAATGAAGTGATTATTCTTCTCAAAAATAAGATAAAATTTGTACTTTGGATTGATTAAAAAAACCGCTATGAATTCCTTTATTTCTGAAACCTTAGAAACCATTTTAAAAACGACAAAATCCTTTGAAAATGTGGTTTTTGTACTTCCATCGCAAAGAGCGGGAGTTTTTGTAAAACAATCTTTTAAAGATAAAATTTTAGCAGGTTTTTTACCTGAAATTCTGAATATTGGAAATTTTGTAGAAGAAATTTCAGAATTAAAGAAAGCTGATGCTGTTCAATTATTATTTCATTTTTATACGATTTATAAAGAAGTTGAACAGCATCCTGTTTCGTTTGATGTTTTTTCGACTTGGGCATTTACCGTGTTACAAGATTTTAATGAAATCGACCAACATTTAATTGATCCGACTAAAATTTTCGTGTATCTGCGAGATATTCATCGCTTAGAAAAATGGTCGGTAAAAGGAGAATTTAAAGAAACCGAACTCATCAAAGACCATTTCTCTTTTATAGAACGATTAGAAAAATTTTACACTATTTTTTATCAATTTTTATTGGAAAATAAAATAGGATATCAAGGTGTTTTGTATCGAGAAGCAACGAAGAAAGTAGCGAGTTTTATCGAAAAAAATCAAGATAAAAAATATTTTTTCATCGGATTTAATGCCTTAAATACTGCCGAAGAATTTTTATTTCAAGAATTTTTATCCGCAGGAAATGCCAACGTATATTGGGATGTTGATAAAACATTTTACCAAGGAAATCATCAAGCGGGAAGTTTTTTAAGAAAATATAAAAAAAACTGGAAATACTATGAAAAAAGCACCAAAAATGAGCTAGAAACTATCAAAAATTATTTTGCAACACCTAAAAATATAGAAGTAATTGGCGCTTCAAAAAATATAACGCAAATAAAACACGCTGGTGAAATTTTATCAAAATTACCAAATTATAACAATACCGCTTTAGTATTGGCTGATGAAACGCTCTTGCCAATTACCTTAAATTCACTACCCGAAAGTGTTAAAGCCATCAATATTACCATGGGATATCCGCTAAAAGATATTCCGACAACAAGCTTGATTTTTGCTATTTTTCAATTATTTATCAATCAAGAAAAATTACAGAAAAAAGACGTAAATGCATTTTATCATAAAGATATTATTCGGTTTGTAAAAGATCCTGCAATTTATAAAATTTTGCAAATTGATGCCCTTGAAAATATTGCCGATACCATCGCTTTGAATATTGTTCAAGAAAATAATACCTTTATAAATAATGCCAAAATAGCTGTTTTTTTCGAAGGATTAGCTCCCGAAATACAACAAATTATGGCAGAAATGTTTAAACCATTTACTACAATTTCCGAATTTTTAGCGCGAATTTTAGCATTAATCAGTGTTTTAAAAGATAAAGCAACCGATTTAGAAAAAGAATATTTATTCCGATTTTATACCGCATTTATGCAATTACAAACCTTGCATATCGAATTTAATTATGTACAAGATTTAAAAACATTACATCAATTTTTTAAACAATTAATACAATCTGAGAGTTTGTCTTTTCAAGGAGAACCTTTGCAAGGATTGCAATTAATGGGTGTTTTAGAAACTCGTATGTTAGACTTCGAAAATGTAATTATTACCTCGGTAAATGAAGGCGTATTACCCGCAAGTAGTCAGCAAAATACGTTCATTCCTTTTGATGTGAAAATAGAATTCGGATTGCCTACTCATAATGAAAAAGAGGCACTTTTTTCGTATCATTTTTTTAGATTATTGCAACGTGCCAAAAATATTTTTATCCTATATAATACCGAACACGATGTTTTTGGAAGCGGTGAAAAAAGTCGTTTTGTAACCCAATTGGAAATGATGCGAACCGATATTATTCAAAAAACAATCAGTCCGAAATTAGTTACAGCGCCTGTTGAATTAAAGGAAATTAAGAAAGATGAAAAAATAGTAGCTTCTTTACAAGAACTTGCCAAAAAAGGTATTTCTCCATCGGCTTTAACCACTTATTTATACAATCCGATAGCTTTTTATAAACAGAAAATTTTAAATATTAGCGAGTTTGAAAATGTAGAAGAAACCATCGCAACAAATACCATGGGAACGGTTGTTCATGATGCACTAAAAGAATTATACAAACCCTTTGTCGGACAGTTTTTAACCGCTGAAAATGTAGCGACAATGCAAGGAAAAACACCCAAAGTAGTAACGTATTATTTTTCAAAACACTTTAAAAATGGTGCTATTTCAACAGGAAAAAATAGGTTGATTTTTGAAGTTGCCAATCGTTTTGTATTGAACTTTTTATCAAAAGAAAAAAAAATAGTTCAAGATGAAAATAATCAACTAAAAATTATCGCAACCGAACAGTATTTAAGTGCCGAAATAAATGTAGAAGGCATCGATTTTCCCATAAAAATACACGGACAAGTCGATAGAATAGACCAATTAAATGGTACACTTCGAATCATCGATTATAAAACAGGACTTGTTGATGCATCAAAATTAAAACTGACTGATTTTGAAAATTTAAGAGATTTAAAATATCATAAAGCCATTCAAGTAATGCTATATGCGTTTTTGTTTACTCAAAATAAACAACTTAGTGCTTTAGAAACTTCAAATAATTTTGAAGCAGGTGTTATATCGTTTAAAAACTTGAAAAGTGGATTTTTAAATATGAATTTTTCACCTAAAAAAGGTGGCGTAGATAATGAAATAACTCCCGAAAGATTAGCCGATTTTATGGATGAAATAAACGAATTTTTAAAAGAAATATTCAATATTGATATTCCTTTTATTGAACCCGCCGATTTGCCATATTAAAAGAATATATCTTGATTAAGGATGCGCATTTACCCAAACTTCCCCATCTTCGAAATATTCTTTTTTCCAAATAGGAACGGTTTCTTTTAAGGTATCAATAGCGAATTGACAGGCATCAAAAGCAGCTTGTCTGTGGGGCGATGAAACCGTAATAATTACAGGAATATCCTGTATTTGTAACAAGCCTTCCGCATGATGAATCGCAATTTTTTTAATGCTAAATTTCGTAAGTGCTAAATCAGCAATTTTTTGCATTTCCTTAATTGCCATCGGTTTATAAGTTGAAAAATCTAACTGAGTAACCTTTTTATGTTGTGTTGAATCTCGAACTGTTCCTACAAAACAAGCAATTCCACCACAAGTATCATCAACTACAAAATTATAACATTCTTGCAAATTTAATGTGTCAGAAGTAATTTTGATAAAAGTGGTATTCATAAAATTAAAATATCTTTAAAATAAGAAAAATAATAAAAAATAATAAAAAAAAGTAAAAGGAGGTAAAAGTAACAAATATATACGTTTATTCCTTCAAATTCTATAAAGCTTCTATAAACGAATCGGATTTAAATAATTATTTTTGTAAATAACAAAACACAGCAAACAACACCTCAAAAAATAGATAAAAAAATATGAAAACACTAAACGATTTTAATTTCAAAAATAAAAAAGCCTTAATTCGTGTAGATTTTAATGTCCCTTTAAATGATGCATTTGAAGTAACAGATGCAACTAGAATTCAAGCAGCAAAATCAACAATTATTAAAGTTTTAGAAGATGGTGGAAGTTGTGTGTTAATGTCGCACTTAGGAAGACCGAAAGGCAAAGAAGAAGCATTCTCATTGCGTCATATTGTTGCTGAAGTAACCAAAATTTTAGGCGTTAAAGTTAAGTTTGTGAACGATTGTATTGGCGATAAAGTTCAACAAGCAGTTGCCAATTTACAAAATGGAGAAATCTTATTATTAGAAAATTTACGTTTTTATTCAGAAGAAAAAGCAGGAGATATTGCCTTTGCTGAAAAGTTATCAAAATGGGGTGATATTTATGTAAATGATGCCTTTGGAACGGCACACAGAGCGCATGCTTCAACAGCAATTATTGCACAATTTTTTCAAGAAAATAAATGTTTTGGAAATTTATTATCAACAGAAATAGAAAGCATTAATAAAGTTTTAAATGATGCAGAAAAACCTGTAACAGCTATTTTAGGAGGCGCAAAAGTATCGTCTAAAATTGGCGTTATTGAAAATATTATCGAAAAAGTAGACCACATTATTGTTGGTGGTGGAATGACTTTTACGTTTATCAAAGCTCTAGGTGGAAACATTGGAAATTCATTAGTTGAAGATGATAAATTAAGTTTAGCATTGGCTATTTTGAAATTAGCAAAAGAAAAAAATACCGAAATACACTTGCCTGTTGATGCCGTAATTGCCGATGCTTTTTCGAATGATGCAAATACGCAAATTGTAGATACTACAAAAATTCCTGATGGTTGGATGGGACTTGATTGTGGACCAAAAACATCAGAAAAATTTGCTGAAGTAATCGCTAAATCTAAAACCATTTTATGGAACGGTCCTTTAGGTGTTTTTGAATTAGATAATTTTTCAAAAGGAACGATTGAACTCGGAAATGCTATTGCAAAAGCAACTGAAAATGGGGCGTTTTCTTTAGTTGGAGGAGGAGATTCTGTAGCCGCTGTAAAACAGTTTGGTTTTGGTGATAAAGTAAGTTACGTATCCACAGGAGGAGGCGCAATGTTAGAAATGTTAGAAGGAAAAACATTACCCGGAATTGAAGCGATTTTAAAATAAGCTATCTTTTTAAGAGCCTGTTTAAATTTCATCTAAAAGAAAAAAATCACTCGAACTGACAGATTCTTTAAAATTTAAACAGGCTCTAAAGTATAGTCGAAAAAATAGAATGCTAATTAAATTGATAAAATGAAATACACAACACTACCAAATACCAATGTAAAAGTTTCTAAAATTTGTTTAGGAACCATGACTTGGGGAAATCAGAATACAGAAAATGATGGACACGAACAAATGGATTATGCTTTAGAACAAGGCGTAAATTTCTTTGATACAGCCGAATTGTATGCTGTTCCAGCAAGTCCTGAAACTTATGGAACTACCGAAAAAATAATCGGTTCTTGGTTTAAGAAAACAGGAAATCGTGATAAAGTAGTGTTGGCAAGTAAAATTGCTGGAGGCGGAGATTATACTAAACATATTCGTACTGGCGGATTTACAAGACAAAATATTATTGATGCCGTTGAAGGAAGTTTAGGACGTTTGCAAACCGATTATCTAGATTTGTATCAATTACATTGGCCTTCTCGTGGCGTAAACTGTTTTGGCGTGCGTGATTATCCGTATCAAACATCAGCAAAAGAAGCCGAAAATCATGTAGAAATCTTAGAAACTTTACATGATTTAATACAACAAGGAAAGATAAAACATATTGGTTTATCCAACGAAACGCCTTGGGGAACAATGCAATATTTGCAAACCTCAGAACAACATAATTTACCAAGAATGAGTACCGTTCAAAATTCATATTCCTTAATTCATAGAGGATACGAAGTTGGAATGAGTGAAGTTTCAATGCGTGAAAATATTGGTTTATTAGCCTATTCTCCACTAGCACAAGGTGTTTTATCAGGGAAATATTTAGATGGAAAACATCCCGAAGGAGCAAGAGGAACGCTCTTTCCACGTTTTATAGCACGTTATATGAACGAAGGTTCGTTAAAAGCAGTTTCCGAATATTTGAAAATTGCCCAAAAATATGATTTAACACTTGCTGAATTATCATTAGCATATATCAACCAATTACCGTTTGTGACCAGTAATATTATCGGTGCAACAAAAATGAGTCAGTTGAAAGAAAATATCAATTCTATAAATATTGATTTATCCGAAGAAATTTTAAATGAAATTGAAGCAGTACACGCATTAATTCCAAATCCTGCTCCATAACTGCACAATAAATTTTTTAAGATTTTTGAGAATATTTTTTAAAAATTTCTAAAATATAAAAAGATGATTTCAGTACAAGAAGCAAAAGAGATAATACTACAAAATACGTTGGATTTTGGAACAGAAGAAATTCCTTTTATGGAATCTGTTGGACGAATTTTAAAAGAAGATATTCTTGCCGATAGAGATTTCCCTCCTTTCAATCGGGTTGCTATGGACGGAATCGCTATCAATTATATTCATTTTAAAAATGGAGAGCGTACTTTTAAAATTGAAGGAATTCAACCTGCAGGAAGCGCACAATTAACCCTGAAAAATTCAGCAAATTGCATTGAAGTAATGACGGGTGCTGTATTACCAAATAATTGCGATACGGTAATCAGATATGAAGATGTTCTTCTCGAAAATGGAATTGCAAAAATTACTATTGATACAATTAATGCAAATCAAAATGTACACCCCAAAGGAAAAGACAAATTACAAAACGATGTTTTAATCCATAAAAACACACTTATTTCTTCTGCTGAAATTGGTGTAATTGCTACGGTTGGTAAATCAACTGTAAAAGTAGCCAAACAGCCTAAAGTAATGATTATTTCTACTGGTGATGAATTAGTTGATGTACATGAAAATCCGCTAGAGTATCAAATTAGAAAATCGAATGTTTATACCTTGGTTTCCTTATTAAAGGAATTACATATTCCTTCAGAAATTGTTCATATTACAGATAGTAAATCAATTTTAAAAGAAAAAATAAGCAACTATTTACAAGAATACGATGTGTTATTATGTAGCGGTGCAGTTAGTAAAGGTAAATTTGATTTTTTACCCGAAGTATTTGCTGAATTAGGTGTTGATAAATTATTTCATAAAGTAGCGCAACGCCCAGGAAAACCTTTCTGGTTCGGACGCATAGCGTCTTTAGGCATTAGTGAGCAGGATATTTATCCAAAACTTAAAAAAAATGATGCAATTGTCTTTGCTTTTCCTGGAAATCCAATTTCTACTTTTGTAAATTGTTTGGTTTATTTTTATGATTGGTATTATAAATCAATCGGAAATAAAGAAGATAAACAATTTGCTGTTCTTTCTGAAAATATTATTTTTAAACCCAATCTTACGTACTTTTTACAAGTTAAATTAGAAAACGTAAACGGACAAATGCTAGCAACTCCAATAAAAGCAAATGGTTCTGGAGATTTAGCTAGTTTAGTAAATGCTGATGGATTTATAGAAATACCAGCAACTGAACAAATCGATTTTAAAAAAGGAGATTTATTTCCTTTCATTAGATATAAAAAATAAAATAATGAGCAACTTTACCCATATAAATGAGCAGAATCAACCTAAAATGGTCAATGTTTCTGATAAAAAAATTACCAAACGAACTGCGATTGCAAAAGCAACCATGTTTTTGGGTTCAGAAATTATTGCTCATTTTAAAAATAATGATGTAATCACCAAAAAAGGACCTGTTTTTCAAACGGCAATTATTGCAGGGATTCAAGCGGTAAAAAAAACGTCAGATATTATTCCCATGTGTCATCCTTTATTAATTAACGGCGTAGATATTGACATCAATATTATTGATAATGAACATTTAGAAGTGTTTTGTAAAGTTACTATCGAAGGAAAAACTGGCGTGGAAATGGAAGCTTTAACAGGCGCATCGGCAACTTGTTTAACCATTTATGATATGTGTAAGGCGATCAATCAAAAAATGATTATTAAAGAAATAAAGTTACTAGAAAAAACTGGTGGTAAATCTGATATTAAAAGCGCTTAAAATGGAGAAAAAACATCAAAAACACGCAAAAATTACTAAAAAACAAAATGATACTTTCGCTACAAATGAAGTAGCTATTTTAGGAACAAATTGCGGTATAATTGCCAATTTAGTACAGAATGTTTCTTTAAAATTATCAAATTATAATTTAGCCTATTTTGATGCTTCTCATGCCAAAGATGTTGCTCAAAATACACTAACCGAATACACGTTTCATCAGCAAGGAAATTTAGAAATTAAGACCACAAGTTCTGTTAATAAATTTGAACAACGCTTGCAATTTATAAATCATGATTTGGTGTTTATCAACGGAAATCATTATCAAGGAGCCAAGCAAATTTTAATTTTAGATACCGAAAAAGAAGCGTCTATTGAAAAAAGATTAGACCAAATAACCAACATTCAATTTATTATAAAACGTACTTCGGATGTTCCTTATTTTGATTGCTTACTTGAAAAATTTCCACAGATAAAAAATATAACTTGTTACGAAATTGATGAAATTGATAAAATTACACAACATATTGAAAATGTAATCAAAGAACATATTGCACCTGTAAAAGGTTTGGTTTTGGTTGGCGGAAAAAGTACCCGCATGGGAACGGATAAATCGGTGTTGGAATATTACGGAAAACCGCAAAAACAACACGCTAAAGAATTGTTAGAAAGTACTCTTTTAGAAACTTTTTATTCGGTACAAGCTTCTTCGGTACAAGCTTCTTCGGATGAAATTCAGGATACTTTTTTAAATTTAGGCCCTTTTAGTGGGGTTTGTTCTGCCTTTCAAAAAGACCCTAATTCGGCTTGGTTGGTACTTGCTACGGATGTTCCTTTTGTTGATAAATCGCTTATTAAATTATTGTTAGAAAAAAGAAATCCTAGTAAAATAGCTACGGCTATTAAAGGAAAAAACAGGGAGTTTCCTGAGCCTTTAATTACTATTTATGAGCCAAAAGCATACACTAAATTATTGCAATATATTGCTCAAGGATATTCATGCCCTCGAAAAATGTTAATTAATTCTGATATTGAAATAGTGGAAGTTGATGATGATTTGATTCGAAATATTAACACGCCTGAAGAGTTTGAAATGGCAAAAAAAATGCTTGAAATTTAGCAAAAAAGCGAGTGCGCAAAGCGGGAAATTGCTTCTAATAAAAATTTTATAACTAAAAACAGCCCATCTTAATAAGATGGGCTGTTGATTTGAATTTGTTTACTTTTTAGCTTTTAATGTGCCTCTTTAATTCTTGAATTTTAGCTTTCTTTCAATAGCTTCAATCATAATATTGGCAATATCTAACCCTGTTGCCGCTTCAATACCTTCTAATCCTGGTGATGAATTTACCTCTAATAATAAAGGTCCTTTGTTAGAGCGTATAATATCGACTCCTGCTACAGGAAGATCTAAAACTTTTGCTGCTTTGATGGCTAATTTTCGTTCTTCGGAAGTAATTTTAACTTTAGATGCCGATCCTCCTTGATGAATATTTGCTCTAAACTCCCCTTTTTCTGCTTGTCGTTGCATCGATGCTACCACTTTTCCGTTCACTACAAAACAGCGTAAATCTTGTCCGTTGGCTTCTTTGATAAATTCTTGAACAAGAATATTGGTTTTAACACTTTTAAAAGCGTTAATTACACTTTCTGCGGCTTTGGTGGTTTCTGCTAAAACAACGCCTTTTCCTTGGGTACTTTCTAATAATTTAATGATTAGCGGTGCTCCGTTTACCATTTTTATTAAATCTTTAGTATCTAAAGGTGAATTTGCAAAACCTGTAATAGGAACTTGGATATCGTTTTTAGCAAATAATTGGGTCGCTAATAATTTATCTCTTGATTGATTAATTGCATCCGCAGAGTTTAAACAATAAGCGCCCATCGCATCAAATTGACGGATTAAAGCACAGGCATAAAAGGTTACTGAGGGTTTAATACGAGGAATAATCGCATCAAATTCATCTATAATATTTCCGCCTCTGTAGCGTATTTGAGGTTCTTTGGCATCAAACTTCATATAGGCTTGCTGCACATTTAAAAAGACCATTTCATGTCCTCTTGCACGCCCTGCTTCCATAATACGTTTGTTGCTAAATAACAAAGGATTACTGGCTAATAAGGCTATTTTTAAACCTGTTTTTTCTTTTTTAAAAGCAGCGTATTTTTCATCAATATCTCCTTCACTAAAGGCTGGAAGCAAATATGTTTCTGATGGATTTACTAAATAACCGTTTGACAAGGCTTCACGTCCTAATAGCATTCGAAACTCCATAGAATCTCGGTTGGCAAGGGTTAATTCGATATCAAAAGTAGCTTCACCTAAAGTTACAGGAGCTTTTATTACAAGGCGTTCTTCGGATATTCCAGTAGAACTTTTAATAGAACGTTTTGCATGTACTTTTGATTCACAAGCAATACTGATACTTCTATTTTCTTGTAATGGATTTACCTCAAAACGAACCCATTCTTCAGTTCCCTTAAAGAAAGGAGTGATATTATTTGCTTGTATCGAGGAGGTTTTTGCACCTGAATCTACTCGTGCTTTTATGGCTGGAATACTAAAATTTTCGAACGAACACCATTCTTCGCTTCCTACTATTTTTAAATTATTCAATGTAATATCTTATTTAAAGTAAATGGTTAATTTTTTTTTTATTTCTAGGTATCAATAATAATGATTTTTAAAATACAAAACTTCCTTTAAAAAAAAAAATAACCAACAATTAATTTACGTTTATTTTCATTTTTTTTGAAACAAAAATCTCTTTATTGATGCTTTAACAACTATTTTAATTGATAATTCAATGGTTATTTTATAGCATATTATTGTGCAATGTTTATTGGTTGTTAAGTTCTTATATTTTTAATTATCTTATTGATTTTTAGTATTTTAGTTGTTTTTTTGATGTTTTAAAAAATGTAGATAAAAGAACTATCGTGCTATAATTGAATAGTATCGTTCAATAATTAGTTCTTTTTAATGCTGTAGATTTGGCATATACTAAATAATTAAAAATTGGATTTAAAAGAACTTTTAAAAAAAACAGCATCAAAAGCAATCTTTCTTTTAAAAGAAGAAAATGGAGAAGCTGAGGTGATTGATTTTTATCCTAAAGAAAATGATTTAGGAGATTTACAAGATAAAATGATTGTGTTTCAAACGCTTATTTTTAATATGAGTAATCATTTTTTTAATACTTTTTTTAACACTGTTTTAAAACAAATCAGGCTAAAATCGGATGATGAAAATATATTAATTGTTAAACATAATGGCTATATATTATTTTTCTTATCAGATAAAAAAATAAATACAGGATTGCTAGAAATTACGCTAAAGAAAGAATTTTAAGATTAGACTATAAATAAACTATAAACCAAAAAACCAAAAAAAAATGCAACAAATTTTAGATAATTTAGTTAAAAATGTAAGAGAAGATATTCCTGGATATATCGCAATTAGTATTGCTGAAATGGCTTCTGGAGAATCACTTATTTCACATTCTTCTCAGGCTGATTTTGATCCTGCTTTAGCCTGTGCTTATAATGTAGAGATAATCAATGCAAAGCGTAAAGCAATCAGTACCTTAGGATTGGGGGAGGACATCAAAGATGTTTACTTTAATTTAGAAAATCAAATACATATTATTAATTTATCGCCAACTGGTGACTATTTTATTTATTTAGCGGTAGATTCTAAAAAGGCAAATTTAGCACTTACCAGAACCTTATTAAGTCGCCACAAAAAAGAATTAGATAATGAACTATAGTGATGTATATAACGATGTAAACATAAAAAAATATACTTTTGATAGCGAGTTTACAAATTATATAACTTTGTATCAAGATATTTATAAACGCAAAGTTTTACAAATTATTCCTGAAATAAAACAACCTATAATTTCAGAAATAATAGAAGAAATTGCTCCCCAAATAACAGCAAATATAATCTCAGAAAAGAAAGAAACTCCTGCGCCTCAAAAAAGAGATATCAAGAAAATATTAGAAGATTTCTTTTTTACTCCTAGATATGACAATGTTTTGGATGCTCTAAAATTAGGAAGTAATTAAATATTTAAAAAAAACTAAGAAGTATAAATCAAAAAAATCGAGAAGAAATTCTCGATTTTTTTTGTACTCGAGGCGGGAATCGAACCCGCACTTCCGAAAAAACTGGATTTTGAATCCAGCGCGTCTACCAATTCCGCCACTCGAGCATTATTATTTTATCTGATAAATTTTATCGAAATAAAATAAGGTAATTTTAGGTATGCAAATCTATAATTTTTTTTAATTAATTCGGCTAAAATAACTTTTAAACTCTTAAAATAGTTTTACTTTTGCACTAACAACAACATTAACTTTAAAGAATATTTTCTAAATGCCTATAGATCAATTAAGTCCAAAAATTTTTGCGTGTTCACAAAGTACAGAACTTGCTAAAGAAATTGCTAAAGAGTACGGAATACCACTAGGAAATGTAACAACAACACATTTTAGCGACGGTGAATTTCAACCAGCGTTTGAAGAATCTATTCGAGGAAGAAGAATATTTTTGATTGGATCTACGTTTCCATCAGCAGATAATTTAATGGAAATGTTATTGATGTGTGATGCAGCTAAACGTGCTTCTGCAAGGCATATTACCGCTGTGATGCCTTATTTTGGATGGGCACGTCAAGACAGAAAAGACAAACCTCGTGTAGCTATTGGTGCTAAATTAGTGGCAAAATTACTAGAATCAGCAGGTGCTACCAGAATTATGACTATGGATTTACATGCAGATCAAATTCAAGGATTTTTTGAAAAACCTGTAGATCATTTATTTGGTTCTACTATTTTCCTTCCATATGTAAAAAGCTTAAAATTAGATAATTTAACCATTGCTTCACCTGATATGGGTGGTTCAAAAAGAGCTTATGCGTATTCTAAATTTTTAGAAAGTGATGTAGTAATTTGTTATAAGCAACGTCAAAAAGCCAACGTAATCGCTTACATGGAATTAATTGGCGAGGTAAAAGGTAAAAATGTAATTCTTGTGGATGATATGATTGACACAGGAGGAACGCTTACCAAAGCTGCCGATTTAATGATGGAAAGAGGTGCTTTAAGTGTGCGTGCAATTTGTACACATCCTATTCTTTCAGGTGATGCGTACGAAAGAATTCAAAACTCTAAGTTAACGGAATTGATTGTTTCAAATACAATTCCATTAAAAAAGAGTGTGTCTAAAATAAAAGTGGTAAATTGCGCCTCTTTATTTGCTGATGTGATGCGTAAAGTTCATAATAACGTGTCAATTAGCGATGAATTTTTAATGTAAATAATTAATTAATAAAAACAAAGTAATGAAATCAATTACAATCAACGGATCAAAAAGAGAAAGCGTAGGTAAAAAAGCAACAAAAGCCTTACGTAATGCTGGAAAGGTTCCTTGCGTATTATACGGAGGAGACGAGCTTGTACACTTTTCAGCAACTGAAAAATTATTCAAGCCTTTAGTATTTACTCCAGATGTATTTACTGCTACGATTGAATTAGATGGTGTAAAATATAATGCTGTTTTACAAGATATCCAATTTCACCCTGTAACCGATGCTATTTTACACGTAGATTTTTATCAAATATTTGATGATAAAGAACTTACGATGGATATTCCTGTACATTTAGTAGGAGTAGCAAAAGGTATTATGTTAGGAGGGGCGTTACGTCACAACTTACGTAAGTTAAAAGTAAAAGCGTTACCAGCTAATTTACCTGACTTTATTGAAGCAGAAATTACTGAATTAGCAATTGGTAGTAAATTATATGTTACTGAGTTAAGAAATGATAAGTATACCTTATTACACCCAGATAACACTGTAGTTGCCCAAGTACGTATGTCTCGTAATGCAGCGAAAGCAGCAGCAGAAGGAGATGAAGCAGAAGCTTAAAAACATGCTATAGTTTTACTATAAATAAAAAAAGCGTTACATTATGTGTAACGCTTTTTCTATTTTTGAAATTTAATGTTAACATTTTTTAGAAATAACTCTGATGAAAAAATTTTTAATTGTAGGTTTAGGAAATATTGGAGAACAATACCACAATACACGTCATAATATAGGTTTTAAAATAGTCGATGCTTTTGTAAAAGAACACGATGCTAATTTTGAAACCGAAAAATTAGGTGACATTGCAAAACTAAAAATCAAAGGAAAAACTGTCATCGTTTTAAAACCGAGTACTTATATGAATTTAAGTGGAAAAGCGGTTATGTATTGGATGCAACAAGAAAATATTCAAGTTGAAAACCTATTAATAATCACCGATGATTTGAATATTGATTTCGGAAAACTTCGCATCAAACCAAAAGGAAGTTCAGGCGGACATAATGGTTTAAAAGATATTCAAGCAAAATTTAATACAGGCGCATATCCACGTTTTCGCTTCGGAGTTGGGGCCGATTATGGCAGAGGTCGTCAAGTAGATTATGTTTTAGGACAATGGAGCAAAGAGGAAGAAAGTGAATTAATTGAACGTATTCCAACTTCTGTAAACGCTGTTACTTCTTTTATCACGGGAGGAATGGCAAATACCATGAATGAATTTAACGGCAAATAAACTTAGAATATATTATTTTCTAGGCTTATTTTTTGATAAAAATTATTTATAATTATTATAAATAAAGAGTTGTTTTTTAAAAATTAGTATTATTTTTGATGTCTAAATACTTGACTATGAAAATACTACTACTATTCTCTTTTTTAATCTTTTCTAGTTGTTTTGATACTGGCTGTGTAGGAGGTGAAAGTTTTAAATCATCCTACGAACCTGTAATTATCAAAAGAGCTGATTTAAACACTTCTATTGTTTTTCAAGATGCAGAAGTAATGAGTGAATCGTCTAAAATTTACATTTTTGACAATTATATTTTTATCAACGATAAAAGAAAAGGCTTTCATATTTTTGATAATTCAGATCCAAAAAATCCCATCAAAAAGAAATTTTTAAAAATACCAGGCGCAACCGATATTGCTATCAGAAACAATACTTTTTTTATCAACCAAGCAACCGATTTAGTTTCGTTAAGTATTGATTTGAAAACCTTTAATTTCAAGATTAATAAACGATTAGAAAATGTTTTTCCGAAATTAGAATCACCAGATGGTTTTTATGAATCGGTTAAAAATGAAGAAATTATTGTTAATTGGACACAAAAATAAAGGCGATGAAAAAGATATATACACTACTAATTATAGCTATTTTGACGCTTACAATTTCTTGCAGTCAAGATTCGAGCAATAACGATGTTTCAAGCAATTCGTCAGGTGATGGAATGGGTGGTTCTTTAGCTACTTTTATTTTAAAAGATGCTTATTTATACACCGTTGATTTTTATAAATTAACTGTTTTTAATATTTCAGACTCTAAAAATCCTGTAAAAGTAAATACGATTGATGTCGGCTTTAATATTGAAACCTTATTTAGTTTTGATAATTATTTATTCATCGGTTCACAAAATGCGATGTTTATTTATGATATTACAAACAAAGAATTGCCTAAAAAATTAGCGCAATCGAATCATTTTACTTCCTGCGATCCTGTGGTTGCTAATGGCACAAATGCGTATGTAACCTTGCACAGTAATTCGGGTTGTCAGGGAACGGTAAATGAATTAAAAACCTACGATATTACCGATATAAAAAATCCAATATTATTAAACAATAGAGGTTTAAAACAACCTAAAGGATTAAGTTTATATGCCGATAATTACTTATTAGTTTGTGATGATACGGTTAAAATTTTTGATGTTTCAAACCCAAAAGACTCTAAATATATTGATGAAATTACGACAAAAGGCGCGTTAGATATTATTATCAGAAATAATCATGCGTTTATTATTTCTGAAAACAGCATTGATCAATATCAATTAGATGCCACGAATATTGCAAAATTCACTAAAATAAGTACTTTTACTTTTTAAGTATTTGTTTAAATTTCATTTAAAAACGTTTTATAGCTGGAAATCGAATCCGTCAAACTGAATTTATTTCAGTTTCGCATCCTGATTTGCCGTAGTTCTTAGCCTTATGCGATGCTGAAATAAATTCAGCATGACGATAATTTGGCTTTTATTTGATTTTTAAACAAGCTCTTAAACAAAAAAAGCGCTATAATTTTATATAATTATAGCGCTTTTTATTTTATATTTCAACCTAATTCTTACTGATTATCACTTGCAAACCATTCGGCAAAACTGCTGTCGGTTTCTTGTAATTTTATTGCGTGAAGCTTAATATTTTCAGGAAGCCTATCTTTAATTTTTTTAGCAAAATCAATCGCCATCATTTCACTTGTTGGCTGATAATCAACCAAAATAACGTGATGTCCTCTATCTTTTAACTCTTTGGCTAATTCGATATGTGGTGTATTTTGATTAAAAACGGTTGCATGATCAAAAATATCAACAATTTCTTCTTTGACAATTTTCTTTAAATCACCAAAATCGATTACCATACCAAATTTCACGTTGGAACTATCTGAAATAGGTTGTCCTGTAACGGTTACAAAAAGTTTATAACTATGTCCGTGAACATTTTTACATTTTCCATCATATCCGTATAATGCATGTCCTGTTTCAAAAGTAAACTGCTTTGTTATTCTAATATTATTCACTATCTCTTAAATTTTTTGTTTGCTCTGTATTTATTATAAAAATACACGATTGCTACTCCTGCTGCTAAAATGGCAAATAAATAATCTCCACCCATAATTTAATTTTTTATTCGCCGAAAGTACGAATTTGTTTTGCAATTTTAGTAATAATCCATACGAAACCTACGGAAATAAGCACACCTATTCCTAAAAAAACAGCTGGATGTTCATAAAGCCATCTTGCAATTTCCTGTCCTGGTTTTGGATTTTTGGTATTTAGGATGTTTTTTGTTTCTTGAAATAAGAATAGTAAACGCATTTTTATTTTTTAAATTTTGGCTTGTTAAATTTTATTTTTTAAATTTTGATAAGGCTTTTTTAGTTGCTTCGGATAAAACCAATTTTCCTGATATTTCAGCATTTTTGAGTAATAATTCTTGCCAATGTTCTGTACCAATCCACAAAGTTTTTTTCATTTCTGATAAGGCTTCATAATTATAAGAGGATAATTTCTCTGTAAAAATTTCAACTTCTTTATCTAAATCATCAATAGATTCAAAAACACGAGCGTATAATCCTTTTTCTTTTGCCCAATAGGCATTTTTCCAACTTGTTGCATCGAGGGTTAATTCGGCTAAACCGCTTATATTTATTTTACGAGTAACGGCAGGAGCAATCACAAAAGGACCAATTCCGATACTTAATTCTGATAATTTAATACTGGCATTTTCGGTGGCAAAAACGTAATCACAAGCTGCTACTAATCCAACGCCACCGCCTACGGTTTTACCTTGAACACGCCCAATAATTAATTTTGAACAACAACGCATGGCATTGAGTACGTTGGCAAATCCTGAGAAAAATTCTTTGCCTTGTTCGAGCGTTTCAATGGCGATTAATTCATCAAAAGAAGCACCCGCACAAAAAGCACGTTCGCTTTCCGATTTTAAAATGATAATTGCTACGTCATTATTTTTTGATAAACTATTAAATTCATTTGCCAAACGCTGTAATAATTCTCTTGGAAGTGAATTGCTTGCAGGATGTCCAAATTCAATAGTCGCAATATTATTTTCAATATGTGTATATAAACTTCCGTTTTCTCGTGTGGTGGTCGTTGTTGTCATTTTTATGATTTTATGTTCAATGTACGCTATATTATTTATTTTGAAGTTATTATCTTAGTAAACTTGCCTTTTGATAATTTTATAAAAATCTTTTTCTAAATTTAAAAATCAACGGAATTGCACGAGCAACTATCCAGGCATAAAAAGCAATCCAAATGGCATATAATTTATAATCCAACGAATCGAAAAAGAACAAAACAGGAATAAAAACAAGTGCTGTTGCGAGTAATAATACGTTTCGTAAATACTTCATTTCTCCCATTCCTTTAAACATTCCATCATAAATAAAAGCGATAGCACAAATAGGTTGCATGATTAGAATAATCCAAAAAGTACTATAAAAAGCATCTAATACAGCTTGTTCTTTGGTGAAAATAGTTCCTATAAAATCATAAAAAACAAATCCAATAATAGCTAAAAACACACCGAATACAAAGCCGTAAAGTAATAAATTGTTTCCTAATTTCAGTAATGATGCATGTGCTTTTGCTCCTAATAATTTTCCTGATAAAATATTTCCTGCTGATGAATATCCATCAATCATAAAGGCGCCCATTAGCCATATATTTAGCCCGATAGTATAGGCAGCAATATATTGTTTTCCGTAGGAAGTAGCGTAGGAGGTGGCAAAATATAGGGCAGTATTTAAGGCTATTGTACGAACAAAAAGGTTTAAAATCATGTTGATAAACCTTGGGATTTCTTTGTTAAAAGGAAGTGTAAATTTTAAGGATATTTCGGTTTTTGTCAGTAATAAATATGCCGATACCAATGCCATAATAATTTGAGCAATGACACTTGCGTAGGCGGCTCCTGTAATGTTCATCGCAGGAATATAGCCTTCAATTCCATAGACAAAAATAATATCTAACACAATATTTACCACCGTTCCAACAATCGCAATAAGCATTGGATACAATGTATTTTGAAGTCCTCGAAATGTGCCAAAAACGGCAATTACGAACAGTGTAAATGGAAAACCGAATACACGTATTTTATAATACTCGATTGCGTAGTTTAAAATAGTTCCTGAAGCATTGTAAAATTCAAAAATTTCTTTGGCAAATGGATACGTGATTCCTAAAATTACCAAACTTGTTAGTACCACAATACCCGTTGCTTGTGCGGGTAAATTTTTAACTTCTGCTAATTTATTCGCTCCTACATATTGCGAAATAATGGAAGAAATTCCACTACGTGTTTGTCCAAAAACCCAAATTAGCATTGATAAAAAAGCGCCTACAATTCCAATAGCCGCAATACTTTCGGTGGCATTTATAGGAATATTTCCTACAATTGCTAAATCGGTGGTGGATAATAAAGGTTCGGCAACGCCTGCGATTAAGGCAGGAAAAGCTAATTTATTAATCCTTTTAAAACTAATATCTTGTGGCATTTGTTAAAAGCTTTTATTAAAGAAATTATTTTTTGAGAAGCATTCGTTTAATTTCATTGAGTTTCATCAGGGCTTCGATTGGCGTAAGAGTATCGATATTGGTCGCTAAAATTTCATCTCGAATATCTTCTAATAATGGATCATCTAGTTGAAAAAAACTCATTTGCATATTTTCTTGTTGCGTATCTTTTAAAACCTCTTTAACTTCTTTTTGGGCGTTATTTTCTTCTAATTTTTTTAGAATTTCTTGAGCTTTGCTGATGACTAAATTGGGCATTCCTGCTAATTTTGCAACATGAATTCCAAAACTATGATTACTTCCTCCTTCCACTAATTTTCGCAAGAAAATAATAGTATCTTTCAATTCTTTAACCGATACATTAAAGTTTTTGATACGTTTAAATGTCGTAGTCATTTCATTTAATTCATGATAATGCGTGGCAAATAATGTTTTACCTTTCGATGGATGTTCATGTAAATATTCGGCAATAGCCCACGCAATTGAAATTCCATCATAGGTAGAAGTTCCACGCCCAATTTCATCTAATAACACCAAACTACGTTCCGATATATTATTTAAAATTGATGCAGTTTCGTTCATTTCCACCATAAAAGTAGATTCTCCCATGGAAATATTATCGCTTGCGCCCACTCGGGTAAAAATTTTATCAACAAGTCCAATTCTGGCGCTTTTTGCAGGGACATAACTTCCCATTTGTGCTAACAAAACAATTAAAGCTGTTTGGCGTAAAATTGCTGATTTACCCGACATATTCGGGCCTGTAATCATAATAATTTGTTGATTTTCTCTATTTAAAACAACATCATTGGCAATATATTCTTCGCCCATGGGCAGTTGTTTTTCAATCACAGGATGTCGTCCTTTTTTGATATCAATATCAGTACTTTCATCTATTTCTGGACGGACATACGCATTATCCATGGCTAATTTTGCAAAGGATAATAATACATCTATTTGGGCAATATTTTGAGCATTTTGTTGAACAGGTTTTACAAAATCAATAATAAAATGGACTAATTTTGAAAAAATTTCGGTTTCTATTTGCTGAATTTTTTCTTCTGCACCTAAAATTTTAGTTTCGTATTCTTTGAGTTCTTCGGTAATATATCGTTCGGCATTTACAAGGGTTTGTTTGCGAATCCACTCTTGTGGAACTTGGTCTTTAAATCGATTTCGAACTTCAATATAATAGCCAAAAACATTGTTGAAAGCAATTTTTAAACTGGTAATTCCTGTTCTTTCGGTTTCACGAGCCAACATATTTTCTAAATATTCTTTTCCTGAATTCGAGATATTTCGAAGTTCATCTAATTCATCAGAAACGCCACTTGCAATAGCATTTCCTTTGTTAATATTTACGGGCGCATCTTCTAAAAGAACGGTGGTAATTTTAGCAATTAATTCTTGACAAGCATGTAATTGTGTACCTATTTGTTGTACGGTTTTGTTGTTGCTTTTTTCTGCGGTTATTTTTATCGGAAGAATGGCTTTTAAGGAGTTTTTTAATAAAACAACTTCTCTTGGCGATACTTTTGCGGTAGCCACTTTTGAGATTAAGCGTTCGATATCGGCAATTTGTTTTAATTGATACGTTACCGTTTCAAAAAAAGATTCGTTATCAATTAAAAATTGTACCAACTCATGACGTTCTTTTATTTGTACCAAATCCTTTAAAGGTAAGGCAAGCCAACGTTTTAATAAACGTCCGCCCATTGGCGAAATTGTTTTGTCGATAACGCTTAATAAAGTAACGGCATTTGGCGAATTTCCGCCATATAATTCTAAGTTTCTAACGGTAAACCGATCCATCCATACATATTTATCTTCTGCAATTCTGCTGATCGATTGTATGTGTGCAACTTTATCGTGCTGTGTTTCTGATAAATAATAGATTGCCACACCACCAGCAATAATACCTTGTTGGAGTTCTTCTACACCAAATCCTTTTAAGTTTTTAACCTTAAAATGATTGTTTAAAACATCATTTCCATAATCTTTTTGAAAAACCCAATCTTCTAAATAAAAAGTATGAAACCGATCGGTGAAAATTTCTGAAAATTGTTGTTTGTATTTTTTTTCAACCAAAACTTCACTTGGTGAAAAATTTTGTAAAAGTTTATCGATATATTCTTGAGTTCCTTCTGCAATTAAAAATTCTCCCGTAGAAACATCTAAAAAAGAAACGCCTATTAATTTTTTACCAAAATGTACCGCTGCTAAAAAATTGTTTGATTTCGATTGTAAAACCTCATCATTTAAAGCAACTCCTGGGGTAACTAATTCGGTAACACCTCGTTTTACGATGGTTTTTGTCATCTTCGGATCTTCTAGTTGGTCGCAAATCGCCACACGTAATCCTGATTTTACTAATTTTGGCAAATAGGTATTCAACGAATGATGCGGAAATCCTGCCAAAGCCGTTTCACTTTGGCTTCCAGCACCTCTTTTTGTTAAGGTGATTCCTAAAATACTGGATGCTTTTACGGCATCTTCTCCAAAGGTTTCGTAAAAATCGCCCACACGAAATAGTAACATCGCATCGGGATATTTTTTCTTAATTCCGTTATATTGTTGCATCAGTGGCGTTACCTTTTTTGCCGTTGTTTTTGCCAATTTTTTAGATTTTTTAAATTAGTTTTGCGAAGATAAATATTCGATTTTAAAGGTAAGATTTTTTATGAGAAAACTAAAAAATAATGAATTAGGTAGAATTACCGTGGCTGAATTTAAAGAAACTGAAAAAACACCGATTATTGTAATTCTAGATAATATTCGTAGTTTAAATAATGTAGGTTCAGTTTTTAGAACTTCGGATGCTTTTTTGATTGAAAAAATATATCTCTGCGGCATTACAGCAACGCCACCAAATAAAGAAATTCATAAAACCGCCTTAGGAGCTACCGAATCCGTGGCGTGGGAATATGTTGAAAATACATTCGATGTCGTTGAAAAACTTAAAAAAGAAAATATTAAAATTCTAGCCATCGAACAAGCTGAAAATAGTACAATGCTTAATGAATTTACTCCAGAAGCAAATCAGAAATATGCCCTTGTTATGGGAAATGAAGTAAAAGGCGTGCAACAAGAAGTGGTTTCTGCTTCCGATTTTTGTATCGAAATTCCACAATTAGGAACCAAACATTCTTTAAATATATCGGTTACAACAGGCATTGTAATTTGGGATTTATTTCAGAAAATGTCTTAGTTTTTTTTCTGAAAAATAAATATTGTATCTTACTTAAAATAGAGAACTCTTTTATCTTATGAAAAAAATTCTTATTTTTTTCTTACTATTTACTCCCTTTTTTGTTTGCTCTCAAGAGCAAAAAGATTCTATTTCTTTTTATTTAAACAATGCAAAAGGAATAAGGAAGTTATCATACCTTAAAAAAGCAGTGATACTTTCAAATGATTTAAAGAAAGATTCCCTTTTAAAGAAAACAAGCATAGCCTATGGTAAACAAAGTTATTTTAGTAAAGACACCTTAGGTTTAACATTCTCAAAAAATAAATTACTAAAACACTATGGTATAAAAAAAGACTCTTTCTCTTTGGCAAAAGCATATCATTTTGCCGCTTTAAACCATAAAATAAAAAATAATTTAGATAGTACTTTTTACTATTATCATAAATCAAAAAATATATCTGTCGCTTTAAAAGATTCTGCCGAAATAGGCAGAAGGCTTTTGTCTATGGCAATTATTCAGGTAAAAGAACTCGACTTTTTAGGCTGTGAAATAACAACGGTTGAAGGTTTAAAATATGTAGAACCTTTGAAGAAATATCGCGTTTTAATTTCGTTATATCAAACCTTAGGAAATGCCTTAGCGAGTTTAAAAAGACCAAAAGAAGCCCGAGCCTATTATCATAAAGCACAGAATATCGCGAAGTACAATAAGATAAAACGCAAAAGAGAAAAAAATTACTTAAACCTTTTGAACAATATAGGCATGACTTATAAAGATCAAGGTAATTATAAAAAAGCAGTTTCCTTGTTTGAACAAGGCTTACGTACTGATAGTTTAGAAATAAAATATCCTAAAAATTACCAATCTTTTTTAGGAAACTTATCGTCCATTTATTTTCTACAAGGCGATACCAAAAAAGCAATAGAAGGTTATAAAATAGTTTTAGAAAGTAGAAAAAAACTTAAAAATGCCTACTCAGAAAGTTTTTCTCACGCTTTTTTATCAGAAGCATATCTAAAAAACAAAAATGATGCACTAGCAAAAAAACATGCAAAAACAGGTTTAAAATTAGCTAGAAAAACAAGAAATAATAAAATCGTCTTAGAATGTTTAAAACTTTTATCAGACCTTAATAAAGGACAAGAAGCTAAAAAATATTTAGAAGAATATATACAACTTAACGACAGTTTATTTGAAAAAGAACGTCGATTAAAAAATCAGTTTGCTAAAATTAGGTATGAAACTGATAAAAAAGAAAAAGAAAATACGGTTTTAAAAACAGAAAATAAAAGCAAACAACTAGAAATAGTATATCATAAACAACAACGAACTATTGGTCGATTAGTTGCGGCGACTGGTTTATTATTATTTATGAGCAGTGTTTTATTTTATTTTTATAGAAAAAGAAAACTATTATATCAAGCGCAATTAGAAAGAATAACCGCTAGAGAAGATGAACGACAACAAATTGCAAAATCATTACACGACGAAGTTGCAGGAGATTTACGTTTATTACATCAAAAATTAAAGAAATCAAACTTATTGGATGAAGCTCAAAAGTTAGATGACGTAAAAGAAAATGTACGTAATTTATCACATCAATTAAGTAGTGTTAGTTTTGGTAAAGTGTCCTTTAAAGACCAAATAATTAATTTAGTAAGTGATTATTTTGAACTCAATTTTAGAATAACCGTTACAGGTTTACAAGAAAATAACTGGGAAGCACTAAATGATGCTATCAACAGATTGTTGTATTTAAGTATCCGTGAAACAATACAGAATTGTAAAAAACATGCAAAAGCGAGTAAAGTAATAATAACTTTTGTGATGCATAAGAATCATGTATTTTTGCAAATGGAAGATAATGGTATTGGTTTTGATGCCAAGATCAACAAAAAAGGAATTGGTTTACAAAATCTACAAGAACGTATTGAAGAGTTAAACGGAACTCTAGATATAAAAAGTGAGGTAGGCGTTGGAACCTTAACGACTATTCAAATCCCCCTAAATGCTTGGACCAATAAAAATACTCTTAGTTGATGATCATCAATTAATACTCGAAGGCATACTTTCCTGCCTAAAAAATATTAATAATTTAGTTATAGAAACCACTAATTGTTGCGATGAAGCTTTTTCTAAAATAAAAACAGCAATTCATAACACGCCTTTTGATATTGTTTTTACTGATTTAAGTTTCGATGATACAGCAGGAAGTACGGCATTAGATGGTGGCGAAGCTTTGATAAAAGCTCTTCAAAAAGAAAATATTGATATTAAAACAGGTGTTATTACAGGGCATTCTGAAACCAATCGGGTTTTTAATGTTATCCATAATTTAAATCCTAGTGCGTATATTTTAAAAGGAAATTGTAATACAGATGAATTAACATTTGCTATTAAAAAAATAGTAAAAGGAGAGGTGTATTATACACATGAAATACATCAGAAATTATTAAAAAGAGCTTTAATTGAAATTCAAATGGATGAGGTTGCTATTCAAATTTTAAAAGAATTGCCAAAACATGCTAAAATTATAAATTTAGAAGGATTTATAAAAAAAACAGATGGATCTTTAGTTAAAATAAGATCAATAGAAGCCAAATTAGCAAAACTCCGAGGAGATTTACAAGCGCATAATAATACTGATTTAGTATTAAAAGCAAAAGAATTAGGTGTTTTAGATTAGAATATTGCGGTAATCTGCGTTTTTTATTGCGGTAAACCCCTTTTTAAGTAAAGAAAGTCCTTGTATATTTGTAAAAGAATTTAACATTTATTTGGGAAAATATTCTGAAAAAGAAAGAAAAAAAGATTAAAGAAAGAGAAAAGGATTAAAAAAACTATCAGATTTATTCTGATAGTTTTTTTAATCCTTTTATTTTAAAAGAATCCTATTTATAATTAAATTTAGTCAATCTTATCAAAACCACAATAAGGTACTAAGGCATCTGGAATTTTAATTCCGTCGGCTGTTTGATAGTTTTCTAAAATTCCTGCTAAAACTCTTGGCAAGGCTAAAGAACTTCCATTTAAAGTGTGTACAAATTGACTTTTTCCATCTTTATTTTTGAAACGTAATTTTAAACGATTTGCTTGATATGTTTCAAAATTTGAAGCCGAACTAATTTCTAACCAACGCTCTTGAGCAGTTGAATATAATTCGAAATCGAAAGTTAAAGCCGATGTAAAACCTGTATCGCCACCGCATAAACGTAAAATACGATATGGTAATTTTAAATCGCGTAAAATATCTTTAATATGTTCGACCATTTCGCTTAAAACATGGTACGAATTATCAGGATGTTCAATGCGAACAATTTCTACTTTATCAAACTGATGTAAACGATTTAATCCACGAACGTGTGCACCATAACTACCAGCTTCTCTACGGAAACAAGGCGTATAACCTGTATATTTAATCGGTAAATCGGTTTCTTTTAGTAAATCATTTCTGTGGATATTGGTAATCGGCACTTCTCCCGTTGGGATTAAATATAAATCATCAACAGTTGCATGATACATTTGTCCTTCTTTGTCTGGCAATTGTCCTGTGGCGATTCCTGAAGCTTCGTTCACTAAATGTGGAACTTGTACTTCTTTATAGCCAGCTTGGGTATTTTTATCTAAAAAATAGTTGATTAAAGCACGTTGTAAACGAGCCCCTTTTCCTTTATAAACAGGAAAACCTGCACCGGTAATTTTTGTTCCTAATTCAAAATCGATGATATCATATTTTTTGGCTAATTCCCAGTGAGGTAAAGCGTTTTCACCTAAATCAGGAATAATTCCTTCACTAAAAATTTTCTCATTGTCTTCTTCACTTTTTCCAGCTTTTACTGATGCGTGCGGAATATTCGGAATTTGATATAATACTTCTTGTAATGAATTACTGGCGTTATTTAACGCTTCGGTTAATTGCTTAGATTCTTCTTTTAATTGCCCTGTTTTTTCTTTTAATAAGTTGGCTTTTTGAACTTCGCCTGTTTTAAAGAAACCACCAATTTCTTTGGATATTTTGTTTGATTCAGCTAATACATTATCTAAAGAAACCTGCGTAGCTCTACGTGTTTCATCAAAAGTTAATACTTGATTAATAATTGTTTCGGCATTGGCAAAATTACGTTTTGCTAAACCGTCTAAAACAACTTGTTTGTTGTCTCTAATAAACTGAACCTGTAACATCTTTTATCTTTTTTAAGAATTGCTAAGATATAAGAAGCCGTAGAATTAAACAACCTGTTTTTTAGTGATGTTTTTTGCTGATTTGTTCAAATTTGTTCGAGCATGATAAAAAAATCTAACATGGTTATATTGAAGTAATCGCATATTTTTTCGAGTGTGAGTATGGTTATATTGGTTCTTCCTTGTTCAATTCTAGCTAAATGAATACCTGTATCAATATAAAAATCATTAGAACTAATTCCATTTTTATCACGTAATATTTTAAGACAAAGCACCATTTTTTTTAGGATTATCTCTTCTTTGGAGAGTATCATTTTTTGACATAAAATTCTTAAAAACATCTTAAAATATAATGACAACTATGTCATTTTACTCTAGTACCAATGCTTTAAATTTGCTTTAAATATTTTTTTAAAGATTACTTAAGATTATCTAAGAGTTGCGTCTAAGAGTTATCTTGTTATTTTTTATATCGTGAAGGGTGTATATTAAAATTTAGCTCTTAACGCAACTTTTTATTTTAAATAAAATTATATTTTTCGATAGAAATTCTTTAAAAAAGAAGTGTAAATGGTCTTATTTCCCCCGAAATTACGCTTAAAAGTTATTTTTAATTTAGATGTTCAGGGAGGGCGTTCTTATTAACGTAGCTTTTGGCGTAATTTTTCAAGTTTATTTTTTCAGATATTCGAGGCTTGTATTTTTATCTTTTTCAAGTTGGATAACTAAATCATTTAGCGAATCGAATTTTTGTTCTTCTCTTAAAAAGTACAATAATTCGACGGTTATATTTTGATGATATAAATCGGTTTTAAAATCGAAGAAATGGATTTCAATAGTTTGATTTTTTCCATGAACGGTTGGTCTATTTCCGATGTTCATCATTCCAAAAACGGTATTATTTTGAATGATTGCGCTAACAACATACACGCCTTTTTTCGGAATTAATTTATAGGATTCAGGAATTTCGATATTTGCGGTAGGAAACCCGATTTTCCCACCTAATTGTTTTCCTTGAACTACCTTTCCTGATAAAGAAAACGGATATCCTAAATAATTATTGGCAGTTTTTAAGTGTCCATCGGCTAAGTTTTTTCTAATTTTGGTAGAACTAACGGAAACTTGGTCAATATCTTGTGCAGGAATTTCTTCGACTGTAAAGTCGTATAAATGCGAATATTCGGTTAATTGGGTAATATTTCCTTCTCTATTTTTACCAAAATGATGGTCATATCCGATAATTAATTTGGAAGTATTAAATTGTTTTACCAAGATATTCTGTACAAAATCGAGTGCTGTAAGTGTTGAAAATTCTTTGCTAAACGGGTGAATAATTAGATAATCGAGTCCTAATTTTTCAAGATGTTCGGCACGTTCATCAATGGTATTGATAAGTTTGATAGTAGCATCTTTTTGCAATACCATTCTTGGATGCGGAAAAAAAGTTAAAAGCACTGATTTTTTATCAAAATCTTTTGCTTCGGCAACTAATTCTCGAATTATTTTTTGATGTCCGATATGTACGCCATCAAAAGTTCCAATAGTTACAATTGTTTTTTGAGTTGGTTTAAAATCAAAAATGGAATGGATAATTTTCAAGATAATAAATTTGAGCAAAAATACGTTTTGTAAAAGAGCTTCGATACTGTTTATTTAACTTTTTTTATTTTTCTGATATTTTTCCTGTTGTCTTTTGAGTAGTTTTTACTTGTTGTCCTGTATTGATGACATATTTTTTATATTTTCCATCTTTATAGCGATAAAAAATAAATAAGGGCATCAATATAAATGCCATATATAAAACGCCAAGTCCCATTATAATAGGTGCTTTTAGGTGTTCTGTATTTAAAAAATAGGCACCTGTAAGCATCCAAAGTAAAAAGATGATGAATAATATTTTTAGGATTGTTTTCATTAGTTTAATTTTAGTTTGATTTTAATTTTGGAAGATACTTTTGACAAAAATATAAAAATCCTATCATCTTATGAATGATAGGATTTTTGATTATATGTTATTTTTAATTGAGCGTATCTTTACATTTTTTGCAACCAATTTTTCACGGCAACTTCTTGTTCAATAATATTTTTCAATGCTGAAATAGGCACTCTTTTTTGTTCCATGGTATCTCGATGACGAATGGTAACCATATTATCTTGTAAGGTATCGTGGTCTACGGTGATACAGAATGGTGTTCCATTGGCATCTTGACGACGATAACGACGACCAACGGCATCTTTTTCATCATAAGAAACATTAAAATCCCATTGTAAATCGTGCATAATTTCACGAGCAACCTCTGGCAAACCATCTTTTTTAACTAGTGGTAAAATAGCGGCTTTTACAGGTGCTAAAACTGCGGGTAATTTCAATACGGTTCTGGTTGTTCCGTTCTCTAGGGTTTCTTCTTGTAGCGAATTTGAAAAAACAGCTAAAAACATTCTATCCAATCCGATAGAAGTTTCTACGACATAAGGCGTATAGCTTTTATTTTCTTGATGGTCGAAATATTGTAATTTCTTTCCTGAAAAATCTTCATGTGCTTTTAAATCGAAATCGGTACGGGAATGAATTCCTTCTAATTCTTTAAATCCGAAGGGAAATTTAAATTCAATATCAGCTGCCGAATCGGCATAATGTGCTAATTTTTCGTGGTCATGAAAACGATAATTTTCTGTACCCATTCCTAACGATAAATGCCATTTTAAGCGGGTTTCTTTCCACGTATTGTACCATTCTTTTTGCGTTCCAGGTTTTACAAAAAATTGCAATTCCATTTGTTCAAATTCACGCATTCTAAAAATAAATTGACGAGCTACAATTTCATTACGAAATGCTTTTCCTGTTTGTGCGATTCCGAAAGGAATTTTCATTCTTCCTGTTTTTTGCACATTCAAGAAGTTTACAAAAATACCTTGTGCTGTTTCTGGACGTAAATATAAATCCATTGCAGATTCTGCAGAAGCGCCTAATTTTGTCCCAAACATTAAGTTAAATTGTTTAACGTCTGTCCAATTTTTAGAACCAGTAAGTGGGTCTGCGATGGCTAATTCTTCAATTAATAATTTTACATCGGCTAAATCTTCTTTTTCTAAAGATTTTCCTAAGCGAGATAAAATGGTATTAATTTTTTCTTGATAGCCTAAAACACGTCCATTGGTTGCTAAAAATTCATCTTTATTAAAAGAGTCTCCAAATCGTTTTTGAGCTTTTGCAACTTCTTTGTCAATTTTAGCTTCAATTTTAGCACAATAATCTTCTACTAAAACATCGGCTCTGTATCGTTTTTTTGAATCTTTATTATCAATTAACGGATCGGTAAACGCATCGACATGCCCAGAGGCTTTCCATGTGTTTGGGTGCATCAAAATAGATGCATCAATTCCTACAATGTTTTCGTGCATTTGCACCATTGCTTTCCACCAATAATCTCTAATATTTTTTTTTAACTCAACGCCATTTTGAGCATAGTCGTACACCGCACTTAATCCGTCATAAATTTCAGAAGATTGAAATACATAACCATATTCTTTTGCGTGTGATATTACTTTTTTAAATTGATCTTCTTGTTTTGCCATCTTACAAAAATAAAATAAGTATTTAAACTAGGGTTGTTTTATTTTTAAATTAATTTTATTATTTATCGTAAATTAAAGGTTGTTGTTCCTGCGTATGCGGTATCGACAAAGACACTTATGGTATATTTTCCTTTGATGATATCGGTTCTATTGACTAAAATTAGCGATACTAAACTTAAGGTGTCATTGGTATAATTTACTTTTATGGTATCGGAATATTGGATTTGATTTCCGTCATTTAATGTTAAAATTCCTTTAGGAGCAATTACGTTGTTATTTTGATTTATGATTTGAATAAACACGGTTTTTTCACCTGCTTCGGCGACGAGATTTTTCAATAAATCGAAATTAATTCTAAAAGCATCGGTTCTGCTAGCTCTTGAAGTGGATGTTAATTTCCCGCTATTGCGTTCTTTCATTGCCACTACGTTGATTGTACTTGTTTTAAGAATACTACCAAGGGCTACTTTTTCTTTTAGTGCGTCATTTTTTTCAGATAAAGAGGTATTAATGGTTTCTTTTTGAGCTAAAATATCGCTGGTATTTTTATTTTTGATAATTAATAATTGATTTTCGGTGTGTAGGGAATCTACTTGTAGGAATAATTTTTTATTTTCTTGTTGTAAGCGGATAATTTTCTGTTTGTACTTTGCGATTGCATTATAATTAGTTGCTTTTAAGTTTTTTATTTCTTCTTGCAACTTTTTCATTTTTACAATTTCAGTTTGCAATTTTTTGGAGATATGTTTTTTTCGACCAACAACATCAGTATAATCTTTAATCATTTGGTCTAATTCCTTTTCTAACGCAGTTTTTTCATTATGAAATACTTTTTGAAGATCGCTATATTGACTTGATTTTTGAAGTGAAAAAAGTGTTAAACCTAATGTTAATAGTAGAAGTATAACAATTAGGGCGCTTTTTTTTTGTTGTAGTGTCATAATAATGGGGAGTGATTAGGGCTGTATTTATATGTTTTTTATTCTTTTATTTTTGTCTTTGTTTATGAATTATTATTGTTTTTTTTATGAATTAAGTAAGTTTGTGATAATATTTTTGCTATAATTTTTTTCTTACTTTGATAATAATTTGGTTAATGTACTATTTTTTTAAACATTCGTAAATAAAAGCGGGTGGAAAATTACGAGATTCAAAATTTAGTTTTATGTTGTTTCCGAAGAATTCTTTCAATTTTTTATAGTAGCTTAAACTGTATTGATATTGAATAAACAGCCCATTTTTTTCTAATATTTGAAAACTTTCCTTTAGAATAGTGGTTGATATTTCAGCAGGAATAATGGTAAGTGGCAGGCTAGAAATGATATGATTTACTTTTTTGTAGCCGAGTTTTTGAATTTCGGTTGTTATTTTTTCTGCGGATGCTTTTAGCACGATTAACTGCGGATGTTTTATTTTTTTCAATTCTAGATAAAAAGCATCATTAATTTCGAAGCAGATAAGCACGGCATTTGGTTGAATTTTTTCTAAAATACTATGGGTGATTGCACCATTTCCTGGGCCTAATTCTATAAGAACGTTTGCTGTTTGAAAATTAATTTTCCGAAGCATTTTCTTTGCTAAATACTTAGAACTAGGGGCAACGGTGCCTGATGTTTTGTAATTTTTGACCGCTTCTTTAAAGAAGTTAAATTTTTTACTCAAAATAATATAATGTTTTTTTTTGTATATTTCCTACTCAAATATCGCTGGTAAAGATGCACTATTTAAAAGATATATTCTATTTATTTTATCCAAAATTATGTGTCAATTGTTCTGATATGTTACTGAAAAAACAACTGTATTTATGTGTTTTTTGTCATCATAATTTGCCACTTATTGAAGATAATCTTCCTATAAACAGTAGTTTATTACTTCCTTTTTATGGGAAATCTCAGGTTGAAAATGTACGTTCTTTTATGTATTATCAGAAATTAGGAATTGGACAAAAAATAATTCAGGAGTTAAAATATAAAAATCAGCCAGCAATCGGTGTTTTTATAGCGAATTGGTTTGGGGAGCATTTAAAAAAAACGGCTATTTTTAAGGATGTTGATTGTATAATTCCTGTACCGATTCATCCTTCAAAATTAAAAAAAAGAGGCTATAATCAGCTGACAATGTTTGGACAAAGGTTAGGACTTATTTTAAATATTGTGTATCAACCTGATATTTTAATAAAAGTAAGTTCGGCAAAAACGCAAACAACTAAGCGTCGTTTCGAGCGATTTTTGGACATCGAAAACACGTTTAAACTAACAGATACTACTTTTTTTGAAGATAAACATATCTTATTAATTGACGATGTAATGACCACAGGCGCAACTTTAGTGGCGTGTTGTCAGGCGTTATCGGTTACCAAAAATATTCGTATCAGTATTGCAACTATGGCGAGTGTTCAAAAAGACTAATTTTTGTTAGTGTTATTTTAGTACTTTTGATGTTCTATTTAAAGAATCAATTTGTGAAAAATAAGACATTATTTTTAGTCGTTTTAGTTGTGAGTATCCTGATGAGTTGTGCTCGAAAAGGAAGACCTGAAGGAGGTCCAAAAGATGAGGAAGCACCCATTATGATGACGGCAAAACCACCGCATAAAACGACTCATTTTAAGGCAAAAAACATTAAAATTCAATTTAATGAATACGTTGTTTTAAAGGATTTAACCAAGCAATTAGTCGTTTCTCCTCCATTGAAATATCCACCTATTATAACGCCCCAAGGAACACCAAGTAAATATATCAATATTAAAATTTTAGATACCCTAAAAACCAATACTACGTACACGTTTAATTTTGGAAATTCGGTACAAGATAATAACGAAAATAATGCTTTAGAAAGTTTTAAATACGTGTTTTCTACAGGAAGTTTTATTGATTCTTTAACGTTAAAAGGTTCGGTAAGAAGAATGTTATCTACTAAAAAATTAAAAAATAGTAGCGTTTTATTATATCGTTTCGATAGTATTTATAACGATTCGATTATCTACAAAAAAAAGCCAAATTACGTAACAAGTACGTTGGATTCCACTACTTTTAAATTCACCAATTTACAAGCAGGAAACTATTTATTATTGGCGTTAAAAGAAACATCAAGCGATTATATTTTTAATAGTAAAACTGATGAAATAGGTTTTTATAAAGACACGATTTCGTTGCCAAAAGACACCTTAATTTCAAGTCCGATAACACTTTTTAAAGAAGTGCCATCTTATCAATTTAAAAGAGGAAAAGAAGTTTCAAAAGGAAAAATTCAATTCGGATATGAAGGACAAAAAGAAGCCTTAAAAGTCGAATTATTATCAAAAGTTCCTGCTTCTTTTAAAGCATTTTCGGCATACGAAAAAGATAAAGACACCTTAAATTATTGGTTTACGCCACTCCAACAAGATTCTTTAACTTTTATTGTAAGTAATAAAAATAATTTAAAAGCTAACTTTAAAAATAACTTTAAAAATAATTTAAAAGACACTATAACAGTGCGTTTTCGTAAAAAACAAATCGATTCTTTAGTTATTTTATCAGAAATAAAAAGTGTTTTACATTTAAAAGATACCTTGTTTTTAGAAACTAATAATCCGATTGTAACTTTTGATGCCTCAAAATTTTCGTTAACTTCATTAAATTCATCAGAAAATAAAGACACTATTTTAGTTGATTTTAAAATTAAAAAACAAGCAATCAATAAGTTATCGATTTTTTTTGATAAAACACCAGAAACTAGCTATACTTTTGGTGTTTTGCCAAAAGGACTTACCGATATATATGAAACTAGCAATGATACGTTAACATATCAATTTAAAACACGTAGCGCTCAAGAGTACGGAAGTATTATTTTAGATATCAAAAAACAAACAAATTTTCCTGTAATTATTCAACTTTTACAAAAAAAGAAAGTGCTAAAAACACAGTATATCTCTTCATCTAAAAAAGTAATTTTTGAGTTATTACCGCCTAAAGAATATACGGTTCGAGCTATTATCGATAAAAATAAAAATACTATTTGGGATACAGGAAATTTTTTATTAAAACAACAACCTGAACCAATACTTTATTTTAAAAACAGCTTCAAATTACGAGCCAATTGGGAAATGAATGAAGTATTTATTATTAAATAACAAAAAACCTCAGAAATTAATCTGAGGTTTTTTTTGTTACTCATTATATGCACTTGCACTTGGGCAAAATAATAATTCTGTTGGATTATCAATATCATATAAATACTGATAACTTCTAGTTTCTTTTTGGCAAAATGGCGCTATTAATTTCAACATATTTTCAAACCCTTCAAGGGTGAGTACGCAAAAAAATGTCTGATTATCTTTGGTTAAAATTCCTTCATCAGAATTGAATAAACCGAAGATTAAATTACAATTTTTGGTTTGAATAAAATCAATTTCAGCGAGGTTTAATTTTTGTCTTTTTTCAATAATTGTTTCTTGAAGCAATGCGCTAAATTTAATTGCTTCGGCTTTGTTGAAGTTGTATAAACGCACTACATTTTCATCAAAACCATTGATATTCTCTATAAAATCTACTTCCATTTTTGCTTCCTTAATATTTTAATATTTTTTAATGTGCTTGCAACCAATTTTCACCAATTCCGATTTCAACATCTAACGGAACTTCCATTTTAAAGGAATTTTCCATTTCTTGTTTAATAATTGGTTTGATAATTTCTAATTCGTCTTTATGAGCGTCAAAAACCAGTTCATCATGTACTTGCAAAAGCATTTTCGATTTAAAATTTTCTTTCTCAAATCGCTTATAAATAGTAATCATTGCGAGTTTGATAATATCGGCGGCACTTCCTTGAATTGGGGCATTTACAGCATTTCTTTCCGCTCCTGAACGCACAATTCCGTTTCTAGAATTGATATCTTTTAAATACCTACGACGGTTTAAAACCGTTTCTACATAGCCATTATCACGTGCAAAATCGACTTGTTTTGCCATGTAATTTTTCAACTTCGGATAGGTTTCATAATAGGTATCAATTAATTCTTTGGCTTCTTTTCGAGATAAATCGGTTTGATTGCTCAATCCGAAGGCAGACACTCCATATACAATACCAAAATTAACGGTTTTTGCATTACTACGTTGTTCCCGAGTTACTTCATTTAAAGGAACATTAAAAACTTTTGATGCGGTAGAAGCATGAATATCTTCGCCATTTTTAAAGGCTTCCATCATGGTTTCTTCTTGGCTTAATGAGGCGATTATTCGCAATTCAATTTGAGAATAATCGGCGGCTAATAACACATAATTTTCATCTCTTGGGATAAAAGCTTTTCGAATTTCTTGTCCTCTTTTGGTACGAATCGGAATATTTTGCAAGTTCGGATTGTTAGAACTTAATCTTCCTGTGGATGCAACGGCTTGTGCATACGAGGTGTGAATACGTCCTGTTTTTGAATTTATTTCGTTGGGCAAAGCATCAACATAGGTACTTTTTAATTTTTTATATTGGCGATATTCTTGAATATCTCGAATAATTTGATGGTCTTTTGCTAAAAAGGAAAGCACATCTTCGGCGGTTGAATATTGTCCTGTTTTTGTTTTTTTCGGTTTTTCGACCAATTTCATATTTTCAAATAAAACAATTCCTAGTTGTTTTGGAGAACCGATATTAAATTCTTCGCCAGCTTGCTGGTAAATATTTTTTTCTAAACGTTCAATATCGTTGCTTAAATCAACAGAAAGTTCTTTTAAAAATGGTACATTTAAGTTGATTCCTTCAATTTCCATGGCTGTTAAAACCGAGACTAAAGGCGTTTCAATATCATTAAATAGCTTGGTTACATTTCCGCTTTCTAGCTCTTTTGTAAAATGCTCTTTTAATTGCAAGGTAATATCGGCATCTTCAACAGCGTATTCGGTTTGTTTTTCGATTTCAACAGTTCGCATCGACAGTTGATTTTTCCCTTTTTTCCCAATTAATTCTATAATTGGAACAGGTTTATAGTTTAAATAGGTTTCGGCTAAAATATCCATTCCATGACGCATATCAGGATTAATTAAATAATGCGCAATCATGGTATCGAATAATTTTCCTTTAACGGTAATTTTATAATTTGATAAAACTTTGAGGTCATATTTTAAATTATGTCCAATTTTTTCAATGGTTGATGCTTGAAAAAACGGTTTAAATTCTTCTAAAATAGCGGTTGTTTCCTCTTGATTTTCTGGAAAAGAGACATAATATCCTTTTCCTTTTTCCCAAGAAAATGAAATTCCGATTACTTCAACTTCCAAGGCTTTTAAACCTGTGGTTTCGGTATCAAAACATACCGATTTTTGTTGCATTAATTTAGATACTAATAATTTTCTTGCTAGTGGAGAATTTATATGTTGATAAAAATGCGGTGTATTTTCAATGGTTTTGAAGCCTGAAATGGTAGTTTCTTGGTTGGTTGTTCCTGTTCCAGGAGTGGCGAATAAGTCGAATTGTCCTGTTGTATTTGTAACAGGAATATTTTTTGTTTCTTGTTTATTCGCTATATTTTCTTCGGATGCTTTTTCACCTGCTTTTACAGGAACAGCGGCGGTAAATATTCGAACAAAGGTGTCTGCTAAACGTCGAAATTCTAAATCATTAAAGATATCGGCAGTTGCTTGAATATTTGGCTGACACATTTCAAAATTTTCTTCATGAAATTCGACAGGAACGTCTAACATAATCGTGGCAAGTTCTTTGGATAAAAGACCAAGTTTTGCATTTTCGATTATTTTTTCTTTCATTTTTCCTTTTAAATCTGCGGTATTTGCTAGCAGATTTTCCATAGAGCCATATTGGGCTAAAAATTTCTTAGCGGTTTTATCTCCTACGCCAGGTAATCCAGGAATATTATCGACAGCATCGCCCATCATGGCTAAATAATCGATCACTTGTTCAGGACGTTCTACGCCAAATTTTTCTTGAACTTCGGCAATTCCCCAAGTTTCGTATCCGCCTCCAAAACGAGGACGGTATATAAAAATATTTTCAGAAACTAATTGTGCAAAATCTTTATCAGGGGTTACCATAAAAACTTGATAACCTGCTGTTTCAGCTTTTTTTGCGAGCGTTCCTATAATGTCATCGGCTTCATATCCTGTTTTTACAATTACAGGAATATTCATCGCCTCTAGCATTTTTTCGATATACGGAATGGCAATTTTAATGGCCTCAGGAGTTTCTTGTCTATTGGCTTTATAGTCGGGGAAAGCGGTTGTTCTAGCGACCGAACCGCCACGGTCAAAACACACGGCTAAATGGTCGGGGCGTTCTCGTTTGATAACATCTAACATCGAATTGGTAAAGCCTAAAACGGCGGAAACATCCATATTTTTCGAGTTAATCCGTGGATTTTTTATAAATGCGTAATATCCTCTAAAAATTAAAGCGAAAGCATCGAGTAAAAAAAGTCTTTTTTGATTTGCCATGAGTTTTTTTTAAGCCTGTTGAAGTGTATTAAAATATGTCTTTTTTGAAAGAAAATCGCTTTAAAATAGTGAGCGTAATTTCGGGAGTAAAGCTACGAAACTTTAACAAGACGTTAAAAATTGATTTTTAGTTGATTTTTAATTGATTTTCAATAATCAAGCTATCTTTGTGTTACTTTAAAATATATTTAATATGTCTCGATGGTTGGTTTCAATTTTGATTATAGTATTGGTTGTTATTATTTTTGAAGCGTATGCTTTTCAGGCGATAAAAACAATCACTAAAAACAAGTTTATTCGCTATGGTTGGTTGTGTATTGGTTTTTTAGCCTATGCTCATTTTTTTTATGTGGTACTTTCTTCGGATAGAAGTTCGGGACAAACCTTACAATTTCAGGTTGCTTTGGGCATTCTTTTAGTGGTATTACTTCCGAAGTTATGTATGTTATTGGTATTGTTGGGCGAAGATTTTTTTCGATGGATTCAAAAGGGAATTTCATATTTTTCATCTTCTCAAACCAAAGATTTGGCAGGGCGAAGAACTTTTATCGCAAAATTAGCCTTGGCAATGGCTTCGATTCCATTATCGGGATTATTATATGGAATTTTCAAAGGGAAATATAATTATAAAGTGCTTAACTATGAGCTGAATTTTAAAGATTTACCCGAAGCTTTTGATGGTTTTACGATTACTCAAATTACGGATATTCATTCGGGAAGTTTTACCAATAAAGAAAAAATAAGGTATGCAGTTGATTTGGTAAATCAGCAAAAATCCGATATAATTTTATTTACAGGTGATTTGGTCAATAATTTTGCCCATGAAATGGATGATTGGATTGACATATTTCAAAAATTAGAAGCGCCTGTTGGGAAATATTCGGTCTTAGGAAATCATGATTATGGTGATTATTCTAGCTGGAAAAATTCCGAAGATAAAATAGCAAATTTTAAGGCGATAAAAGAATTACATCCTAAAATAGGCTTTGATTTACTCTTAAATGAGCATCGCTATATCGAAAAAGACGGACAAAAAATAGCCTTGGTCGGCGTTGAAAACTGGGGGAGAGGCTTTAATAAAGCGGGCGATTTAGAAAAAGCATCTGCAAAAATTCAGCAAGAAGATTTTAAAATTTTAATGACACACGACCCAAGTCATTGGGAAAGTAAGGTTAAAAAAGATGCTTTTAATTATCAATTAACCTTGAGCGGACACACCCACGGATTGCAATTTGGCATTGAAATTCCAGGTTGGATAAAATGGAGTCCATCACAATATGTCTATAAACAATGGGCTGGTTTGTATCAAGAATTTGGACGCTATATAAATGTAAATAGAGGGTTTGGCTATCATGCTTTTCCAGGAAGAGTAGGGATTTGGCCAGAAATTACTGTAATCGAGTTAAAAAAAGTTTAATATTTTGTGTTTTTTAGGTCAAATTTGACAACAGTTTGAAAATAAAATGGTAAATTTCAAGGACTTATCAATAAGTGAACTAAAAAATTAAAAATAATAATAGAATCTAAGAAAAAAACTTAAAACTATGAAATATGGCTAAATTTGGAGAACTAATAAATATTGATAAACCTGTTTTAATTGATTTTTATGCAGGCTTAAATGACTTAGAACCTCGCTTAGAAATACTTCGAGATGTTGCGGCAGCTTTAGGCGATAAGGCAAAGGTTATCAAAATTGATACGCATCAAAATCAAACGCTTACCAATGCTTTGCGTATTAAAAGCAATCCGACTTTTATCATCTATAAAAATAACGAAATACAATGGCGACAAACTGGCGAGCAAGATGCGAATACGCTTATCGGTTTGGTACAAAAATATTTTTAACTTTTTGCGATTTTGTTTTTTAATAAAAAAGTAAAAAGGCATTATTTATAAAATATAACGCCTTTTTTTATAAGATTAGAATATTAATTTAGTTACTGTTTTTCTGTGTCATCATTTGCTGATTTTTGAGGAAATGATTCTTGTTCATCTGCCATTAAATGTTTGAATAAACGAGCGTGATTTAGATATCCTTCAAAAGCTTTTTTACCATATTCGATATCTTGTTCATGTTTTGTAATTTGCTGAATTACATTCTGATACAAGTATAAATTCGTTTCTAAAGTATCTAGAATTAAATCGATATTACTATCCTTGAAAGTACTGTAATATTTTAATTTTTGTTGAAAAACATCAATAAGTATTTCGGCAGTTTCACGTGCTTTTTCTAGGTTGCCTATGCGATAATATAATTCAGGATATCCTAACGAAATACTATAATGTTCAAATTGTGTAATTGGTAATTTTTCCAAAGATAAATTTAATATTTCGTTGGCTTTTACCGTATCTTTTTGGGCTAAATATGCTTCAGATAAACGCATTAAATTATTACGCATCGAAATGGCATTGCGTTTGCTTTGTTCATCTAAATAAATTTTTCCATTATTGATGGTTTTCCAATCCCATTTTTGAATATTTTGATACATTTTTTCAGGGTCGATGCGTCCCATTGCAAACATTGATTTCCCTTTGTTTGATGTTTTAATCGGCACAAATTTATACGACATTCCGTCTAATTGTAAATAATCTTTTAACCAAATATATTCTTCATCGGCATTGGCACCACCTGTAAAATAAATTGGACGTTTCCACTGAAAATTATTCAAAATATCGAGCATTAAAATTCGATTTTTAGTCAAACCTTGCTTATCAACAGTAATATCGATGTAATCAAGAATTTTATCGGCATCTTTTTGAGCGACCAACCCTGTTTTTAAAACATTTTCTTTATTAACAGGAATTCGAATTCTGTTTGTGGGATAAAATTTTTCTTTAACATCATTTTCTTCATCAATATAATAGGTTTGATTATCGCTACTTTGCATCCATCGCATAAAGTTTTTAAGCGACATGATAGAATCTTTAAATCGTGGATGTGGAATATGATAGGCAATATCGAGCGTTCCATATTTATATTGATCGTGTGTTAATTGTGATGGAATTGGCTCGGCATCGTAGGTTTTCTTTTTCATTTGGTCGATATACCAATCGGTTTGAAAAAGGCTTGTATTTATAATTTTAATATCCCGACGCACGCCTTCGACTTGTTGCATATACCAAAGTGGAAATGTATCATTATCTCCGATAGTAAAAATTATCGCATTTGGATCGCAACTCTCCAGATAAGTTTGTGCGTTTAATTGCGCGATATAACGGTCAGATCTATCATGGTCGTCCCAATTTTGAACGCCCATCAATACGGGAACAGCCAATAATGAAATCGTAGAGACTCCAATAGCAACAGTTCTTTTGTTGGCGTAATTTTTTAGATAATCATACAACGCAAGTACGCCAAAACCTATCCAAATGGCAAATACATAAAATGAACCAACTACGGCATAATCACGTTCACGAGGTTCAAAAGGTCTTGGATTGGTGTAAAAAATAATAGCAAAACCTGTAAAAGCGAAAAATAAAGCAAGGGTATATAAATTCTTTTTATCTTTTTTTGATTGATATATTAAGCCGATTAGTCCTAAAATCAAAGGCAGGAAAAAATATTTATTACGTCCTTTATTATTTTTGATATCATCAGGTAAATTTTGTTGTGAACCTAAGCGAATTTCATCAATAAAATCGATACCGCTTAACCAGTTTCCATTTTCAACGTCTAAATGTCCTTGGGCATCGTTTTGTCTTCCCACGAAATTCCACATAAAATAACGCCCGTACATATATCCAAATTGATAATCAATCATGAATTTTATGTTTTCTAAAAACGTTGGTCGTCTTTTGCTTCGTGCTGGGATTCCTGCAATTCGTTTGTAATGTTGCTCGGAAGCAGGGTTTACCATTCTTGGGATAAATCCTTTGTGTTTACTTGAATAATTAGGGATTATATTTTTGTATTTATTGACAATAACATATTTTCCGTTTATCTTTTCATATTTTGGTTTATCATCCTTAAAAGGTTGCTCGGCATCTTGTGTTCTATCATAAGAAACCGAATAATAATTATCATAAAAAACATTGGCATCGCCATATTGTTCACGGTTGTAATAGGCTAATAACTCCTGTGCACTCGATGGATTATTTTCATTAATAATCGTATCGGCATTGGCACGAATTGGTAACATTAACCAAGATGAAAAACCAATCATCATAAAAAGTATCGACAATACTAAGGTATTTGCCATTACTAAATTCTTTTTACGGGTGTAATTTAATCCGAAGAAAAACAAGCCGATTAAAACAATTCCAGCAAGAATAGTTCCTGAATTATAAGGCAATCCTATTTGATTGATAAAAAACAATTCAGAAATACTAAAGAATTTAAGGGTAAATGGAAATAAGAATTTAAAAACAAAAGCAAGTACAAGTATCGAAATTAAAGTAGCAACGGCGGTTGTTTTTAGGGTGACATTTTGATAGGTTTTGAAGAAATATAACATCACAATTGATGGAATCACTAAGAGCGATAAAATATGCACTCCAAACGATAATCCAACAACAAAACTTATGATTACTAGCCATTTATGTCCTCTTGGAGTATTTATTTCATCTTCCCAGCGGAGTCCTAACCAGAATAATAATGCCATTAAAAATGAGGACATCGCATATACTTCGCCTTCCACGGCACTAAACCAAAAACTATCCGAAAAAGTGTAGGCTAAAGCGCCAACGAGTCCACTTCCTAAAACGGCGATGGCTTCATTTTTACTGAATTTTCCATTTTTGAGTGCTATTTTTTTAGCTAAATTGGTAATTGTCCAAAACAGGAATAAAATGGTAAATGCACTTGCCAATCCCGACATAAAATTAACCATTTTAGCCCATTGACTAGGATCATTACTAAACATGGCGAAAAAAGCTCCTAACATCTGAAACAAAGGAGCGCCTGGCGGATGCCCAACTTCTAAATTTACCGCCGTAGAAATATATTCGCCACAATCCCACGAACTAACCGTTGGCTCTAGGGTTAAGGTATAGGTAATCAGTGCCACGGCAAATGAAAACCAACCTAAAATTGTGTTCCATTTTTTATAATTAAATTCGGTCATAGTTGGTGCGATAATTGTTCTGATGATTCTTGATTTATACTAAACTACGAAAGTATTAATAACTCTTCATTTTTCAACAAAAACAAAAATATAATTTTAACAGATATGGCTTCTTACTCAGTGCTATAAAATTATGTTAAATGAAAAATAATAAAAAAAATTTGTTCAAATTAAAAAATGTGTTATATTTGCACCCGCAATAAGTAATTGGCCCATGGTGTAATTGGTAACACATCTGCTTTTGGTGCAGACATTCCGGGTTCGAGTCCTGGTGGGCCAACTAAGTGTTTTTTAACAACGTAAGTTAGGTCCAGAAAATTACTAAAGTATAAAAATTATTTTTATATTTGCAAACTTATTAAATGGCCCATGGTGTAATTGGTAACACATCTGCTTTTGGTGCAGACATTCCGGGTTCGAGTCCTGGTGGGCCAACAAAAGTTTCATAATCGGTAAGATTATGAAACTTTTTTGGTTTATTATATTTGTGAATTATTTACAACATTAATTTACAGCCTCTTTTAAAGTTTCAACAACTTTTTTGCTATTTCCGATAAATATTTTATCCTCCAAAATAAAAACAGGACGCTTTAAAAAAGTATATTCCTCTAAAATAAAATCACGATATTCATTTTCACTAATTTCTTTATTTTTCAAGTCTTTTTCTTTGTATAATCTCGCTCGTTTATTAAATAAGCTTTCATAACTATCGGTTAATTTTCGCATTTCTTCTAGTTGATTTACAGTAATCTTATTTGTTTTTATTTCCTGTTTTTCAAATCCCTCAAGATTTACTTCTTTTAAAATGCGTTTGCAAGTATCACAGGTTTGTAAAAAATATACTTTCTTCATGGTTTCGATGGTTTAATAATTATCTTTGAACGACGCTAAAATAAGTAGAAAAATGAATACGCAATTTGAAATTTTAAGAAAATCGAGAGCAGTAGTTTTAAAGAAAATTGAAAATTTATCCATAGAACAATTACATAAAATCCCAGAAGGATTTAGTAATAATATTGCTTGGAATGTTGCTCATTTAGTGGTAACACAACAATTATTACACTATAAATTATCAGGGTTAAATTGTTTAGTCGCTGATGAATTGATTGAAAATTATAGAAAAGGAACTTTTCCTACACAAACATTTTCAGAAGAAGAGTTAGAAGAAGTAAAAGAATTATTTATCGGCTTGCCAGATACCTTACAAGAAGATTTTGAAGCGGGTATTTTCAAAGAATATACCGCCTATGAAACAAGTTTAGGGTTTACCTTAGATACTATCGAAACTGCGATTTCTTTTAATAATTTACATGAAGGAATCCATTTAGGTGTTATTATGGCGTTGGTTAAATTAGTTTAATTTATCTTTTTTAAAAACATAAAAATCCCGAAATTATTTAAAATTTCGGGATTTTCTATGTTACATATTTATGATGATTCATAAGAAGTTATCTGTAAAAAATTACTTGCTTATTTTATCAAAATAAAGGCTAATTATTTAGCTTCCGCAAATCTTCTTTCTACTTCATTCCAGTTGATTACTTTAAAGAAAGCATCAATATAATCAGGACGACGGTTTTGGTAATTTAAGTAATAAGCGTGTTCCCAAACGTCTAATCCTAAAATAGGCGTTCCTCCACAAGCAACTCCAGGCATTAATGGATTATCTTGATTTGGCGTAGCACAAATTTCTAATTTTCCGCCTTTTTGAACACATAACCAAGCCCAACCTGAACCAAATTGTGTTGCTGCTGCTTTAGAAAAAGCTTCGATAAAAGCTTCTTTTGAACCAAATTCAGCTTCAATAGCTTTTTTTAATTCTCCAGATAAATTCCCTCTATCTTCAGGATTTAATACCGTCCAGAATAAAGAGTGATTGTAAAAACCACCACCGTTATTACGAACTCCAGCATTAGTTAAATCTAAATTTGTTAAAATATCTTCAATAGATTTCCCTTCTAAATCAGTTCCAGCAATTGCGCCGTTTAATTTAGTAGTATATCCGTTATGGTGTTTGCTATGGTGAATTTCCATAGTTCGTGCATCAATATTTGGTTCTAATGCATCGTAAGCATATCCTAATTTTGGTAAATCAAAAGCCATAATTGTACGTTTTTTAATGAGTTAATTATTTATTTTTACTGATGTAAATTTAACCCAAAAAAATAAGGGAAACAACTGTTTCCCTTATTCTAAATTGATTTTACTATAAATAAAAATTATAGTTTATTATTTTTTAATAGATTGGTTTTGCATCCGCAGAAAATTCACTCATAAATTCTTCTGCTTTTTCGACCATTTGCTTGCTTCCGCAGAAAAAAGGCACACGTTGATGTAATTCTGATGGTTTTATATCCATAATTCTTGTAAATCCGTCGGTAGCTTTTCCACCTGCTTGTTCACAGATAAAAGCGATTGGATTTCCTTCGTATAATAAACGTAATTTTCCGTTAGGCGTAATGGTTGTTGAAGGATAAATATAAATTCCTCCTTTTATCATATTTCGATGAAAATCGGTTACTAACGAGCCAACATAACGCGCTGTATACGGGCGGTTATCAGCTTGATTGAGGTCTTTACAATGCACTAAAAAGCGTTTCATTCCTTCTTGAAAATACGTAAAATAGCCTTCACTTACCGAATAAATTCTACCAATTTCTGGAAATTGCATGTTTGGATGCGATAAATAAAAGGTTCCAATTGCAGGATTTAACGTAAAACCATTTACACCATTTCCTGTGGTGAAAACTAACATCGTAGAAGTTCCGTAAGCTACATAACCAGCGGCTACTTGTTCGCTTCCTTTTTGTAAAAAATCTTCTTTGGTTACAGGCGTTCCTACAGGAGAAATTCGTCTGTAAATAGAAAAAATAGTTCCTACCGATATATTTACATCAATATTTGAAGAACCGTCTAAAGGATCCATCAATAAAACATATTTGTTTTCGTTTGTTTTTTCTTGCCCTTCTACAATTACAAAATCATCTTCTTCTTCACTGGCAATACCACAAACGATTTCACGGTTGATAAGTGTTTGTTTAAAAAGATTATTAGCTAAAATATCTAATTTTTGTTGCGTTTCTCCTTGTATATTTACATCGCCAGAAGCGCCTGTAATATCTACTAAACCAGCTTTTCTAATTTCGTGATTAACCACTTTTGCCGCCAAGCGAATCGAGTTGATTAAACGAGATAATTCCCCAGAAGAGTATTTAAAATCTTTTTGATATCCAATAATAAACTCTCCTAGAGTCATGTGCTTGTTGTTCATGTCAAATTTTTGTGTTCTTTACAAAGATGCCAACTTTTTTACGGTTTTACAATAATTTTTTATTTTAAAATTTTTAACAAATACAAATGATGTGTTTTAATTTTCTATTTGTTTTTTAGCAAGATATATTAAGAATTATCTTTGCTTAAAATAGAAGTAATGAGTTTTATAATTAGAGAAGGCGTAAAAAAAGATGCACAATCCATCTTGAATTTAATTGTTGAATTAGCTGTTTTTGAAAAAGAACCTGATGCGGTAGCAATTAATTTGGAAATTTTAATTGCTGATGGATTTTCTGAAAATCCGAAGTTTAAAACCTTTGTGGCTCAAGAACTTGATGGAACAATTATCGGAATGGCACTTTTTTATCAGCGATATTCAACTTGGAAAGGAAAATCAATTCATTTGGAAGATTTAATGGTTACACAAGATAAAAGAGGCATCGGAGCAGGTAAAAAATTATACGGTTCCGTGATGAAATATGCACAAGAAAATGACTTTAAAAGAGTTTCTTGGGAAGTACTAGATTGGAATATAAATGCGATCGAATTTTATAAAAATACAGGCGCAACAGTTTATGAACAATGGCGAGTTTGCCAAATGGATACCGAAAGTTTAACACAATTTTGTAATGAGAATATTTAAGTTTGGAGGCGCATCGGTAAAAGATGCCGATGGTGTAAAAAATGTAGCAAGAGTTTTAAGAAGTCAAGGACTTAACAATGTTTTAGTCGTTATTTCGGCGATGGGAAAAATGACCAATGCTTTTGAAGAAATTATCAACGCTTATTTTTATCAACAAGAAAATTCAGAAGATAATTTAAAAGAAGCAATTTCTTTTGTGGAAGATTTTCATCATGAAATAATAACTAATTTATTTGAAGAAAATCATGAAATTTTTAATAAAGTCGATTTTTTATTCGCCGAATTAAGTGGTTTTATGATTCAAAATAATTCGAAAAATTACAATTATGTATATGACCAAATCGTCGGTTTTGGTGAATTATTATCCACCCATATTGTAAGTGCCTATTTATCAGAAATTGATATTAAAAATCAATGGATAGATGTTCTAGAATGTATCAAAACAGATGCCAATTTTAGAGACGCAAAAATTAATTGGGAATTAACTTCTCAAAATATTACTCAAAAAATAAATAAAAATATCAGTGAAAATACTATCTATATTACCCAAGGTTTTTTAGGAAGTACATCACTTAAAACAGCGTCAGATATAGTGGAAGGTAATCAAAACTTTACGGCAACAACAACGTTAGGAAGAGAAGGTTCTGATTATACCGCAGGCGTATTTGCATACTGTTTAAACGCCCAAAGCGTAACGATTTGGAAAGATGTCGCAGGCGTTTTAAATGCCGATCCAAGAGTGTTTTCAAAAACAACATTATTACACGAAATTTCATATACCGAAGCTATTGAAATGGCTTTTTATGGCGCATCTGTAATTCATCCAAAAACAATTCAACCTTTAGAACAAAAAAATATTCCTCTTTTTGTACGTTCTTTTGAAGATATATCAAACAAAGGAACTTGCGTGGGAAAAGGAACCAAAATTAATCCTGAAATACCGTGTTTTATTGTAAAGAAAAATCAAATTTTGGTGTCAATTTCAGCCAAAGATTTCTCCTTTATGGTCGAAAGTAATATTAGCCATGTTTTTGAAAAATTAGACGAATATCAATTAAAAGTAAACCTAATTCAAAACTCCGCAATCAGTTTTTCAGTGTGTATCGAAGATAAATACAATACATTTGATAGCTTTTATCAAGACTTAAAATCAACCTTTATCATTAAAGTTTATAAAGATGTAACCCTATATACAATTCGTCATTTTGATGAAAAAGCACTTCAAAAAATACGTGAAAAAGGAACCGCAATTATTCGACAAATAAACACCGAAACAGCCCAGTTGGTAATACAATAAAAAACGTAAAGCTAACAAAATTCAGTTATATTTGCATTTATGTCAAATTTGAATTAATGGGAATAGTTACATCAAAAGAAATTGCGAAAGTTATTGGAGTAGATAAATTAGGAGTCATCGGAACTTTTACAGGGTGGCTCTTGATGAAAATTTTACGCATTTCTGCTATTAATAAAATTTATGATAATAATAAAAATAAAACTGATTTAGAATTTTTAAACGGCGTTTTAGCAGATTGCAAAATTGAATTTGAAATCCCTGAAGATGACTTAAAAAGAATCCCTAAAGATGGCGCTTTTATTACCATTTCGAATCATCCGCTAGGCGGAATCGATGGTGTTTTATTATTAAAATTACTCATCGAAAAAAGAGCCGATTATAAAATTATTGCTAACTTTTTATTACATAGAATTGAGCCATTAAAACCGTATATCATGCCTGTAAATCCTTTTGAAAATAGAAAGGACGCAAAGTCGAGCATTGCAGGAATTAAAAATGCACTATTACATCTAAAAGAAGGAAAACCATTAGGGATTTTTCCCGCAGGAGAAGTTTCTACCTATCGTGATGGTAAATTAATGGTCGATAAACCATGGGAAGAAGGCGCCGTACGCTTAATCAAAAAAGCAAAAGTACCCGTAATTCCTATTTATTTTCATGCCAAAAATAGTCGCTTATTTTACTTATTATCCAAAGTTAGTGGAACATTAAGAACCGCAAAACTTCCCTCAGAAGTAATTTCGCAAAAAAATAGAATCATAAAAGTTCGTATCGGAAAACCAATTTCCGTAAAAGATCAAGAGGAATTTAAAGATATTCCTACTTTCTATGAATTTATCAGGAAAAAAACATACATGCTTGCCAATCCTTTCGAAAAAGCATCACAAAAAATACTATCCTCGCAAAATTTAAAAATTCCGAAGAAAGTTAAAAAAATAACAGCACAAAGAACTCCCGATTTATTCCTAAAAGAAGTAAATTCTTTACGAGAAAAAGGAAGCCGATTGCTAGAAAGTAAAAATTATGAAGTCTTTTTCGCAACCGCTAAAGAAATTCCAAATGTGTTACACGAAATTGGGAGATTACGAGAAATTACCTTCAGAGAAGTAGGCGAAGGAACTAATAAAACCATCGATTTAGATAAATTTGATAAATATTATCACCATTTATTTCTTTGGGATACCGTAGCAAATGAATTAGTCGGTGCATACAGAATGGGATTGGGAAAAGATATTTATAAAAAATACGGAATCAACGGATTTTATATACACACCTTGTTCCGAATTGAGCCAGAATTATATACCATGATGCAAAGTACTATGGAACTTGGAAGAGCTTTTGTTGCTAAAAATTATCAGCAAAAACCAATGCCATTATTCTTGCTTTGGAAAGGAATTGTACACGTAACATTACGATATCCTGAATATAAATATTTAATGGGAGGTGTGAGTATTAGCAATCAATTTTCGGCATTTTCCAAGTCGTTAATGATTGAATTTATGAAATCTCATTATTATGATCCGTATGTAGCACAATATATTTATCCAAAGAAAGAATTTAAAGTCAAACTAAAAGATGCCGATAAAGATTTTGTATTCGATGCCACAAAAGCCGATATGCAAAAATTTGATAAAATTATTGACGAAATTGAACCAGGAGCCTTACGTATGCCTGTACTTATCAAAAAATATGTAAAGCAAAATGCACGTTTAGTCGCTTTTAATGTTGATCCAAAATTTAATAATGCCATTGATGGTTTATTATACATCAAAGTTGATGAAATTCCTGAAAGTACCGTAAAACCAGTAATGGAAGAATTTCAGGCTGAATTAGAAAAACGTGCTTCCGAAAACTTAAATAAGTAGTTTGTTTAAATAAGATTCTCTAAAATTCATAAAAAAAAAGCATCGTAAATTTTACGATGCTTTTTTGTGATATTCTCTTTCTATGCTCTTCTCTATGATCTTGTTTATTATTTGTAATTTTATTTGAAAAATGTCCTAAAAATATCATTACCGTTGGCAAATAATAGTAATGTTATCAGTAAAACAAAACCAACTAGTTGTGCGTATTCTAAGAATTTATCTCCAGGTTTTTTACCCGTAATCATTTCCCATAAAGTGAACACGACATGACCTCCATCCAAAGCTGGAATTGGCAATAAGTTCATAACTCCTAACATAATTGATAAGAAAGCGGTGATATTCCAAAAAACTTCCCAGCTAAATTCGGCAGGAAAAATACTTCCGATTGAAATAAAACCACCCAAACCTTTGTAAGCTCCTGTACTTGGATTAAAAATCTTCTTCAATTGCTTTACATAACTGGTAACGGTTGTCCATGCTTTTACAGTTCCTGCAGGAATTGCTTCGCCAATCGAATAGTTTTTTTCTGCCAATTGATAATAGCCTAATTTCTCTAAATCTTTAACGGATACTTGTCCTAAACTTACGCCTAGCTTTCCTTTTTCGCTAATTTTCACAGGAATCGTTACATTTTCAGTACCTCTTTTTACGATGATATCAATTGCTTGTCCTTTATTTTTTTCTAATTCGATTTGAGCTTCATCAAAATACCTTATTGTAACGCCGTTTATTGCGATAACAATATCTTTAGGTTGTAAACCGCTATTAATATTTGGTGAATCTTTGGCGATTTGAGCAATTATCAGTGGCAATCGGATATTGATAAAACTTCCTGCATTTTTATCCCTGTCCATTAATTTTGAAATAAAATCGGTAGGAATTTCTTTCTCAAGAATAGTTCCATTTCTGTTAATCGTGTAGTTATTTCCGTTGATAAATTCTAGTGGAAGGTCTTTAAATTTTTGAATAGTTTCTCCATCAATAGTCAGGATTTTATCACCAGTTTGTAAACCTAAATCTTTTCCTAATTGACTTTGTACCCAAACACCATCTTTAAGATTTTCGTTTGGTAAAAATTTTTCACCATAAGCATACATCAAACAAATGTAAATTACAATCCCTAAAATAAAGTTTACCGTAACTCCACCTAACATAATAATTAAACGTTGCCATGCTGGTTTAGAGCGAAATTCCCAAGGTTGTGCAGGTTTGCTCATTTGCTCGGTATCCATACTTTCGTCAATCATTCCCGCTATTTTTACGTAACCTCCTAGCGGAATCCACCCGATTCCATAAACAGTATCGCCTATTTTCTTTTTGAAGATAGAAAACTTATAATCAAAAAATAAATAGAATTTTTCAACTTTGGTTTTAAATATTTTGGCAGGAATAAAATGCCCTAATTCATGTAAAACAATTAAGAGTGATAAACTCAAAATAAATTGTACTGCTTTTATTAAAATTTCCATAAAGGTGTGTATCTAAATTTAAAAATTGGACAAATGTACGTTTTTCAATACGGTTGTAAAAGTTTGTGGTATCGATGCAGTTTTGTTTTAACAAAATTTTGATGTAGAAGCTATAAAAACCTTGTTTTTAGTCGTATTTTTGTTTAAAATCAGTCGAATTCAATTTGAATTTGATTGAAAATTCAATTACAATGGACTTAAAATTCTTTAAAAAATCAAAAAGTACCCTGCTTTTTTTACTTGTTTTTTCTTTGATAGGCGTTCCTATTTTTTATCATTTAGTAAAAGTAGAGGATAGATTGCCTGTTTACAATCCTGCGGATATCAACCCTCGATTGGTAGATACATCAGTGCGTTCAAAATCAAAAAATCATAAGATTGGCGCTTTTAAACTCATCAATCAGAATGGCGAAATAATTACCAATGCCAATTATAAAGATAAAATTTATATCGCCGATTTCTTTTTTACCCGATGCCAAACAATTTGTCTTTTGATGGCGTATAATATGAGTGAATTACAAGAAAATTTTAAAGATGATGATGACATTATGTTTTTATCGCATTCGGTAACGCCTGTAATGGATAGCGTTCCGCAATTACGAAAATATGCCGATGCAAAAGGTGTTATCGATGGAAAATGGAATGTAACTACTGGCGATAAAAAGCATATTTATAACTTAGCTCGTAAGCATTATTTTGCTGTTTTAGATGAAGGCGATGGCGGTGACCAAGATTTTGTACATACCGAAAACTTTATTTTAATCGATAAAAAAGGACAAATTCGAGGCATGTATGACGGCACAAAAGAAGAAAATATGCAAAAAATTATAGATGATGTTATCTTGTTAAAAGAGGAGTATAAGTAATGTGAGTTTAGCTAATTTAAACGTCCTTTTTTATTTATTAGAAAGGACGTTTAAAAACAGCATTATTTATTTTAAATATCTAGTGATAATTTTAAGCTTCCACCTAATCCTTCTCGAATTATTCTCATTAATGTTGAAAGCCTAATATCACTAGCATTATTTTCTATTCTAGAAATATAACTTTTTGTTGTTCCTACTTTTTCCGCTAGTTGTTGCTGGGTAAGGTGTTGTTTTTTTCTAGCTTCTTGTATTAAAACGCCAATTTTAAAAGTTTCAAATTCTTCTTCAAATACTTCTCTAGTTCCTGTTCCAACATTTCCATATTGTTGGTTTAAGTGGTCGTCAAATGAGGTTATTTTTTTATTTGTTGTCATAATATTGGTCTTTAAGTCTTTCTGCTCTTTTGATTTCTTTTTTGGGTGTTTTTTGTGTTTTTTTCTGAAAACCACTTAATAAAACAATTAGATTTCCATTATCAAAAAAACAGAAAATTCTAAATATTCCATTTCCTGCTGAAACTCTCACTTCCCAAATTCCATTGGTATTGGTTAGGTGTTTAAAGAATTTTTCGGGAACAATTTTTGTCTGTTTTAATATTAAAAGTGTCCAGTCAATTTTTTTTCTAACAATAAGTGATTGTTTCTTGTAAAAATCTATAAAGTGACTTTCATAAAATACTATTTCTCTGTTAAAATTACTCAATTATAATAATCTTTTGACTTAACACAAAGTTAGCTAAATAGATAACTTTATCCAAAGATAAAAACAGTTATTTTTATAAGCTACTTTAATTTATTTCCTTCATCGTCAAAATTTTTGCTAATTTCTTGCTCTGTTTTAATTACCGATACCGCTAACGACAATAACATAATCGCCATAGGTTGCCAGCTGATGGTTTTATTTAAAGAAACAAAAATCAACGAAGCCACCAATGAAATACTCGAATATATTAAAAATTGTTTGGTAAAAAAGCTATTGGCAAATTGCCAAATTGTATCATTTTTGATGGTTTTATTGGTTCGGTATCCGTAGATTAAATTTATCTTTTTAGGTGGGAAAAAATAAAAGATAATACTGAATAAGAATAAAAATCCGTTTATTGAAAGTACGTAATAATAAGGGTTCATATTTATTTTTTAATTTATTTTAGTTATTTTTTAATTGAAGCTATTATTTCTTTTAAAAATAGATTCATATCGGCATTTTTGGTTAATCCTGTACGAACGATGACCAAATTTTCAGTGGGCAAAATAAACACATTCTGTCCTTTATACCCATTAAAAGAATACATATTTTTAGGAACATCAGCATATTTCCCGCCTGCATTTAACCAAATTTGCGCACCGTATTGCTTATCGGAAGTTGGGGTAGGCGTAGTGGCGTACTCTACCCAATCTTTATCAAAAAGATGTTTGCCATTCCACTGACCATTATGTAAGTATAAAAGCCCGAGTTTTGCCCAATCTCTAGTGGTTGCCCAGCCGTAAGATGAACCTACAAAGCTACCATTTGCATCAGTTTCGATAAGCATTGAATTCATGCCGATTTTATCAATTAAAGCGCTGTACCAATACTCTAAATATGCTTGATGTGTGCTAAATTTACTGCGGATAAGCCCCGAAATTAAATTGGTTGTTCCTGATGAATAATTCCAATTTTCGTTTGGTTTTGATGTTAAAGGCTTTTTTAATGGTGTTTTAGTCATGTCATTTTCTAGAAAAAGCATTTTTGTAGCATCGCAAATGCTGTTGTAATCTTCTTTCCAAGCCAAGCCTGAATTCATCTGTAATAAATTATGAAGCGTAATATTTTTGCGTTCATCGTTTTGCCATTCTTCAAATAAATTAGCAGCATTTATATTTATTTTGCCTTGACATTGCATAATTCCAACAATCGTACTGACAATGCTTTTAGTCATCGACCAACCTAATTGTTTGGAGTTCTTATCAAAACCATCGGCATATTTTTCGGCAATAATTTGATCTTTATAAATTACTAAAATCGATCGTGTTTTGTTTTTTGCATCAAAAAGAGTGTCAATAATCTTAGCTATTTTTTTATAGTTGATATTCTTAAAAATGCTGTCTTTCTGATTGGCATTTCCGTACGGAAAAGGCGTAGTATTATCGGGTTTACTACGTTTTGGAATGGGTGTTTTTTTAGTGATATCATAATCATCATTAATTAAAACAGCGCCTAAACCTTCACGATAAATGGCTTTTCTGGTTAATAAACCAAAAACGGAACCTGTTGCCGATTTTTCCTCGATATTTATTTCATCCGAAGTTAAATTTATTGGCGAAAAATTATTGTCGTTTTTATCGGTAAATTCTAAACTTCTACCCGCCAAAAAAATGGAGGAAGCGGTGTTTTTAGCCGAATATCCTGCTAGTATGTTTAACTTCGGATAATTTAAATAAACAAGAATGCTAAGTGTTAAAACACTAAAAAAAGTGATGAATAACACGATTTTCTTTAAATTTTTCATAAAAAACAGTTTTAACAAATGTAAGAATTTAATTGATTGATGTTTGTAATTGAAATACAACTGCTACCTTTGTTACAAATATTATTTTTTATGTTTATTGTAGATAAAATTAGAGCTGATTTCCCGATTCTTAACCGAGAAGTTCACGGAAAAAAATTAGTATATTTTGATAACGGAGCAACTTCTCAAACGCCACAAATTGTTATTGATGCCATTGTTGATTATTATTCAAATTACAATGCAAATATTCATCGAGGCGTGCATACGTTAAGCCAAGAAGCTACCGATAAATATGAAGAAGCGCGTTTAAAAGTACAACAACATTTTAACGCTAAACATTCGTATGAAATTATTTTAACCGCAGGAACAACGCATAGTATTAATGTGGTTGCTTCGGGTTTTTCGGCTATTTTAAAAGCAGGAGATGAAGTAATTGTATCGTCTTTAGAGCATCATTCAAATATTGTTCCTTGGCAGATGCTTTGTGAAAAAACGGGGGCTATTTTAAAGGTAATTCCGATGAATGAAGATGGTTCTTTACGCATGGATATATATCATGAATTATTAAATGCAAACACGAAATTGGTGTTTTGTAATCATGTTTCAAATGCCTTAGGAATTATCAATCCGATTAAAGAAATTATTCATGCGGCACATAAATTCGGTGCCTATGTTTTAATTGATGGAGCGCAAGCAGTACCGCATATAAAACCAGATGTACAAGGGTTAGATGCTGATTTTTATGTAGCATCGGCACATAAAATGTGTGGACCTACAGGGGTTGGTGTATTGTACGGAAAAGAGGAATTGTTAAAATTATTACCGCCTTATCAAGGAGGTGGCGAAATGATTGAAACTGTAACTTTTGAAAAAACAACCTACGCAGGATTGCCTCATAAATTTGAAGCGGGAACGCCAAATATTTGCGGTGTAATTGCTTTTGGAGCGGCAATAGATTATCTAAATTCAATAGGTTTTGATAATATCGCCAAACAAGAAAACGAATTATTAGCCTACGGAACACAAGAATTAGAAAAAATTGAAGGCTTAAAAATTTACGGAACAAGCGATAAAGTTGCTGTAATTTCTTTTAATTTAGAAGGAATTCATCCGTATGATGTAGGATCGATTTTAGATAAATTAGGCGTTGCCGTTCGTACTGGGCATCATTGTGCGCAACCGATTATGAATTTTTACGGAATCCCTGGAACGGTTCGAGCATCGTTTGCTTTTTATAATACAAAACAAGAAATCGACGTTTTAGTAGCTTCTGTAAAAAGAGCCAAAATGATGTTGAGTTAATTTCTTTTTTTTAATAATTGAGTTTTATATATTAAAACACCTCACAGATTTTTAAATTCTGTGAGGTGTTTTTTATTATATATTATCTAGATATAAAATGAAGCAGAAATTCCTAGCCCCGATTGAAGCAATTGTTTGAGCTCTTTTTTTGATTTTTCTTCAAAAAAAAGCGAGTGCGGAAAGCGGGAAATAGCTTCAAATAATTTTTAATCTCTTGACATAAAAATTTGTAAAACATACCAAAATAATAGCATTAAAGAAGCAAATAATCCGATGGCGGCAGGGATATAATCATCAGTAGAAAATTTGTGAACAAGGTTTGAGGTTTGGTATAAAATAGACTCCGCAGCTAGTACGCACATTCCTACAGAAAACCATAAACCAAGGTTAAAACCAAACAATGTTCCTGCAATTAATAAGGCAATGGCAATGAAAAAACCAATGCTTAAACCTGCTTTTATAAAGGAAAAATCTTTTTTGGTGATAAATACAATTGATGAAATTCCTGCAAATAATCCTAGGGTTACAATACCTGCTTGCTTGATAATTTCAAAATTATTGGTGTATGAAATTGCCATGTAAATTAACGGAATAAAGATAAATGCTTCGGCAAATACATAGCCAGAATAGGCTAAATATTGTAAGTTTTTGTCGGTTGTTTTTAAGGCGGTGCTTTCGGCATAATTGGTTATTAGCATAAAACCACCGAGCAATAACAGCCACTTGTAGCCTTGTGTCATTGATAATGCAAATTCGACAATGCTGGCGTTTTGCAATAATAAATATTCAAAAAAGATAAATAATAATACGCCTAAACCAACGTGTGCGTATGTTTTTTTGTAAAAAGAAACGCGGTCTGTTGCTGATAATTGCCCTACGCGAATTTTGTTGTTAAATGAGTTTTCCATGAAAATTTTTTAAGATAAAATGTAAAGGTATGTTTTTTAAGCGAAATTTAATTTTTGTTTTACTTTTTGAAAAAACCTTTTTTATAGTTTTTGTTCTATAATTATTTATTTAATCAAGGGCTGTCTGTGTCTTGAATTTGTTTTACTTTTATCAAAAAAAAAATTTTACATTTTGAAAAATATTAAATTTCCGACACCACATACTATTTTGTTATTAATAGCTGGTTTGGTGGCACTTTTAACTTGGTTTATTCCTGCGGGTAAATTTGATACTTTGCAGTATCAAAAAAGTAGTAATTCGTTTACATATTCACATTTAGAAGAGCAAAAAACACTTCCTGCAACCCAAGAATCATTAGCGGAATTAGGGATTAAAATTCCTTTAGAAAAATTTACAAAAGGCGATATTTCTAAACCGATTAGTGTGCCAGGAACTTACACTGAATTACCTGCGCAACCTCAAGGAGTTTTGGCTTTTTTTAAATCGCCAATAAGAGGAATTACCCAATCGTCAGACATTATTTTGTTTGTGTTAATTTTAGGAGGTGTTATCGGAATTATGAATTTTACGGGTGCTTTTGATGCGGGAATTGCATGGCTGGCAAAAAAATTAAAAGGGAAAGAATATTGGTTGATTTTTGTGGTAACAAGTTTAATAGCCGCGGGTGGAACTACCTTCGGATTGGCAGAAGAAACCATTGCTTTTTACCCTATTTTGATTCCTATATTTTTAGCGGCAAGATACGATGCTATTGTTGCTTTAGCCTGTGTTTATATAGGTTCGTCTATTGGAACTATGTGTTCAACAGTAAACCCGTTTAGTGTTATTATTGCTTCGGATGCGGCAGGAATTAACTGGACAACAGGTTTTACAGGAAGGTTATTAATGCTGGTTTGTGGAATTGTTATTTGTGTTATTTATATTTTACGTTATGCCAATAAAGTTCAAAAAGATCCTACAAAATCAATTATTTACGATCAAAAAGAAATGATTGAAAATATCTTTGGAAGTAGTACTTCTGATACCCATGTTTTAACAGGAAGATTGCGTATTATATTAACTGTTTTTACGCTTTGTTTTGTGGTAATGATTTACGGAGTTTCTCGTTTAGAATGGTGGTTTGAAGAAATGACTGTGGTCTTTTTAGTAGGGGCAATTCTTATTGGTTTTTTAGCCAAAATGAAGGAGGAAAATTTTGTAACAACCTTTATAAAAGGCGCAAATGATTTGTTGGGTGTTGCGTTTATTATTGGAATCGCACGAGGGGTTTCAATATTGATGGAACAAGGATTAATTAGCGATACTATTTTACAAAATGCTAGTGAATTTACTACAGGAATGCCAAAAGGAATTTTTGCAAACGTGTTATTGTTTATTTATTCGGGCTTATCATTTTTTATTCCAAGTTCGTCAGGAATGGCGGTTTTAACCATGCCGATAATGTCGCCACTAGCCGATACGGTTGGTATTGGACGTGAAATTATTGTCAATACTTATTTATACGGAATGGGTTTATTTTCGTTTATCAATCCAACAGGATTAATTTTAGCTTCTTTGGCAATTGTAAAAGTTGGTTATGATAGATGGCTGAAATTTGCACTTCCTTTGGTTGTTATTTTAACAATTTTCACCATGATTTCTTTAACAATTCAGGTATATTTATAAAGGATGAAATAGAAACAAAGAGTTGCCAAGGTAATTTTATCAGCAATAAAACTGAATTATATTTAGGGAAATATTGTTGAAATTACCTTGGTTATTTTTTTAAGCCGTTACTTCAATTAATTTATTTCGATAAACGGTTAATAATTTTGATTTCGAGATAAAACCATAATATTTATCTTCTTTTATAACAGGTAAATTCCAAGCGCCACTTTTTTGAAATTTTTGCATAATATCAGTCATTTTATCTTTTTCGATGTTAATAACTGCTGGAGGGTTGTGCATTAATTCTCTGGCAAAAACAGCATCGTAAAGCGTTTGATCAAACATAATTGGTCTTATATCATCTACTAAAATAATGCCTAATAATTTATTGTTTTCTTCGCTAATTACAGGGAAAATATTTCGGTTAGATTTTACAACAGCTTTATGAACAATAGCACCTAAACTCATTTCAGGATGCAGGGTAACAAAGTTTTTTTCAATAACAGTATCCATATCCATTAGCGTTAAAACGGCGTGGTCTTTATTATGAGTAATTAATTCCCCTTTTCTGCCTAATTCCATTGCGTACACAGAATGCGGATGTACATATTTGGTAATTGAATAAGAAATTGCTGCTGTTATCATTAATGGAATAAAGAGTTCGTAACCGCCTGTTACTTCAGCAATTAAAAAAATAGCGGTAAGCGGAGCGTGTAAAACACCTGCCATTAAACCCGTCATTCCGACCAATGTAAAATTACTTTCAGAAACAGCATTGTTAAAAAAACCGCTGCTATTAATTGTTTTAGCAACCACATTTCCTACAATACTTCCCATAAATAAGGAGGGCGCAAAAATACCACCAACACCTCCTGCACCAAAAGTTAATGCGCTGGCAATAACTTTAAAAAATACTAAGCCTAAAAGCAATAATATAACGATCCAAACATTTGTTAAGTCTAGGTTTATAAAATTGTTTTGCAATGCCTTTTCTGGGTTTCCGTTGATTAAATTATTGATGGTATCAAAACCTTCTCCGTATAATGGCGGAATAAAATAAAGTAAAATTCCAAGCCCAATTCCTCCAATTAAAAACCTTTTTATTGGAGAATCTATTTTATCAAAAAAATTATGAATACGGTCATAAACTTCAGTGAAATAAATGGAAGTTACGCCTGTTACAATTCCTAAGAAAATAAAAAAAGGAACGTCATTTATAGTGAAAATATCTTCGATTTTAAAAGGAAGTAATACATCTGATCCTAAAAAGAAATAAGAGGTTATAATTGCCGAAATAGAGGCTAACAATAAAGGCAACATCGAAGCGATTGTTAAGTCTAAACTGAAAACTTCAATGGCAAAAATAATGGCGGCAATTGGTGCTTTAAAAATAGCAGACATTGCACCTGCTGCTGCACAGCCAATTAATAAAGTTCGGGTTGTTTGATTTAAATGAAGCCATCGAGAAATATTAGAACTAATAGCCGCAGCTGTTGCTACGGTTGGTCCTTCAAGCCCTACCGAACCTCCAAAACCAACGGTAATTGGGGCTGTTAAAACGGAACCAATCATTTGATATCGTTTCATAATTCCTTTGCGTTTAGAAATTGCAAAAAGTGTAGATGGAATACCGTGGCTAACCTTATTTCTGATAATATATTTAATGGTTAAATACACAATTCCAAGACCGATAATAGGAAAAACAAAGTAAAACGCATGGTGGTAATACCGCACTAAATTTCCTTCTAATAAATGTTGAAAAAAATGTGTTAAGTTTTTTAAAACAATAGCGCCAATACCTGATAAAAAACCAATAAGAATGGTTAAAATATAAATAAATTGACGTTGAGAAATATTCTTGGTGCGCCAAATTAAAAATTTGGTAAACGCTTTTTTAAATTTCGGGAATTTCATTTTGTAAGAGGCAAATAGCTACAGCAAAAGTACTTGAAATCATCAACAATAACGTGTTTTATTAACGTAGAGTTTTAATTGTTTTTAAGTTGTTATTTTAAAGGTAAAGTCTTAAAAAGTTAATTATTTTCTTGATTACCAATATCTTTTATTAAAGAAAAAGCAAAATAAATAATAAAACCACCACTTAATACAATACAAATCCACATAAAAATAGTGGTTTGCCAAAAAGGGGTGTTTTTAGGAAATACGGTTTTACTTTTGTTTTTAGAAAATGATGTAATACTTGTTTCTGCTATGTTTTTTGTTGTCGATGAAATGAAATTTCCTAAATCGTAGGACGGTTTTGTTAATGTAGAATCAATTATTATTTTGTAATTAGTTGCTTTCTTCAAATTAGCAATTAAATAGATTGGCTTCTGAAAGAATTGAATATTTTCTATTGCTAAAGCAGGATTATCTTTGTTTTCAATTTCGATAATAAACTCTTTTTCATTCAAATTGTTAAACGTAAATGAGTTTTTATTTTTAGAATTTAACTGAAAAGAAGCGATAGTTTCTGTATAAGTTTCTACACGTTTTTTAATTTTTCGTTCTCTTTTTACAAGTATTTTAGCATTTCTTAGAAAAAAATCGGAATCAATTTTAAAAGAAATACTATTTATTTTATGTGAATTTTCAGCCGTAAATTTAAGTTGTGTAACCTTTTTCTTTTTTTCGGTAGAAATAGCTTTTTGTTTGTATTGATTTATCTGAATAGCATTTTGAGTAAAAATTTCACTTTTATAAACTCCAGCTTCCAAAATATTTATGGGTAAGGAGTTTTTATCATCAAAATTAATGCGTAAAAAAGGATAGGTATTTAAAGGAAAATTAATAGTTTGCTCTAAAAATATTTTTCCTGAAGCTGTTTTTTTAGGTGTGCTTTTATACGGTAAAATACGATTAGAAATCAGCCCAAACCATTCAGAACCATTGTCACTTCCGTAGATATTGTAGCTTTTTCTGATTTTTGTATTGGCTATTTTAAGCGTAATCTCAGCTAATTTTTCTGCCGATTTATTTTCTATTATAATTGAAGTAACAGAATCTTTAATAACTTGTTTCGATGCTATTTTAAGTTGCTCAAAAGTTGAGAATTTTTTATCATTATTATAAATTAAAACATACGGAACATCATTATTTAATGAATCTTTAATTCTTAAAAAATTGTAATTTTCGTTGCTAACAGCTCTAACTTTTAGAGGTAGCATTATTTTATGCAAACCGTTTTCATTTATCGGATGAATACTACCTGTATAATTTTGAGCAAAAGTAGTAAGAGAAACGAATAAGGTAATTAATAAACTATATTTCATCATCTGTATTTTTATTTTCGGTAGTTTTATCAACAACCAATTTTTTTAATTTTTGATACACAAAAGAAATTATCAATATTAAAACTCCTAATAATATAAAAGCAATAATTTTCCCTGTTTCCGAAACATTTTTAATATCGTAGATAAAAAGTTTCAAAATAGTGAATCCAAGTAACGAAAGTGCGATTACTCGTAAATTTTTCCATTGTTTTTTTATCCCAATAATTAAAAAAATAAAAGAAAAAACTCCCCAAAGTATTGGATATCCTATTTTAATAATTTGTGTTTTTGTCGCTGATATTTGGCTGTGTACAAAATTACTTTTAGCGTAAAAATCATTTTCTGATTCAGGGAATTTTTCAGATAAAGCTACTGTATCAACAGAATTTGAAAGATGTAAACCATGTATCATTATTTCATTACTTAAAATATATACAATAGCAAAAGTAAATATCCAAGGCAACCACTTACGTTGTTTTGGTTTTATCTTAAATAATAAATCGGATGTACTATATAGTTGATATCCAAAATAAATTAAACAACTTAAAATGATATAATGAAAGTAAAAAGCATAGTTTGTATCAGTGTTTTCTACGAAGTTTTCAATTAATTCGTTTGCTGGTAATTTGTAAAAATTAATAATATAAAGTACTGTTGAAATAATACCTACAATTAAAATTCCTTTTGAAATATTTTTGTTTTTTAATATTGATGCGATATATAATACGATCGTAATAAATATAAAATGATATGTTACAGGAAAAGAGAATGCAGAAAAAGTGTTCTTTAAAAATTGATAAGCTTGATAATTTACTTCTAAAATACCCGTAAAATAGGTTATTAAAATTGTAATTATTAAAAGGATATTTCGATAAGAATTAATATTTATAGAAAAGTGTTTTATAACGACTTCTTTCTCTTTTTTTAATAACCAATACGTTAAAAATAGCGAACAACTAACTACTAAACCTGCAATAAATAACGGATTTAAAATGACGTTTAAATCTTTTGTAAAGCTGTATTTTTCCCAATCTAAAAATAAACTGATAAGTGTTAAAACTTGAATTATAAAAGCTCCAATTTTAAAGGTATCTATTTTTGATTTTTGAGATAGCCAAAACAATAAAACAGCTTCCGAAGCCCAGAAAAGTGTAATAATATTACCTTCAAATTGAATTGGAATTGTTAAGGTAACAAAAGTTAAAGCAAGTCCGATTAATAGATAAATAGCGTTTTTATCTAATCCGAATTTTTTATATAAAACAGTAGCATAAGCAATGTTATAAAGTGCCAATAATAAAGTGAATAATCCTGTTAAATTTGACTCTAAATCATTTAAAATTAACATTCCTAATCCGAAAAACACAAAGGTATTTGCTACTAAAATAAAATATTCTATCGTAGAAAAAACACCTTTATTTCTAAGGTTATTTAAAACAATTGTAATACTAAATATAAAATAGAATAAGGTTGCAAAAATTAAAGCTCCTGTGTGTGAAAATGTATTGCTACCTATTTTTAAAGTACACCAACTTCCGAATAATATTGTTGTAAATATAAAAGATAATATTGTTGAAATTCGCCATTTTTTAAAATAAGAAATCCCTAATATTCCGATGTTTAAAATAGCAATGTAAGTAAATAAAACTACGTAATTACCTTCGCCCGTACTTACCATAAATGGTGCTGAAAACCCACCAATTAATGATAAAACAGCTAGTTCTTGTCGGTTATAAGAAACCGCAACAAGCGTACTAAAAATGGTTATTACCGTCATAATAGCAAAAGCCACAGTTTGACTAAATAACTGATATTCATGAAAAGCAATATAAATAGTAAAGTAAAAAATACTAATAGCTCCGGCAACTAAAACAGAACTAAAAGAGGTGTAATTTTTCTTTAATTTATGAGCAATTGCCATAATTAATGAACCACATAAAACGCCAATTCCAACTCTTGCAGGTTCGTTTATCCAATCTTTATCGATGGCATATTTCACGAAAAAACTAATTCCTAATACTAAAATTAAGATTCCAAGTTTATTGATTAAGTTTTCACCAATGAACTTTTCTAAATCAGGATTTTTCTCTTTAAATCTTTCAAAAAATGATTTTTTAGGAATTGATTTTATTTTCTCTTTAATTGGTTTTTCTATTATTTTTTTATCCTCTAAAACAGGTTTTGTTTTTAAAGAATTAGTAACAGAAGGTATTATAACTTCCTCTTTTTTAGGAGTAGGAATTATTGGATTTACTATTTTAGTTACTTTAGGAATTACAGTTTTTTCTTCTTCGGATGCTACATTTTTATGAGCTGTAACGGTATCTTTTGAAAAAACTTTTTTTTGTAAATCAGTAATTGTTTTATTGAGCTGTTCAAATTTTGTGTTTATATTTTTATTGATAAAATATAAACAGAGTAAGACGATTATAAATAAGAGTCCTTCCATAAAATATCGTTTTGAATTTTAGTTCAAATGTAAACCTTTATAATTATATCGATTTTTGATGTCATCAAAAGGAAAAAAATAGGTCTGTAAAAGCTATTATTATTTGTTTTCTGATATTTTTTAGATAAAAACTGAATCAATACTATTATTCTTATAAATTTGTGAGTCAGCTATAAAAGAAGAAAAAACATGACAGTATACGATCTTATAAACATACTTACCACCAACTCTAGTAATATTCTTAATTACTATATATTGTTGTTTGTAATAGTATTAATAGGGCTTTTATTTTCAAATATGATTCGTCCTAAATCGCCAATTTTATATGTGTATAGCGCTTTAATATACGCTATAGCGATACCTGGTCTTTTAAGTATTATTTTAGTTGTTTATAACTTTTTCTTTTTGCGTAAAAATTTAATGCAACTTCAATTGGTTACCTATTATTTACCGATAATAGCCATGGTATTATTGTTTTTAATTATCAAAAAAACACTTCCTTTAAAAGAAATTCCTGGTTTTGATAAGTTATCAGGGTTGTTTATTATCTTATTTATCACCTTTTTAATTACCTATTTTATTCAAAAAGCAATTATAGGTGTTTTCTTTATAGGTAGTTTTACTCAGCTTATAGCCATATTTTTAGTTTTATTAGTCGTTTTAAAATTAGGGTGGAATAAGTTGGTAAAGTAATCAACTGACATAAAAGCTTTATAGTTGGTTAATTTTTTTAAATTTGTTAAAACTAGAGTAACTATGTTAAAAAATTTAAAATCGCTATTTTTTACTGAAGATGAAAGTAAAGAAGAGAAGAAAAAGGAGGTAGTTTCAACAGATATACCAAAAACATCATCAGAAAAAGTAAATATTGTAAATAAATCAGCTCCCATAAATTTCAATGCTACTGGTAGTATTGACAATGCAATTGTAGAAAAATTATTAGTAGCAATTGAAAATAATAACTTAGAAGGATTTGATTATTTAGAATTTAAAAAAGCCTTAAAAGCCTTAGATAAAATTCCAATGGATGAGGCTACAAAATATCGTTCAACTTATGCGGCGGCTTCTACAATGGGCGCAACTTTAGATACTTTATTAGAAACTATAAAACATTATATAGGCATTTTAGATACTGAAAATAGTACTTTTATCAAAGCTTTTGAAGGTCAGTTAGTAGCTAAAGTAGGAAATAAAGAAAAAGAAATTACCCAGTTTGAAGCGGTTATCAATGAAAAATCAGAAAAGATAAAGCAACTAACAAACGAAATTACAAAGCATCAAAATCAAATTTCAGAATTGAAACGTTTAGTGGATGATAGTAATCAGAAAATTACTAAAACTCAAAATGATTTTAAAATGTCGTATTTACATTTAAGAACTCAGTTTGAACAAGATGCACAAAAAATAAAACAATATATAAAATAATGGAAAATTTTGCACCCAAATCTTTTTGGGAAAAACCAGAAGGAAAAACAGGAATGTTTTTTACAGCACTATTAGCAGGTGGAAGTATGTATTTTTTATACAAAGCACTGCCTTATCTTATTAATATTGTTGAAAACACCTTACATTTAGGATTACTTTTAGCAGGTTTAGGAGCTTTAATTTATATGATTTTAGATCCTAAGATGCGTAACCTTATTTTTTATATGTACAAATCGTTTATGCGATGGATTACAGGTTTGTTTATTTTAATTGATCCGATAGGAATTTTAAAAAGTTATATTGATGATTTAAAAGATAACTTAAAGAAAATGAACAAACAAATTGCTGTGTTAAAAGGTCAAATGAGAAGGCTACAGCAAATAATGAATGAAAATAAAAAGAATATCAATAACAATTTAAAGCTTGCAAGTGCGGCAAAAGAGAAAGATAAAAAAGGAATTATGATTCTGAAATCTCGTAAAGCAGGGAGATTAAGAGAATCTAATTTAAAGCTAGATGAGTTGTACAGAAAAATGGAAATTTTATACAGAGTATTAACAAAAATGTATGAAAATTCTGAAATTTTAGTCGAAGATATTGAAGACCAAGTACTGGTCAAAGAACAAGAACGTAAAGCAATACGTGCGAGTCATTCCGCTATGAAATCGGCAATGAATATTATTTCAGGTAACAACGATAAAAAAGAAATGTTCGATAGAGCTTTAGAAGCAATTGCTGATGATGTGAGCATGAAAATTGGTGAAATGGAACGTTTTATGGAAATGTCAAACGGTTTTATGGATTCTATCGATTTACAAAACGGAATTTTTGAAGAAGAAGGTTTAGAATTATTAGATAAATGGGAAAAAGAAGGTGTTTCTTTAATCCTTGGAAATCAAAAAGATTTATTAGTAAACGATAGCCATAGTGTCGATTTAGATGCACCAACTTTCAAGCAAACTAAAAATCATAACAATCAATATTCAGATTTATTCAACTTTTAAATATTTATAATTAAAAAATAATATTAAAATAAAAATTATGGCAGGACAAAAATTAACTCCATTATCCAAAATATTAATCGTTGCAGTAATTATTGGCGGTGTTTATTTCTTACTAAATAAATTAAGAGATCCAAAAATTAAAGATAAAATAAATGAAGTAACTGCTAATGATAGTTCAGAAACCAAAGAAGGATATCAAGATGTCTTAAATATCGGAGTTGTTACTTGGGGAGGTTATGCAGGTGGACAATATTTTAATGAAGGTTTTAAAGCAAATACCAATTCTCGATTTTATAAAGATTACGGATTTAAAGTAAATTTTAAAGTAATTGATGATTTTGATGCTTCTCGTGATGCATTTAAAAATGGCGATATCGATTTAATGTGGGCAACTATTGATGCTTTTCCTACCGAAGTAGCAGGATTATCACAATATCAACCACAAGTTGTTTTTCAAGCAGATTGGAGTCGTGGAGGAGATGCTATTGTTGCACGTCGTGGAATTAATAAAGTAAGCGATTTAAGAGGTAAGAAAATAGCAGTAGCCCCAATGACACCATCACACTCGTTTTTAATTTGGTTATTAGAAGCTGGAGATATCAGTGTAAAAGATGTTAAAATAATAGAAGTACCAAGTGCTATTGATGCTGCCGATGCTTTTAAAAGTGGAACTGTTGATGCTGCCGTTGTTTGGAGTCCTGATGATGCAGATTGTATTAAAAAAGTTGCAGGAGCTAGCGTTTTAGAAAGTACTAAAAATGCAACACATATTATTGCTGATGTTTTTGTCGCTAAAAAAGATTTTATCGAAAATAATAAAGAACAATTAAGAGAATTATACGAAGGTTGGATGATTGGAGCTTCTGAATTAAATAATTCGGATGCTAATAAAAAGAAAGCTGCTAAAATTTTAGCCGAAGGTTTATCGCAACCAGAAGATTTTTGTTATGATGCCATTAATAATGTACGTTTAGCTACGCATGGAGATAATCAAAATTTCTTCGGATTAAATAATAATTACAACGGTGTAACTGGTGAAAACTTGTACAATAAAATGAAAGTAAAGTATCAAAATTTAGGATACAATACTTCAGGTGCAAAAAGTTGGAGATTACTTTCTACAAAAGATTTAGTAACAAAAACAACTTCTTTAACTGGTGCAAATCATGTTTCAGAAAAAGAAAAACAATTTTCTGTAGCCAATGATAAATTAACTAAAAAAGCATCTTTATCATCAAAAAAAGTAAGTATTAGTTTTAGAACTGGACAGTTTATTTTAAGCGATAATGCAAAGCAATTAATAGACGTACAATTTACGCCAATAGCAAAAGCTTTTGCAAATACACGCATCCGTATTGAAGGAAATACTGATAATGTTGGAAAAAGAAGTTCTAATGTGTTACTTTCTAGACGAAGAGCTCAGTCGGTTGCTAATTATTTAATCGATCAACATAATATGCCTAAAAACAGGTTTATTATCCTTGGAAATGGTCCTGATAAACCAATTGCTGGTTGCGAGAGAAATCAGAATAAAAGCTGTCAAGCAAAAAATAGAAGAACCGATTTTGAATTAGTTGTAGACTAATGAATTATAAAAAATTATTCGAGTTACGAGGAGAACTCACATCGAAAGAAAAAATTACGCTAACCATTTTGGGAAGCGTAATTCTTATTTTGTTTTGGTTTTTATTAGCGGAAGTTTTATCTAAAACAATCATCACCCAAAACGACACGATCTCACCTACTTCTTTATCCGAAGAAAATAGAAAATACTACGAAAGCGATTCACTTTTAGTAGCTAATTATACACTTTTAGAAACAAAAAGTATTGAAAAACTAACACAGTACGGTTTAGTTAAAAACAAAGTATATCCTATTTTACCTTCGCCAATAAAAGTAATCAAAGCTTTTCCTGAATTAAATAAAGATGATGATGTTATTGGAAATACTTTTTTATCGATTAAATTAAATCTTTTAGGATATTTATTAGCAATTATTATTGCAATTCCTGTTGGTTTTCTTTTAGGATTAATTCCGCTTTTTAGAGGTTTGTTTAGTAAAATAATTGATTCATATCGTTTTATTCCGCTAACAGCTGTAACAGGGATTTTTATTATGTGGCTAGGTTTAGGAAGCCAAATGAAAGTCAGTTTTTTAGCTTTTGGTATTATCGTTTATTTAATTCCTGTTGTAGTTCAACGAATTGATGAGGTTCAAAAAGTATATTTAAACACTGTTTTTACTTTAGGAGCAACACCGTGGCAAACGATAAAATCAGTTTATATGCCGTATGTGTTTTCAAAATTAATTGATGATATTCGAGTTTTAACCGCAATTTCATGGACCTATATTACCATCGTAGAAATGCTAAATAAAGGCGGTGGAATTGGTGAATTAATTTGGACAGCAAAAAGACAAAGTAGAATAGATAAGGCGTTTGCAATATTAATAATCATTGTTATTATCGGAGTAATACAAGACCGATTATTTGTAATTATAGATAAACTATTGTTTCCTTACAAACATATTAATAAAAACAAACGTTAACAATGAGCTTACTATTTACAGATAACGCACAGGCAGCTAATCTTATCGAATTACGTAATATTGAGCAGTCGTATAATAACGGACAAACTAAAATTATTCAAAATTTAGATTTGCTAATTGAAGACAAACCAATGCAAGGGCAATTTGCCGTTATCTTAGGAATGTCGGGCTGTGGAAAATCTACTTTATTAAGATATATCGCAGGTTTACAACAACCAACATCAGGAAGTGTTTTGGTAAAAGGGCAACCTGTTAGCAAACAAAATAGGGTGAGTATGGTTTTTCAGCAATACTCTTCTTTACCTTGGATGACTGTTTTAGATAATGTTGGTTTGGCATTAAAATTTGAAGGGATTTCTAAAAAAGAACGTGATGAGCGTGCTATGGAAATGATTCAATTAGTAGGTTTAGACGGACACGAAAAAAAGTATGCGCAATATCCTAATTTATCAGGAGGGCAATTACAACGAATCGCAATTGCACGTAGTTTAATGTCGAATCCAGAAATTTTATTGATGGATGAGCCTTTTGGAGCTTTAGATGTTAAAACGAGGTTGCAAATGCAAGATTTATTAATCAATATTTGGGAAAAATTTAGCCCAACTATTTTGTTTGTAACACATGATATTCAGGAAGCCGTGTATTTAGCCGATGATATTTATATCATGAAACACGCACCATCAAATTTTGTAAAACATATTAATGTCGATTTGCCTTTTCAACGAAATAGAGAAACTAAAAGATTGCCTCATTTTGATCATTTAGTACATCAAGTAGAAGATGCAATGATGGCAATAGATTCAGAAAATTAATAATCAATAGTCTATGAATAATACAAAATCGTATAAAATAATCGACCTTTTTTTTAAGAAGTTATCTTCAAAAGATACGCCTTATTTCTTTAAAGGGAAATTAGTAAATCCTTTAAAAATAATTTCTATTTCTGCGGATTTTTCAAAACTGAAAATTAAAGATGAAGATTTATTATTGCTTTATTCGTCAAAGAAAGATAGCAATGATTTCGATTTTGTAATTACTTCAAAATATATTCACACCAAAATCAACAGGTATTTATTAGGAATTAGTTCTTTAAAAAATGACGAATTTCTTTCTTTTGATGAAGAGCATTTATCATCAATAAGAAATTTGGTGAGTGATTTAGGTTTATCAGTAAATGAAGAAAAGAAAAATTTAGCTTCTTTTACTGATAAATTTAAACGCTTTGTGAATCAAAAAAAAAGTAGTGCTACTAATTTTGATATTGATGCTTCTTTTTTAGAAATTTTAAAAAATGAAGGTGATAAAATTCAAAATTTAGCAGACGATTTAAATAATAATAAACGGTTTTCAACAGTAATTAATGATATTGTAACTAAAACCGATGATGCCGTAAAATTTACCGCCGAACACATTATTTTACAAGATATTATTAAAGTATTTAATAAGGTTTGTAATTTAACAAGTGAAGAAAATAAGGTCGCAACGCTAAGGATTAAGTTTTTATTGGCTTTTTTGTTTGAAAAATTACAAGGAAAGGATATTATCAGTAGTTTAAGTATCGCCCGAATAAATGAATTTGTTGCTTCGGATAGTTTTGATAAAAATATCGAAATTATAAAAGAAGCCACTCTTTTTGATTTAGGAGATACCTATAAAAATGAGTTTTTGTTACCGTTAATTTTAAAGCGATTAAAGAATCCACATTTTTCAAATTCAACTGCTTTTTTATATCGAATTGCTTCTTTAATTGTAAAAGCAGATGGAACAGTATCTGAAGAAGAACAAGAAATTCTTAAAAAGATAAACAATAAATTACAGCATCCGAAGGAAAAATTACAAGGAGTAAAAGAGGTTGAGGTTGATGAAAATGAGACTTTAGAAGAAGTTTTAGAGGAATTGAATCAATTGGTAGGTTTAGATAATATTAAAGGCGCAATTGCTGAATTATCGAATTTTTTAAAAGTTCAAAAATTACGAGAATCCGAAGGATTAAAGAGTGTAAATAATTCGTTGCATTCTGTATTTATGGGACCTCCAGGAACAGGAAAAACTACGGTAGCACGTTTAATTTCTAAAATATACAAACATTTAGGCTATTTAGAAAAAGGGCATTTAATAGAAACCGACAGAAGTGGAATGGTTGCGGGTTATGTTGGGCAAACGGCTTTAAAAGTTGAAGAAATTGTAACCGCTTCGTTAAATGGTGTTTTATTTATTGATGAAGCATATGCGTTGGCAAAAGATGCTAAAAAAGATTTTGGAAATGAAGCAATTGAAGTATTGCTGAAAAAAATGGAAGACCACAGAAAAGAATTGGTGGTTATTGTAGCTGGATATCCTGATGAAATGAAAAGTTTTATCAATTCAAACCCAGGGTTACAATCGCGTTTTAATAGGTATTTTACTTTTGATCATTATAAACCGACAGAATTGGTTGCTATTTTTGAGCTTTTTTGCAAAAAGAACGATTTTGTTTTAGCTGCTGATGCCAAAGAAAAACTCTTATTTATTTTTGAAAAACTCTACGAAAAAAAGGATAAAAACTTTGGAAATGCTCGTGTAGCAAGAAATCTTTTTGAAAAAATAATTGAATATCAAGCTAACAGAATTATTGCAATTGCTCCCATAACAAAAGAATTATTAATCACCATTGTTGAACAAGATATACCGCCAGTAAATAAAACAGTGGAAAAATATTTGATGTTTCAAGAAGCTGAAGAAACAGTATAAAATGATTACAGAAAAAGATATATCTGCAAGATTAAAACGAACTATAAAAGCGCCAATTCGTATTGGTTCGTTAACTGATTTAGCCATCAATAAAGCCGATTTTATAGCATCTTTTAAACCTTTTTTTGATACTGATTTAATGGATGATGTGTATTTGGTTAAAAATAATCAAATTGCATTTTTAAAGTCAATTTTTATAGAAGATAGAATTTCTTTAGAAAAAATACATCAAGATTATTTTGAAGGGAAGTTATCAAAAAGTGTTTTAAATCCTTGGATTGATAAGTTATCAAAAAATCAAAAGAAAGAATTTTTAATCCTTTCTAAAATTACAAGACAACGAAATATTTCTTCTTTTACAGTTGAGAAATCCGTAGAAAAATCATCAAAGAAATCATTAGAGAAACAAAGTGATAATTTAGAAGTAAAACGTATTGAAGCAAAATCATTTAAACAAGATGTATCCGATTTTAGAGTTTGGAAACGTATTTTTAAACAAGCATCAAAAGCATCCGTAGAAAATGAATTATTTAAAAGCCTTTTAAAACAAGTATTTCTTTTTATAAGTGAAATTCATCCAACTACTCAAAAGATAAAAGTTACGAGTCATTTTATGCGCACAATTTCTGATGTTCAGATAAAAGGAGAAAACTCTCCAGAAGGTGTTCATGAAGATGGAGCAAAATATATTGTGTCTGCTTTGGTTATCAATAGAACGAATATTTTAGGCGGAGAAACTCAAATTTTTGAAGCTATTTCAGAAAAAAAACAACTGATTTTTAATACGATTTTAGAAGCTGGAGAATTTGCATTTCAAGCAGATACTGGTGAAGAAAAAGAATTTGGAACTGATTTATGGCATTATGTAACGCCTATTCAGCCCATAAATTTAGCTGAAAAAGGCGTTAGAGATATTATTGGTTTTGATATTGAAATCGTATCTTAATAAATATTTTTTACTGAAAAATTAAGAAAGTATACAGCTAATTTTATCAAGAGAATCGCCGTATTTAAAACTAAAATCGATATGTATTAAATCACCTGCTTTAACATCTAAAGTATTGGTGGTTTTTAAAACAGTAGGAGGCATTAAACTATCTGTACCTGTAAAATTAGCACCAGGTGTAACTTCTACATACGATTCTAAATATAAGGCATTAATTGTACCTGAAAATAAAGCAGGAACTGAAAAACTTAAATTTACACCTTCTTTTTTTTCTTTTAATAATTCAATTTCATTTGCTAAAAATTGTTGTGATAAAAACATCGGTTGATGTCTTGTAAACATTACAGGATAATGTTGTATATTATCATCTATTTCAGCCTCGCATAACCTTGCGAAATTCACAATTCTATTCGGGAATAATTTACCATCCGATTTTAAAAACTGACGCATATGTTGAAAAATTTGTACTTGAAATTCATTAGCACAATAAATACTCATTAATTCACCAATAACATGGTCAACTTTTTCGGGTAAATTGACGGTAAGTGCATTGGCATAAATAACTTCTACTTTGTCTTTCCAATCATATTTTTCAATTTCTTTGTTGATAAAAGGAATTAAATCAGGATTGTTTTCAATTAAATACGCCTTTTTAACGTGTGGCATATATAATTTTGTTAGCGGTAAAGTACCAACGCCAATTTCACAAACTACGGCATCTTTAAAATTGTTATTTAGCTCAAAAGCTTTTTTAAATGCGTTGACTCTTTGCGCATCGGTTTCCATTATTTTATAATAAATTTCAGGGAAACCAAAATGAGATTCATCAAAAGTTTGTGCTTTTAATAAGGCATATTTTAAAGTATCGTAATTATCTATAATTTGATGGTGTAATTTGTCGTTCATTTATTTTGTAGGTTTTTCTGTAAGATAAAAGTAATGAAAAATCTCTTAGTAAAATCAGCTTAATTTTAGCGAAAAACTGTAATTTTATCTTTAAAATAAAACAACAATAATGAAGTATTTTACCGTAATTTTTTTAGTAATAACAAGTGTTTTAATAGGGTGTAAAAACTCAGAAAATACAACAGCTATAACGCCAAAATCTATAACAGAAAAAGTTGTTGTAGAAAAAAATACAGAAGAAAAAGTAATGTCTTCAAATACACATCAAGTGGTTGTACTTGAAAAAATAGATGCTGGAGGTTATGTTTACTTGAAAGTTTCAGAAAAAGAGAAAGAAGAAGGAAAACAATATTGGATTGCCGTTCCTGGAAAACAAGTAAAAATAGGCGCTACTTATTATTATGATGGTGGAATGGAAATGAGAAATTTTGAAAGTAAAACCTTAAAGCGAACTTTTGATCGTGTTATTTTTGCACAAGGTATTCGAGATGAAAAAAAGAAAATCAATAATAATATCAAGAATAAAACGATTAAGAAAAATGCTACTACAGGAAAATCAAAAATTAATATAGAAAAAGCAACTAATGGAATACGAATTGCACAACTTTTTGAAAATCCAAAAGCGTATCAGAATAAAGAGGTTATTATTAAAGGGAAAGCTGTAAAGGTAAATAATGGGATTATGGGCGTTAATTTCATCCATTTACAAGACGGAACAACAGGGAACGGGCAATATGATATTACCGTTACCAGCAATGAAATCGTAAAAATTGGCGATATTATTACGCTAAAAGGAACTGTTATTTTGAATAAAGATTTCGGAGCAGGCTATGTTTTTGATGTCCTTATCGAAAAGGCGGTTGTTTTAAAATAGTTCTTTAAAAAAGAAGAGTATCTAAAATCCAACAAAAAATCCCGTACTAAAATTAGTACGGGATTTTTAATATATTTAAAAAAGAGTATTAAATCTTATTCTTTCAAATCTAATTTAATGCTTAATTCTGATAATTGTGCATCATTTAAAGCAGCAGGAGCATCAATCATTACATCGCGCCCTGAGTTATTTTTAGGGAAAGCGATAAAATCACGAATCGTTTCTTGTCCGCCTAAAATAGCAACCAATCTATCTAATCCGAAAGCCAAACCTCCGTGTGGTGGTGCGCCATATTCAAAAGCATCCATTAAGAAACCAAACTGCTCTTTTGCTTCTTCTTCAGTAAATCCTAAATGTTTAAACATGATAGCTTGTGTTTCCTTGTCATGAATTCTGATAGAACCTCCACCGATTTCATTTCCGTTTAACACTAAATCATAAGCATTTGCTTTAACTGCTCCAGGATCTGTATCTAATAACTCTAATTGTCCTGGTTTTGGCGATGTAAACGGGTGGTGCATTGCATGATAATGCCCAGTTTCTTCGTCTAATTCTAATAATGGGAAATCAATAACCCATAACGGAGCAAATACTTTAGGGTCTCTTAAACCTAAGCGTTCTGCTAATTCCATTCTTAAAGCCGATAATTGAGCTCTTACTTTATTTGTATCTCCAGATAAAACACACACTAAATCACCAGCTTTTGCACCTGTAATTTCTGCCCATTTCGCTAAATCTTCTTGATCATAGAATTTATCGACAGAAGATTTGAATGTTCCATCTTCGTTTACACGAGCATAAATCATTCCTAAAGCGCCAACTTGAGGACGTTTTACCCATTTAATGATATTGTCTATTTCTTTTCTTGTGAATTTATTTCCTCCAGGAACAGCGAAACCAACCACTAATTCAGCACTATTAAAAACGCCAAAATCTTTATGTTGTGTTACTTCGTTTAATTCGCCAAATTCCATCCCAAAACGGATATCAGGTTTATCATTTCCGTATAAACGCATTGCGTCATCGTACAACATTCTTGGAAATTTATCAACTTCAACATTGTTGATTTCCTTTAATAAATGACGTGTTAATCCTTCAAAAATATTTAAAATATCTTCTTGCTCAACAAAAGCCATTTCACAGTCAATTTGTGTAAATTCTGGCTGACGGTCGGCACGTAAATCTTCATCTCTAAAACACTTTACAATTTGAAAGTATTTATCCATTCCACCAACCATTAATAGTTGTTTGAAGGTTTGAGGCGATTGTGGTAAGGCATAAAATTGCCCTGCGTTCATTCTTGAAGGCACTAAGAAATCACGCGCTCCTTCAGGAGTTGACTTGATTAAATAAGGCGTTTCAACTTCTATAAATTCTTGGTCAGATAAATATTTACGAACTTCCATAGATACTTTTGATCTGAAAATCAAACTATCTTTTACAGGATTACGACGAATATCTAAATAACGATATTTCATTCTGATATCTTCACCACCATCTGTTTTATCTTCAATAGTAAAAGGTGGCGTTTTTGCTTGGTTTAAAATTTCTAATTTAGTAACCAACACTTCAATTTCACCAGTAGCGATGTTTTTATTTTTAGATTCTCTTTCAATAACAGTACCTGTAACTTGAATTACAAATTCACGTCCTAAGGTTTTTGCCTGTTCGATTAAATCTTTAGAAGTACGTTCTTCGTCAAAAATTAATTGCGTAATTCCGTAACGATCTCGTAAATCGACCCAAATCATAAAACCTTTATCACGTGATTTTTGTACCCAACCAGAAAGGGTTACTTCAGTATTAATATGCGAGGCTGTTAATTCGCCACAAGTATGCGTTCTGTACATTTCTAGAATTTTAGATATGCAAATCTAACGATAATTGTTAGTATGTAAAAAATTACTATTATTTAGTTTTTTAAGCTCAGATACTGTTTTTTTGTAGTTCTTTTTTATCAATATGATAATTAAAATCGATACTTATGACATTACAAGAATTTAAAAATACGTTAAAAAATACGCCTAAAAACATTCAATTTTCAGATACGATGAACGTTATTGAAGAAAACTACAATTTTACACCATCAGCATTTAAAAATGGAGATTTAGAAAATGCGAGTACTCAAAATTTAGGTTCGTGTAAAGTGTTTTCTTTTGCGATAAAACAGCAATTAAGCAAAGAAGAAACCTTGGCTTGTTTTGGTGCGTATTATTTTAATGATGTTTTAGAAAACCCAACAGCAACGGATCATCAGAATATTAGAAATTTTATGAATACAAGTTTTGAAGGATTGGTTTTTGAGACTGAAACTTTAGAGCTTGTTTAAATTTTAAAGATAAACGTCATGCTGAATTTATTTCAGCATCGCATCAACAGGAGAATTAAGGCAAATCAGGATGCGAACCTGAAATAAATTCAGGTTGACCGATGCGATTTCTTGTTTCTTCTGATATTTTTTTAGATGAAATTTAAACAATCTCTTAATTATAAAATACAAATAATCAAAAATAGCACAAATTCCTAGCCCCGATTGAAGCAATTGTTTGAGCTCTTTTTTTGATTTTTCTTCAAAAAAAAGCGAGTGCGGAAAGCGGGAAATAGCTTCAAAAAAAACACCAATCATATATAAATTATGATTGGTATTTTTGGGTGAAATTTTAAAAAATAATCAAGAAAATACACTTAATCAAAAGCACCTGATTTTAATTTATCAAAATAAATACTAGCTGCTTTTTTAACTTTTGGCGCTAATAAAAGCGTTGAAATTACCGTTGGTATCGCCATTAAAGCATAAGCGCTATCCATTAAATTAATTACAAAATCTAACTTTATAACCGAGGCAACTACTATGACAAAAATGTAAAAATGATTGTAATATTTACCCGTTTTTGAATTGGTTAAATAACTTAAACAGCTATAACCGTAAAATGAATAAGTAAATAGGGTCGAGAAGGCGAAAATTAAGACGCAAATGGTTAAAATGATGCTTCCTAAATGATATGGTAATACCGAATCAAAGGCGACTAATGTCATTGAAATACCGTTACCATCAAACCCTTTCCATATTCCTGATGATAAAATTGCCAAGGCTGTTAACGTACAAACTAATAAAGTGTCAATCGCAGGTCCTAACATGGCTACTAATCCTTCTCTAATTGGTTCGTCTGTTTTGGCGGTTCCGTGCATCATTGGTGCCGTTCCTAAACCTGCTTCGTTAGAAAATGCTGCTCGTTTTACTCCTGTTATTATCAACGCTCCTAAAGCACCTCCTAAAACAGATTCTCCTGAAAAAGCATCTGAAAGTATTAATGAAAAAATATTCGGAATCTCTTCGATTTTTAAAAGTAGAATGGATAAAACAGTAACTAAATAAACCACCACCATAATAGGAACTAATTTTCCCGCTACTTTTCCGATACGTTTAATTCCTCCAAAAATTACACTAGATACAATAAATGCAATGACAATTCCTATTAATAATTTTGCCACAAATTCATTCGATTCGTTTACATCAAAAACATCAATAATGGTTTGTGTTAATTGATTTGCTTGAAAAGCGGGCAATGTTCCTGCTAAACCTGCGGTTGCAAAAAAGATAGCTAAAGGCTTCCATTTTTTTCCTAAACCTTCTGTAATTACGTACATCGGTCCGCCTTTTGTGTTTCCTTCTTCGTCTTTTCCTCGGTACATGATTGCCAAACTACAGGTGAAAAACTTGGTTGCCATTCCTACAAAAGCACTAATCCACATCCAAAAAATGGCGCCTGGTCCTCCCATGGAAATTGCAATGGCTACTCCACTGATATTTCCCATTCCAACGGTTGCCGCAATAGCCGATGATAGGGCTTCGTAATGTGATAAATCGCCAGGAGAATTCTGCTTGTCGTACTTTCCTCTTAAAATGGCAATGGCGTGTCCCATATATTTAAACGGAACTAAGCCTGAATATATAAATAAGCATAATCCGCCACCGATTAACAATATTAATAAGGGGATTCCCCAAATCCATGCTGAAAATGTGGCGACTATATGTTGAATTTCTGTAAACATAACGATTGTTTTTTAGTGAAATGAATAATATGAATTATTTAAAATAGCTTTTTAGAGCTTTTTTAATAATTTAAAATAGGTTTAAAAACTTACCAATCTTCTCCTTTAAAATTTTTTGATTTAGCATAGCTAATCGTATTTTCTAAATAATCTTCGGTATTATATTTTGGTATCGGTAAGATTGATGCTAACAAGCTTGTATCGTATTCGTAAGGTTCAGAAATCAGATATTTATTTAAGTGCAATCCAATAGTTTTATAATAAACTTGCTCTAATCTATTTTTATTTTCTACGGATACTTCTGTTGTTGAGGTATTTAAAAAAGTGAAATTATTGAAATCTACTGTTTTTAAAATTCGTTCTATTCCTGTAACAATATTGGTGCTTTTAGAATGCACAATATTAAGTTGAACTATTTCTTTTCGATAGACATTAGCTATTATTTTTGCTACATAATCGACAGGAATAATATTCAATCCTGTTTTAAAGTTGGTGGCAATTCTGATAGGATTATCGGCTAAAGGGCTTTTATAAAAAAATTTCCCCAAAAGATAATAAACCATGTAATTTGAAATAAAATAAGGCGAATTTTTAAAAATATTTCCTCCTAAAACGCTCGGTCTTAATATTTGGATAGCGACATTATTTTCTTTTCCTTTTTTCAACAAAAATTTCTCGGTAGTGTGTTTTGCTTCTTCGTAAAAATTACGGTATTTCGGTTTCTTTGTAGTGTGATAATCATTATCAATTAATCCGCCAATATTACCGATACTAAACGCCGTACTTATATACGTAAATTTTGTAATAAAGGAAGAAAAGGTATTAAATACCTCTTTTGTAAATTGATAAACGCCAGTAAAAACAACATCTCGTTGTGATTTATCGGTGGTTAAATTGACACTTCCTGCGGAATGAATAAAAAAATTGGTTTCATCTTTAGATAAAAAAGTTTCAGGTTTAAAAAACGAAACCATCTCTAAAGCTTTAATTTTTTGAGTGATTAACTTTTTATTTTCAGTAATAAAAGAAGGTGAAGCATCACTATTTATTATTTTTTGAATTCTTTCTAATGCCGATTTTCCATTTTTTTCTCTTACAGGAAGAAATATATGTTTGATATTTTCTTGTTGTAAGAGTTCATATAAAACTTGAGATCCTAATGTTCCTGTACTGCCTGTGAGAATAATATTTATTTGATTTTGTTGCATTTCAAGATATAATTAATCGTTTTTAAAGAACGATATATATTTATTTTAGGAAGAAAAAATGGCGTAATTGTTTTTTGAAAATAATTATTTACAAACAACACCTTCTTTATTTAAAAGGTCGATATGTCTAAAAAAACCTTTTTGAATTGTTCCTTCTTGGAAGATAAATGTTTTGTCGTGTAAAATATTATTTTCGAAAAAAGTAACTTGAAATTGATTGTCTAAAGCAAATAATTCTGGTTGCATTATTTCAAATTTAGAAAATGATTTCGCTTTTAAAAGGTCAATTTTTCTTCGGAATAAAGATGTTTTTTTAGTTTCAGAAAATCCTTGTGAAACAATAACGACCATTTCTAAATCAACGTCTTTTTTGTTGATAATATAAACGCTCCATTCCTCTAAATTATCTTGCGGATTTTTTTCTAAAGTGATGGCAATTTCTACATCCACGACTCCTGGTATTTTTATATCTTTTCTCATTTTGTATGTGTGTTAAATGTAAAAAGTTGAAAAGTAGAACGGATTCTTAACTTTTCAACTTTTGTATTATTTTTAATAGTATTTATATCACTGATTTAAACTGCTCTAAAAAACGTTTATCATTTTCGTAAAACATTCTAATATCAGGGATTTGATATAATAACATGGCGATACGTTCAATTCCCATTCCGAAAGCGTATCCTGAATATTTTGTAGGGTCAATATTGGCATTTTTCAATACATTAGGATCTACCATTCCGCAGCCCATAATTTCTAACCAACCTGTTCCTTTAGTAATTCTATAATCGGTTTCTGTTTCTAATCCCCAGTAAATATCTACCTCAGCACTTGGCTCTGTAAACGGAAAATAAGAAGGTCTTAGCCTAATTTTTGACTTTCCAAACATCTCTTTGGTAAAGTATAAAAGCGTTTGTTTTAAATCGGCAAAAGAAACATCTGTATCAATATACAAACCTTCTACTTGATGAAAAATACAGTGCGCTCTTGATGAAATATCTTCATTTCTAAAAACACGCCCAGGCGAAATAGTTCTGATAGGTGGCGTATTATTTTCCATATAACGAACCTGTACCGATGAAGTATGTGTTCTTAATAAAGTATCAGGATTTTTGTCGATAAAAAAAGTATCCTGCATATCACGTGCTGGATGGTATTCTGGTAAGTTTAGCGCCGTGAAATTATGCCAATCATCTTCAATTTCTGGTCCTTCAGAAACGGTAAATCCAATTCTATTAAAAACTTCAATAATCTGATTTTTTACCAATGATATCGGATGACGAGAACCTAAATTAATCGGTTCTGATGGACGCGTTAAATCACCATAAAAATTTCCATGCTCAACAGCACTTTCTAAAGTATCATTTAATTCCGTTACTTTATCTTCTGCAGATTTTTTTAAGTTGTTTAATGCCTGTCCAAAATCTTTACGCATTGCTGCATCAACATTTTTAAACTCAAGAAATAAATCTTTCAATAAACCTTTACTTCCTAAATATTTTATTCTGAAAGTCTCAACTTCTTCTTTTGAAGTTGCTTGAAAAGCCTTTACATCACCAATCAATTCTTTTACCTTATCTAACATTGTATCTGTCCAAAATTTGAATGCAAATTTAATATTTTTATATCAAATTTATGCAATAACTATCAGTATAAAATACAGCATCAAAAAAATAACAAAACTTAATAGTATAAATCGCTTTTTGTAAGTGATAATTTCCTGTACACTCTTTTTACTGTTTTTTTGATAAATAAATACTAAAATTAGTTAATTTTTTAGTTATTTAAATTTAACAGATTGTAATTTAATTATATTTGCGTAGCGGAATTATTTAAAAATAAATTACAACAACAAATAATACAACTAGATTATGGAATCTAAAATAAATGCTTTTATGGATTACGTTAAAGAACGTAATGCTAATGAACCAGAATTTTTACAAGCTGTACACGAAGTAGCAGAAACTGTTATTCCATTTATTGAAAACAATCCTAAATATCAGGGAAAGAAATTGTTAGAGAGAATGGTGGAACCTGAAAGAACGTTAATGTTTAGAGTTCCTTGGGTTGATGATAAAGGAGAAACACAAGTAAATAGAGGATACAGAGTAGAGTTTAACTCAGCTATCGGACCTTACAAAGGTGGTTTACGTTTTCATCCGTCTGTAAATTTATCAATTTTAAAATTCTTAGGATTCGAACAAGTATTCAAAAACTCGTTAACTACTTTACCAATGGGTGGAGGAAAAGGAGGTTCTGATTTTAATCCAAAAGGAAAATCTGATAGAGAAGTAATGGCTTTTTGTCAGGCTTTTATGTCGGAATTATTCCGTCATATTGGAGCAAATACCGATGTTCCTGCGGGAGATATTGGTGTTGGAGGAAGAGAAATCGGATTTATGTTCGGTCAATATAAAAAATTACGTAACGAATTTGTTGGTGTTTTAACTGGTAAAGGTGCCTCTTGGGGTGGTTCTTTAATTAGACCAGAAGCAACAGGTTACGGTGATGTTTATTTTGCTGAAAACATGTTAAAAGTAAAAGGAGATTCTTTTGCTGGTAAAACTGTTGTGGTTTCAGGTTCAGGAAATGTAGCACAATATGCTACTGAAAAAGCAACTGAATTAGGCGCAAAAGTAGTTACGTTATCAGATTCTTCAGGATATATTTATGATGCTGATGGAATTGATGCTGAGAAATTAGCATTCGTTATGGATATTAAAAATGTTCGTAGAGCTAGAATTAGCGAATATGTAACGAAATATCCTAATGCAAAATTCTTTAAAGGCGAAAGACCTTGGAGCGTTACATGTGATGTAGCTTTACCATGTGCAACTCAAAATGAGTTAAACGGTGAAGAAGCAAAAACATTAGTAGCAAACGGCGTAATTTGTGTTGCAGAAGGAGCAAATATGCCTTCTACACCAGAAGCTATTGAAGTTTTTCAAAATGCAAAAATCTTATTTGCACCAGGAAAAGCGTCGAATGCAGGTGGAGTTGCAACTTCAGGATTAGAAATGAGTCAAAACTCATTACGTTACAACTGGACAAGAGAAGAAGTAGATGCAAAATTAAAAGCAATTATGAATGATATTCACGCTTCTTGTGTTGAATATGGTGCGCAAGCTGATGGTTTTGTAGATTACGTAAAAGGAGCAAATGTTGCTGGTTTCGTAAAAGTTGCCGATGCAATGTTAGATCAAGGAGTTGTATAATCGTTTCTTTTCATAGAAGATGTATATTCTTTTTTATAATATTTAAAAACACGCTATTTATATAGCGTGTTTTTTTATGTTTTTTTTTCTGAAAACGACCATTAGCTAGGTAAATAATGACGTATTTTTATAATTAAAACTGCTATGAAATATTTGCTAATGCTTTTATTGTTTTCATCAACGTTAAATGCACAACTTACTGATTTTGAAAAGGAAGCTATTATTTATAAATCAATAAAAAACAACGAAACATTTAAAATTAAACAATTTAATTTTGTAATAACATGGGATGAGAAATTATCTTATTCTTCAAATTTAGAAAGGCATTATGGCGGTATAAAATTACTAGAAATATGTGAAAAAGACAAGCATCTTACTAGTTTTCAAAATATAGAAGATCCAACAGCTTTAGATGAAATTGTAATTCGTTTTTACGACTACAATTTAGATGGATTTATAGATTTTTCCTTGCCTATTAGTGTTGGTGGTAGTAGTTGGTTAAGATATTATATATACAATCCTACTACTAAAAAATACTTGCATGAAAAAGAGTGGGATTATTTAAGAATTCAAAAAATAGATAAAACTAATAAACGTATTCTTACCCAACCTGATGGAAATGTCGATAATAGAAAATTGTTTAAAATTGAAGGAAGTAAATTAATTGAGGTAAAACGATAATTTTTATCTACCAACAAGATATGCCCAAATAAAAACTTGTGTGAATCCGTGAAATTTGCATATTAATCAACCAATAATATATATGAAATTCTAAGATGTTTTTATTGCGTACTTTCGGGTAAAATTTCATAAATATTTCAATGAATACTTATTTCATTTGTACGCTATGCCTATGTCTAGAAGAAAAAATATAATTACGATTGCTTTTTATAATGTTGAAAATTTATTCGATACTGTTGATAATCCAAAAACAGCCGATGATGATTTTACACCATCGAGTAGGCGGAAATGGAATGCTAGAAAATATCAACAGAAAATAAAACAAATAACGGATGTTATAAAACAAATAGGAAGCAATCAATCGGCAATTCCTCCTGTGTTAATTGGCTTGGTGGAGGTTGAAAACGCCAAAGTAATTAAAGATTTAACGCATCATAAAAATATTTCAAAGTACGCATATCGCTATGTTCATTTCGATTCTCCTGATGAACGAGGTATTGATGTGGCATTACTTTATAATCCTGCTTTTTTTGAGGTTCTTTCTTCGGATAAATTCCCGTTATATTTAACAGATAAAGAAGGTGAGGTCGATTATACCCGAGATGTATTGGTTGTAAAAGGTAAATTAAATAACGAATTGATACACGTTTTAGTCAATCATTGGCCTTCAAGAAGAGATGGCGAGGAAGAAACCACTGAAAATCGTATAGCAGCAGCAAAACACGTACGCAAAGTATTGGCTGAAATAAAGGCAAAAGAAACAAATCCAAAGTTTATTATTATGGGTGATTTTAATGATGATCCAACAAGTAGAAGTGTTCGTGAATTTTTAGTTACCGATGATTTATATAATCCGATGAAACCTTTATTTGAAAAAGGAAAAGGCACATTAACTTACTATAAAAAATGGCATTTATTCGATCAAATTATTTTTTCTAAAGATTTTTTTGATATACATAAAAGTAAGCACCGTTTTTTAAGAGCAGGGATTTTAAATAAAAAATGGATGCGATTTTATAAAGGAAAATTTAAAAACAGTCCATTTCGAACGTATATTGGTCCTTGGTATCAGGGAGGTTTTTCTGATCATTTTCCTGTATATCTTACGTTTATCCAAAATAAAATAGCATCAGAAAAATCAATAGAAATAGAAAAATAAAGCAAAAAAAATCCCGAGATATTCTCTCGGGATTTTTTGCTTTATAATCAAAATAAAAACTGTTTATTCAACAGTTACAGATTTCGCTAAATTTCTTGGTTGATCTACATTTTTTTCTAATAATACCGCGATATGATACGATAATAATTGAAAAGGAATCGTAGTTAATAATGGTGTAAAAGCTTCTTCAGTATCAGGAATTTCAATCACGTGATCTGCAATTTCTTTTACCGTAGTATCTCCTTCGGTTACGATGGCGATTATTTTACCACTTCTCGATTTTATTTCTTGAATATTGCTTACCACTTTTTCATAATGTCCTTTGTTGGTAGCGATTACAAAAATTGGCATATTTTCATCAATCAATGCAATAGGACCGTGTTTCATTTCGGCAGCAGGATAGCCTTCTGCATGAATATATGAAATTTCTTTTAGCTTTAAAGCACCTTCTAAGGCTACAGGAAAATTATATCCTCTACCTAAATACAAGCAGTTTTTAGCATCTTTATAAACCTTTGCAATTTCTTTAATTTGCGCATCAGCTTTTAATAAGGTTTCTATTTGCGCAGGAATTTGTTGTAAGGTTTGTAAATAGGTATTTATCGCAGGTTTTGATAGCGTTCCCTTTGCTTGTGCTAATTTTAACGCAATTAATGATAATACTGTTATCTGTGTCGTAAATGCTTTTGTTGATGCAACACCAATCTCTGGACCAGCGTGTGTATAAGCACCTGCGTGTGTTTCTCTAGCAATAGAAGAACCTACCACATTACAGATTCCAAAAACGAAAGCACCTTTTGATTTTGCTAATTTAATAGCTGCTAAAGTATCGGCAGTTTCTCCTGATTGAGAAATAGCAATTACCACATCATTTTCGTTAATAATTGGATTTCGGTATCTAAATTCAGAAGCATATTCTACTTCTACAGGAATACGTGCCATATCTTCAAAAAGATATTCTCCAACTAAACCAGCATGCCAAGAAGTACCACAAGCAACGATAATTATTCGGCTTGCATTGGTAAATTTTGATAAATTATCATCAATACCTGCCATACGAATAATGCCTTTATCGGCTAACATTCGTCCTCTATACGTATCGATAATTGCTTTTGGTTGTTCGTAAATTTCTTTTAACATGAAATGCTCATAACCACCTTTTTCAATTTGCTCTAAGCTTAATTGAAGTTTTTGAATGGTAGCATCAATTTCTTTGTCATTTTCAATTTTATGAATTTTGATTCCTTTATCTTTTTTGATAATCGCTAATTCACCATCTTCTAAATAAATAGCATTTTTGGTATATTCGATAAAAGGAGAAGCATCCGAAGCTATAAAAAATTCTTCGTTATTTTTCCCAACACCAATAGCAATTGGGCTTCCTAAACGTGCTACAATTAGTTCGTTTGGTTTATTTTTATCAAAAACAGCAATAGCGTAGGCACCAATAACACTTGTAAGTGCTAATTGAACTGCTTTTCCTAATTTACAACCTTCTGTTTTTTTAACTTCTTCAATAAGATTTACTAATACTTCAGTATCAGTATCACTTTTAAAAGTATATCCTCTTGTTATGAGTTCTTTTTTTATGGTGTCGTAATTTTCAATAATTCCGTTATGAACAATTACTAAATCTCCAGATTGCGAAACATGAGGATGTGAATTTACATCGTTAGGGATTCCATGAGTAGCCCAACGTGTGTGTCCGATTCCGATAGTTCCTTTTTTTCTTTTTTCGTCATTATTGGTAATGATTTCTAAATCAGCAACTTTTCCTTTTGTTTTTGATAAGTGAATGTTTTCACCATCATACATCATAATTCCTGCACTATCGTAGCCTCTGTATTCTAGGCGCTTTAACCCATTAATAACAATTGGGTAAGCGTCTCTATGTCCTATATATCCTGTTATTCCACACATAGTGATTTTTTATTTTTCTTTAAAATTTTTGTCTTATTTTTCTTTTGAATATGATATTTTTAAAACGGCTCTTTTTGCACCGTTTACTGTTTTATTTCCATCTAATAAGGTAACGCCTCTAGGATTCCAGTTATAATCTTTCACCACTATATCGAGTGCATTATTTTTGATAGCATTATCGGTTGGATTATTATATACTTTTAAAAATAAAGGAGCAATATCTGTCGTTGTTGCTTTTAATAATTCGGCAATATACGTTGTTATTTTGAAGGTATATTTTTCAGGTTTTTTATCTTCTGATAGTTCTAAAAACCCGCCAAAATTATTGGTATCTTTATAAGCATCACTTATTTGTGATGCCTTTTTACTGGCATTTTCTTGATAGAGAAATAATCGTTCTGGTACTTCTTCTATATTTGAATCGATATTTTGATTGACGTAAAAAGTTAAAGAAGCATCGTTGATTAACCAATTATTAGCTCTTAATTCGTTTAATTTTGAGGCATCAATAGTATTTATTTGTCCCATTTTACCTGCTGTTCCTTGAATGGCAATATTATTTTTCGGGGTCTCTTTTTGAGCAGGAGTCATCTTGTAAATACTATTGCTAACGCCTGATAAAGCAAAAGAATAAGTACTTGGTACGGTATCTTTATATATTAAATCGTTTTGTCCTTCTTTCTTTTCGAATCGGGTAATAGTATAATGAAAATCTAGCGTAGCTGAAGCATTTGTTCCTAATAAATTAAGTGGAATTAAAGCTCCATCGTTTCCTGATGCTTCAAGAACAAGTCCTCTGAAATAGTCTTTAAAATTTGCGTTAGAAGAAAATTCTTTATTTTGAAATTTATCCCAAAAAAGCGTTTTCATTTTCTTTTTATCTAATGGAATTGCGATAAAAGGAGCTTTATTGGCTAATTTTACATCACTTTTAAAAGTGCGACCATCGCTATAGTGTCGTGTTATTTTAAAAACAGTATCTATAGGATTTGGGATAAAAGAAAATGCTGGATTTTCATTTAATAAATCAGAAGTAAGGTAGCTCGCATCCGATTGAAAACTATTTTGATTCGCTGGATTTTTTGGATCTAATGAATTTAAATAAGTTTCATTTCTAAAAACTTTTAATGATGTCGGCGTATTGGTTGTTCCTAAAACATTTTCTAATTGAAAAGTTGGTTTTGCATCATTTTGGCTCGTGATATTAGTAGCGATATATGGCAACTTAAGAAGCACTTTATCTAGTACAAATACCGAGTCAATTTCACCTGTTTTGCGAGCTGTTTGTGTATCGGCAGTTTTTGGGTTTGTCAGTAAATTTAATTGACTAACAATACTTGCTGTAATCCCTTTATAATTTTTGTCTTTATTGTTGTAAACTCCTAATAAATATTGATTTACAGTGGCTGTACCAGTACCAATATTGTCGGCACTAACATGTGTGATATCAACAGGATTGATAGTTACATCAATTAAGAGTTCCCCTGTTTCAAACTTTGTATTATCAACAACTTGACCTCCGATTTCGTTAAAATCTTTTTCACACGATATAATCGTTGCCAAACACAGCAAGCTGATGCCTAAAATACCAATTTTTCTAATCATTTGTAAAATTTATTCGCTTATTTCTAAAACGTTTTCTTTGTAAAAATCTAAATATGCTTCTGCTAAAGTTTCTTCCGATTGAAATTCTAAAACTTTGGTACATTTTTCAGCGATAAAATCATTAATTTCATCAGGTAACACCTCACTACCTTTTACAATCGCATCAGAATTTTCAATAGCACTTTTTAAGATATTGATTTGATTTGGTGTGGTAATCGTTGTAATTTTTGATTCGTCAATTTTATCGAAACGCACTTTATTTGCCAATTCAGGATTTAATTCTCCATCAAAATTATTTTCATAAATCGAAGTTACAATTTTGCTTTCGGTAAATAATGGTTCTTCTTTATAAAATTCTCTTAAATATAAAGGAAGTAAAGAGGCTAGCCAACCATGAATATGAATAACATCAGGTGCCCAGTTTAGTTTTTTAACAGTTTCGATAACTCCTTTTGCGAAGAAAATCATACGTTCGTCATTGTCGCTAAATAAGTTGTCATCTTCATCAGAATATACCGCTTTACGCTTAAAATATTCTTCATTATCAATGAAATATACCTGCATTCTTTCTTTAGGAATTGAAGCGACTTTAATAATTAATGGCATGTCCATATCGTTAATTATTAAATTCATACCAGATAAACGAATAACTTCATGTAATTGATGCCTTCGTTCATTGATTACCCCGTAGCGAGGCATAAAAATTCGGGTTTGAACTCCTTTAGAATGTGCGTTTTTAGCAACATTAAATGCAGTAGACGATAATTCTGTTTCAGGTAAATAAGGTATTACCTCCGATGAAACATATAATATTCTCTTATCCTTCATTAAATCTGTCTCTTTTATTAAAGAAGCAAAAATACGAAAATTTATGCTATAATGATGTTAAATTGCTAATTTTGCACCTTTTCCAACTATAAGACCATGAAAATTTATAAAACCAAATCAGCATTAAAAGAATATTTAGCGAGCCTTAAAAAGGCGGATACATCAATAGGATTTGTGCCTACGATGGGCGCTTTGCATCAAGGACATTTATCGCTGATAAAAAAGTCAAAACAGCACAATGCCATTACGGTAGTGAGTATTTTTGTAAATCCTACGCAGTTTGATAACCAAGAAGATTTGGCGAAGTATCCAAAAACTATTGACCAAGATATTGCCCTTTTAGAAAGTGTCGATTGTGAGGTGTTATTTTTGCCGTCAGTAGCTGAAATTTATGACGATAACATAACTGCTGATGCCTTTAATTTTGATGGATTAGAGCATCAAATGGAAGGGAAATTTCGTACCGGACATTTTGATGGCGTAGGAACTATTGTAAAATCATTATTTGAAATAGTAACGCCAAATACGGCTTATTTTGGTAAAAAAGATTTTCAGCAATTACAAATTATCAAAAAACTGGTTAAAAAATACAAGATTCCTGTAAAAGTAAAAGGCTGTACTATTTTTAGGGAAGAAGATGGTTTGGCGATGAGTTCTCGCAATAGTCGTTTATCCGAAGAATACCGAGAGGTTGCACCGTTTATTTATAGAACTCTAAAAAAAGCCAAGAAAAAATTTGGCACAAAAAATGCAGAACAATTAACAAAATGGGTCGATAAAAAGTTTAAAAAACATCCGTTATTAGTGTTAGAATATTTTACTATTGCTGATGAAAAAACATTAGAAACAGTTAAAAATAAAGAAACTAATTGTCAATGTCGTGCCTTTATCGCTGTTTTTGCAGGCGATATTCGGTTGATAGACAACATCCGATTAAAATAAAAATCAACAAAAAGCTATTAAAAAACAAATCATTAATCATTAAAAACATATTTTTGCAATTATGTTAGTACAAGTAGTAAAATCTAAAATCCACCGCGTAAAAGTTACAGGTGCCGATTTAAATTATATAGGAAGCATTACCATTGATGAAGATTTAATGGATGCTGCAGGAATTATCGAAGGCGAACGTGTTCAAATTGTGAATAACAATAATGGCGAACGTTTAGAAACATACGCCATTCCAGGACCAAGAGGAAGCGGTGAAATCACCTTAAACGGTGCTGCAGCCAGAAAAGTAGCAAAAGGCGATGTGTTAATTTTAATCGTGTATGCGTTTATGGAATTAGAAGAAGCAAAGAAATTTACACCTTCTTTAGTTTTTCCTAACGAAGCCGACAATACACTTACCTAGATTCTTACATTTTGAATTTAAAAAAAGCTTTAAAAATTATATTACCGCTCATTTTGGGCGGTTTTTTAGTTTGGTATTCTGTTTCTAAAATTTCGTTAGATGTTTTAGTTCAATATTTTAAAGACGCCAATTACAGTTGGATAGCCTTGGGCTTATTTTTTGGAATTTTAAGCCATTTATCAAGAGCCTACAGATGGAAATTTCTGTTAGAACCAATGGGATATAAACCTGATTTTGGCAATAGCACTTTAGCCGTTTTGGTCGGTTATTTAGTTAATTTAGCATTGCCAAGAGCGGGTGAAGTTTCTCGAGCAGCGGTAATGGCAAACTACGAAGATATTCCTTTTGAAAAAGGATTCGGAACCATTGTAGCCGAAAGAATTGCTGATGTAATTATGATGTTAAGCATTGTTACTATTACGCTTTTCCTGCAATTCGATTTTATTTATAACCTGCTTACCAAAAATTTTGACCCGCTAAGAATCGTCATTATTTTAAGTGTTTTAGCCCTTATTTTTTACGCAATAACTCGTTATGTAAAAAAAGCACAATCAGGAATTGGTTTAAAAATTAAAAGCTTTATTTCAGGCTTAGTCGAAGGCGTAACCAGCATTTTTAAAATGAAACACAAGTGGGCATTTATATTCCACACCGTGTTTATTTGGGCAATGTATGTGTGTATGTTTTGGGCAACCATTCCCGCTATTGACGGCTTAGAAGTTCCTTTAGGCGGTGTTTTAATTGGTTTTATCGCAGGCGGATTTAGCATTGCAGCCACCAATGGAGGCATCGGTTTATATCCAATTGCCGTAGCAGGAGCACTGGCATTATTTGGAATATCAGCAGAACCCGCAACCGCTTTCGGGTGGATTATGTGGACAGCTCAAACCGCTATGATTATTATTTTCGGAGGCTTGGCATTTCTATTTTTACCACTTTATAATAAGAACAAGAAATAACAATAATTTTTTGGGCGTTCCCTTGCAGGTCGCGCTTTCATTACTCAAACATGCCATTCAATCGCTAACGCAGTTTTCGAGTAAAATTCTTACATCAAAATTAAACAAGCTTTTAAAAAACAACGCTTCATATCTAACGATTAGTTTGTAACTTTGAATCTTGGTTAAATACGATTAATAAGATTTTTTAAAAAACCTTCAAATTACTTCCAATGGCAAAAATAAAAACGACTTTTTTCTGTCAAAGCTGTGGCGCACAACATTCAAAATGGGCTGGGCAATGCAATACCTGTAAAGAATGGAATACCATTGTTGAAGAAGTAATTCAAAAAGAAGAAAAAAGAACTTGGAAAACCCCTGAAAATATAGGGAAAACAGTTTCAAAACCCTTAAAAGTACAAGATATTCAGCTAAATTCTGAAGAACGTATTGCTACTAAAAACACCGAATTAGACACCGTTTTAGGCGGAGGAATTGTAAAAGGAGCCGTTGTTTTATTAGGAGGAGAACCAGGAATTGGAAAATCAACATTATTGCTACAAATAGCGTTGAATATTCCTCAAAAAGTACTGTATGTTTCAGGAGAAGAAAGTCAATCGCAAATAAAAATGCGTGCCGAACGCTTAGAAGCAAGCAATTCAAACTGTTTAATTTTAACAGAAACCAACACCCAAAAAATATTTAAAAACATTGCCGAAGTAGTACCCGATGTATTGGTTATCGATTCTATTCAAACCCTACATACCGATACTATTGAAGCATCACCAGGAAGTGTTTCTCAAATTCGAGAAACCTCGGCAGAGCTTATAAAATTTGCCAAAGAAACAGGAACACCAGTTTTATTAATTGGGCATATTAATAAAGACGGGCATATCGCAGGACCCAAAATTTTAGAACACATGGTCGATGTTGTTTTACAATTTGAAGGCGATAGAAATCATACGTATAGAATTTTACGCTCTCAAAAAAACCGATTTGGTTCAACTGCCGAATTAGGAATTTACGAAATGCTATCCACAGGATTGCGAGAAGTTTCTAATCCATCAGAAATATTAATATCTAAAAAAGATGCCGATTTAAGCGGAACCGCAATTGCTTCAACCCTAGAAGGAATCCGCCCGTTAATGATTGAAATTCAAGCTTTGGTAAGTACCGCCGTTTATGGAGTTCCACAGCGTTCTACCACAGGATATAATTTAAAAAGATTACACATGATTTTGGCTGTTTTAGAAAAACGAGCAGGTTTTAAATTAGGCGCCAAAGATGTGTTTTTAAATGTTACCGGAGGAATCCGTGTAGATGACCCCGCAATTGATTTAGCCGTTGTTGCCGCAATTATTTCTTCCAACCAAGACATGGCAATAAACCCGAATGTGTGTTTTGCTGCCGAAGTTGGTTTATCAGGAGAAATAAGACCTGTTTCAAGAATCGACCAACGTATTTTAGAAGCCGAAAAATTAGGCTATAAAACTTTAGTAGCATCAAAATATAACAAAATATCTTCAAAAAATCACTCGATAAAATTGCTTTTAGTCGGTAAAATTGAAGAAGCTTTTGCTACGTTATTTGCATAGTTTTGATGTTTCTTTATTAATTTTTCTCTTTGAAAATGCCCAAGCACCAATGGCTAACAGGATATACAGTACTAAAATAATAATCATTTGTTCCCATTTGTTGGTAAATTCATAATATAAAATAAGAAATCCGCCAACGGCTAAACCAATAATAGCTAGTATTGTTAAAAAAGTAGAAGAATTAGTCTTATCTCTTATTTTAAAATTGGCAATTGCCATTAATAACGACACCAATAAAAAGGTAATACTTCCAAATTCAAGAATTAATTCTAAACCGCCAAGTATTACTAAAAAACTAGCCAAACACGCCAAGGTTATAATGGCATTTTGTGGGCTGTTATTTTTTCGGATACTAATAAATTTTGGAAAATAACCGTCTTTAGCAATTACCGACATCAGCCTTGAAGCACCAAAAATAGTACCACTTACCGCACTACTTGAAGCTAAAATTGCGCCTAAAATAACAAGATTTGTTCCTGTGTTTCCTAGTATTTTTCCTGCTCCAGAAGCAAGTGCATATTCTTTATCTTTAATAAGATCTTCCGTGGAAATGGCAAATAAAGCGCCTAAAGAAATAACAACATAAATTAAAACTGCTAAAAAAATAGCCGAATAAATGGCTCTTGGAATATTTTTTTCAGGGTTTTTCATTTCGTCCATCGCATGAATTACTAACTGAAATCCTTCATAAGAAACAAAGGTTAAAGAAGCAACTATCAAAATAGAAAATACGCCCGCATTTTGAGCATCCAACGCCATATTATCTATAAAAGTACTGAAATCTGTCGTACCATTTTGCATTAAAACCACTGAAATAATACCTAAAACAATCAATTTGGTATAGACCATAAGGTCTTCAATTTTGCCCATTCCGTTTACGCTCCAAATATTTATCAAGCTAAAAAGCCCGATAACTCCAATAGCAATGGCTTTTTGAGCCCAAATATTATCAGCAAAAGCGGTACTACTAATTGCATACGATGAAAATGTATAAGCATACAAAGCTAAGGTACTGATGTATCCAAAAATTATAAACCAGCCAATTGCCGATGCCGAAAAATCAGAATTAAGATACGTTCTTTTATAAAACGAATAGGTAGCGCCTTCATCTTTATAATAGACTCCTAATTTAACATACGAATACGCCGCCAAGGTTGCAATAAGCCCTCCAATAATAATGGCAATTGGCGTTAAATTACCTATCATTGCTACTGATATTCCAAGTATTGTGAAAATCCCACCACCAACCATTCCGCCTAGGGCAATGGCAATTAATTCCGCTAAACCTAAACTTTTATTTCTTTTTCTGTGTTGCATTGTTAACTATTCGACATGCATTTTAATAATTTAATTGTTCTCATACAGACGTAACCTGTTTTGCAGAGTTGTTACTTCTTCTTGTAATCTTACTTCTTTTTTTAGAAGATTTAAAATAATATCAATCCCTTCGATATTTACATTTAGTTCGGTGTTAAGACGTATTATTTTTTCAATATCACCAATTTTATCTTGATAAATATAAGTGTTTTCTTCATAAATTTTCACCTCTACAAGACCAACCTCAACTAAAGCGTTAAAAAATGAGTATTCAATTTTGTAGTGTGAACAAATTTTTTCGATAGGTATTAAATTTTGTGTAGGCATTTTATCTTAATTTTTGTAATTCTAAAAATAATTCTTTCTCTTTATCGTTTAATCTTGTAGGTATTTTAATGGTATAAGTAATTATTAAATCACCAAATTGTCCCTCTTTTTTATAGACAGGAAATCCTTTTCCTTTTAATTTCACTTTGGTATTATTTAGTGTTTCAGGAGCAATTTTTAATTTTACTTTTCCGTTAAAAGTATCAACTGTTATTTCACCACCTAAAATAGCGGTATATACATCTAAATCGACAGTAGTATAAAGATTGTTACTTTCTCGTTTGAATTTTGTGTGGTTTTTTATAGAAAAGGTAATGTATAAATCGCCATTTGGTCCACCGTTTATACCAGCACCTCCTTTTCCGCTTATTTTTATTACTTGACCATTTTCGACACCTGCAGGTATAGAAAGTCTTATTTTACTATTATTAACGGTTAATACTTGTTTATGAGTTTGATAAACATCTTCTAAATTTAAGTGAAGTTCGGCGTTAAAATCTTGTCCTTTAAAGCCTCGATTTCCTTGTTTGTTTGATGTATTTCTTTGACCAAACATTGTATTAAAATAGTCCGAAAAATCTTGATTACTGTATTGGCTATTTCCTTCCGAATTTGAATATGTTTGTTGTTGTTTTGCTTTTTCATAAGCCTCTCCGTGTTCCCAGTCTTTTCCGTATTTGTCGTATTTTTTTCTGTTTTCAGAATTACTTAATACTTCGTTGGCTTCATTAATTTCTTTGAATTTTATTTCAGCTTCTTTATTATTAGGATTTAAATCAGGATGATATTTTCGAGCTAATTTTCGATATGCTTTTTTAATATCTTTATCTGTAGCTGTTTTTTCTATTTCAAGTATTTTATAATAATCTACAAAAGCCATTTTTATATTTTTATTTTTTTAATTAATTCGATATTTTGATTATGTTTAGCGCCATAAGACATTACTAAAGTTCCCTTTGTACCATCATTTGCAATAATGGCAAAAAGTTCAGTTTCATCATCAGGGTCACTGAGTCCTTCAAATCGATATTTACTTATTATTTTAAGATTTTCTGGGTTGAATTCTTTTTTTGAATAAAGTGCGATGATATTGTTTTCCATAGCTTTAAAGTCTTCTGTAAATCCTTCTTTTGTTAAATAATCGACTGCTTCAGAAAGTGTATCAAAATTTGTAATGCTCATTTTTTTTAATTTTAGGTGTTTAAAAAATATGGTCTTGTACTTGTTAGCTAAGTTAATTTAAATCAACTTAGTTAACAAGTTAATTTAAGTAAACAAAAAACCCTCACTAAAAGGCGAGGGCTAATTTTTATAATCATTAATTTTTTATAATTTATAGAGTATTTCTTTAAATAATATAATCATTTTTGGTTCTGCTTTTTTGGCAACGGAAATAATTTCAGTAATATTTACGGGATGTAAATTTTTAGGATTACATTCATCTGTTAAAACCGAAATAGCAGCACAGGGAAGGTTTAATTGTTTGGCAACAATTACTTCAGGTACGGTGCTCATGCCCACGGCATCGGCTTCTAAAATTTGTAACATTCGATATTCTGCTTTGGTTTCTAGTTGAGGTCCGACAACACTTGCGTATGTTCCTTGATGTAATTGTATGTTGTTTTCAATGGCAATTTCTTTAAATAAATCGTTGATTTTTTTAGCATAGGGTTGTAGCATATCAGCAAAAATATTTCCAAAGTCATTTGCGCCTTTAAAGGCAAGGGGAGAACCACCTTGTAAATTTAAATGATCTTCTAAAAGCATTAAATCACCTTTTTTGTAAGTAAGATTTATTGCTCCAGCGGCATTTGAAATTAATAAGTTTTTAATTCCCAAATCGTGCATTGTTCTAATTCCGTAAGTAACTTCCCAAAGATTATAGCCTTCATATATATGAAAACGTCCTGCCATTACGAGTACTTTTTTTCCAGATAACGTTCCGTAAATTAATTTTCCTGAATGTGATTCTACAGTTGTTTGTGGGAAATGTGGGATTTCAGTATATAAAATTTCTTTTTCAATATCAATTTCGTTGATTAATTGTCCTAATCCAGTTCCTAGTACGATTCCTATTTCAGGATTTATAATTCCGTTAGCGATTAAATATGCTTTGGTTTCTTGTAGTTGTTTTTTTTTCATTTTCTGTTGATGATTGTTGATTTTCGCTAACAAATTTACATTTAGTTTTTAAGCCTATTTAAAATTATATGAATTTTATAGGATCAAATAAGTAAACTGTTAAAAAAAAGTATTGAATCCGTTAACCTAAATTTATTTCAGGTTCGCATCCTGATTTGCTAAAGTTTTTAGTTTTTATGATAATTTTTATCATTTTTACTTCCTTTTAACAAGGGGGTTTAACCCCTTGCCGTCATTTTTTGCTACTATATTTTTTTCAGATGAAATTTAAACAGGCTCTAAAATGAATTTTGATTGATTTTGACACTAAAAAGTTCTCGATACAATTTTTTTGAAGGAAAATAAAAGGCAATAAAAAAGCCTTAACAAATAAATGTTAAGGCTTAGTACTGAAGGCGGGACTTGAACCCGCACGACCCAAGGGTCATTGGATTTTAAGTCCAACGTGTCTACCAATTCCACCACTTCAGCAAGTGGATTTTTATAATTATTTTTTTGACTCTTTCTTAAAATAAACCTCGCTAATAAAAGCGAGGTTTAGTACTGAAGGCGGGACTTGAACCCGCACGGCCCAAGGGCCATTGGATTTTAAGTCCAACGTGTCTACCAATTCCACCACTTCAGCGTGTTTTGATTGTTTTTACAATCAAAATTGGTATATTTTTTTAAGAAAGTCTCAGAGCGAAAGACGGGATTTGAACCCGCGACCCCCACCTTGGCAAGGTGATGCTCTACCCCTGAGCTACTTTCGCGTAGTCAAAATTATTTTAAAGATCGTTTTGCATATGTTTCAATGCGGGTGCAAATCTATAACCTTTTTTTAGATAAAAAAAACTTTTTTCATTTTTTTCTCATTTTTTTTTAATTTCATCAAAAATTGATAACTATTTTTTTTTATTGTCATTGAACAAAGAAAGAAATATCTTTGCAAAAAATAAAACTAATATTGAAATCCATCGCAACCGATCATACAACAGCTTCTTTAAAATCAGTATTTAACGATTTTAAGCAATTAACCAAAGTCGGGTTATCTATCAGTGTTGTTTTTACTTCCATTACAGGGTACTTATTAGGAGCTGAAACAATTGATTATTATATCGTTTTATTGCTCGCCATTGGTGGCTATTTAATGGTTGGTGCTTCCAATGCTTTTAATCAAGTAATTGAAAAAGATATCGATGCCTTAATGCAACGTACAAAAAATCGTCCTTTACCAGCAGGTAGAATGAAAGTTAGTACTGCATTACTAATTGCTAGTGTTTTTACTATTTTAGGTATCGGAATTTTATATGCAATTGACCCAAAATGTGCCTTATTTGGTGCCGTTTCTATATTTTTGTACACGAGTGCTTATACACCTTTAAAAGCAGTAACGCCTTTGGCAGTTTTTGTAGGGGCGATTCCAGGAGCTATCCCTTTTATGTTAGGATGGGTAGCGGCAACAGGTCATTTTGGTATTGAAGCAGGCTTTTTATTTATGATTCAATTTTTTTGGCAATTTCCACATTTTTGGGCAATTGGCTGGTTGCAATTTGAAGAATATAATAAGGCAGGTTTACACATGCTTCCTATGGATAAAAAAGATAAAGGAGCTGTTGTGCAAATAATTTTTTATACCTGTATCATGATTTTAATGTCGGTAGCTCCCGTTTTAAAAGTAACAGGTAATTTTTATATTTATCCATTAACAGCCGTGCTAATTTTGGCATTAGGAATGTTGATGTTGTATTACGCTTTTCAATTATATAAATCATCAGAAAATACTGACGCACGAAAATTAATGTTAGCCAGTGTTTTTTATATCACCATCGTACCCATAATTTATGTGGTCGATAAATTTTTACACTAAATAAAAATGAGCGCACAAACTTTACAAGAGGAATTAACGGCAGGAAAACGAAAATCAGCAAAACCAATGTTATGGGTTTCCATGATTAGTATGGTGATGTTTTTTGCAGGACTAACCAGTGCTTACGTAGTAAGTATGAAACGAGATGATTGGGTTACTTTTGATTTGCCACAAGCATTTTATACGAGTACTATTTTAATTATATTGAGTAGTGTTACGCTGATTTTATCTCAAAAACTATTAAAGAAAAATAATTTAAAAGGTTCATTAGCACTTTTATTGGCTACTTTATTGCTTGGTTTGGGCTTTGTTTGGTTTCAATATGTCGGTTTTAATGAATTAAAAGCAGTCGGATTATTTTTTACAGGACCTGAGAGTACGGTATCGACTTCTTTTATTTTAGGGATAACATTTATGCATATATTGCACCTTTTAGCGGGTATAATTGTGCTATTGGTCGTTATTTATAATCATTTTAAAAAGAAATATTCAGCAGCCGATATGCTTGGCTTTGAGTTAGGTGGGATCTTCTGGCATTTCGTAGATGTTTTATGGATTTATCTATTTTTCTTTTTCTATTTCATAAGATGATGAAAAATGCGTAATTTTGGCACACTGTTTTAACAAAAATTAACAAAAAAAGATTTATGGAAGCAAATATTGCTGTAAATTCTGATAAGAAAGAAGCCTGGGGCGGAGGTGGTGAGAAACCATTTGGCGCTAGTTATGGTAAAATGATGATGTGGTTTTTCATCGTTTCTGATGCATTAACTTTTTCGGGTTTTTTAGCCGCTTATGGCTTAACTCGTTTTAAATTTATTGATTCATGGCCAATTGCCGATGAAGTGTTTACACACTTTCCAGGGCTACATGGTGTGCATGCACCCATGTATTATGTAGCTTTAATGACCTTTATTCTGATTATATCGTCAGTAACAATGGTATTAGCGGTTGATGCTGGTCATCAAAAGAAACAAAAAAAGGTTGCTTGGTATATGTTTGCCACGATTATTTTCGGTATTATTTTCGTAGGCTCACAAGCTTGGGAATGGAAAAATTTTATCAACGGTTCTTACGGAGCTGTGAAAACAACCAATAATCATATTTTACAGTTTGTAAAAGACGGTCATCAAATCGCTTTAGCTGATTTTGTGCATTCGCCAAGAAAAGACGAAAGAATTGAGCATACTCGTAAAAATGGATTATGGTTTGAAAAAGAAGCAACTGTTTCACAGTATTCAGTAGCACAAATTAAAGAGGCTTTTAAAGCGGATCCTTCTTTATTAATAAGAACAGAACAATTAAATCTTGAAACAAAACAAAAAATAGTTTTATCAAGAGAAGAAAGTTTAGCGAAATTACCCTTAATAACAAAGGTTGTTGAAGGCGCTAATTTACATGAAAATGAATATGGAAATCCTATTTTTGCTGATTTCTTTTTCTTTATAACAGGGTTTCACGGTTTTCACGTGTTGTCAGGAATTATCCTAAATATTATTATATTTTTCAATGTTGTACTCGGTACGTATGAACGTAGAGGACACTATGAAATGGTTGAGAAAGTAGGTTTATATTGGCACTTCGTAGATTTAGTTTGGGTATTTGTATTTACCTTTTTCTACTTAGTATAATTAAAAAACGACATTAAAATGGCGCACGCACACGAATCAAATAAAAAAAGAATTTGGGTTGTTTTAGCAATCTTAACAATTATAACAACTGTGGAGGTAGCTTTTGGTATTGTAAAACCAGACGCATTGCATTTACACGGTTTAGGAACGAGTTGGTTAAACTGGTTATTTATCATTTTAACATTGGTGAAAGCATATTACATTGCTTGGGCATTTATGCACTTAGAAGGCGAAAAAACATGGTTTAGAAGATCAATTGTTTGGACTGCTGTATTTTTAGTTTCTTATGTATTATTTATTATCTTGATAGAAGGAGATTATTTGCATGAAACATTAGCACCATTAGTAAAATGGTAATCAAATAAAATATTTCAAAAAAAAGGTGGTTTTAACCACCTTTTTTTTACTTTAATTAGCACTGAAACTAGCTCTTAAATTAACACTAAAAATGAAAAAAATTAAAAAATTTACGGTATTATTTGCCTTATTTATAGTGCCATTATTGTTTTATATTTTGTTACAATTAGGAACGCATAATTTTGGAAAACTTCCGATAGTTTCTAAAGATGTTATTGATATTTCGTTAATTGATAAAACGATTTCTTTTGATAAAAGAGTTACTGTAGTTACTTTTTTAGGAAATGATATCAGCTTAGTAAAAGGAGAAGTTTATAATTTAAAGGAAAAAATTTATACGAAGTTTTCGAATTATGTAAGTTTTCAAATGATTTCTCTAGTTGATAAAAATCAAAAACAAGCCGTAGAAGACTTGAAAAAAATGCTAGGTGTTAATACCGATTTAAGTAGATGGAACTTTGTTTTTACTTCATCAGAAGAAATGGAAGCTTTACATGAGAGTTTTAAAACAGGAACCTCTTTAGATGAAAATAGTCATTCGCCAAAAGCCTATATTATTGATAAAGAACTGAATCTAAGAAGAGGAAAATCAACCATTAAAAGTTTAGAAAATCAACATTTATTCGGATACAATATGAGGTCGGTAGCCGAACTTAAAAATGATATGATTGATGATATCAGCGTTGTTTTAGTAGAATACAAAATGGCATTGAAGAAAAATAATAGTAGTGAAGACCGAAGAACAAATAGCATTTCAAATGAAAAAAAATAACTATTCATACGTTGGAATTTCGTTTATTATTTTATTATTTGGTATTTATTCAGTGCCAAAAATTGTAAAACATTTTCAAACGGCCGATTTACATACCTTTACGAAAGTTCCTGATTTTGAGTTTATCAATCAAGATGGAAAAACAATTAGCAATAAAGATTTTGAAAATAAAGTCTATGTTGTTGAGTTTTTCTTTGCAACTTGCCCAAGTATTTGTCCTATTATGAATGCTCGAATGGTCGAAATTCAAAACGAATTTATGGGAAATCCAAACTTTGGAATTGCTTCTTTTTCAATCACACCAGAGATTGATACTCCAAAACAATTAAAAAAATATGCCCTTAAAAATGGTATCAATCATAAAAATTGGCATTTATTAACAGGGAAATCTGAAGAAATTGTCTATGATTTATCCAACGAAGGATTTAAATTATTTGTAGGAAAAGGAGAGGTTTCACACGGTGGTTTTGAACATTCAGGTTTATTTGCTTTGGTTGATAAAAATGGAATTATCCGCTCTCGCTACGATGAATATGGAAATCCAATTATGTATTATCGAGCTTTAGATGAACACGGTTTTGGAAATCAAATCAAAGAATTAAAACAAGATATTAAATTATTAATCAAGGATTAAGATAATATCAAACAAGAATAGTAAAGATGAATACAGCAGAACAAAAATATAAAAAATTAATTACCCTTGTTTCTATTTTAGTGCCAATCGCTGTGGCGATTTTATTTGGTGTTAAAATCCCGAATGTTGAACCGTTATCTTTTTTACCGCCAATATATGCAAGTATCAACGCATTGACAGCCGTTTTATTAATCGCATCGGTAATCGCTATAAAAAAGGGAAACAAAAAATTACATGAACAGTTAAATACCACGGCAATTGCGTGTTCTGCATTGTTTTTGGTGATGTATGTGGCGTATCATATGACCTCCGATTCGACCTCATTTGGAGGGCAAGGAATACTAAAATATATCTATTTATTTATTCTGATAACGCATATTATATTATCAATAATTGTAATTCCTTTTGTTTTGATTACCTTTATGAGAGCTCGTTTGGGTAATTTTCCAGAACACAAAAAAATAGCAAAAATTACGTTTCCATTATGGCTATATGTTGCCGTAACGGGAGTTGTTGTATATTTAATGATATCTCCATATTATGTATAAAAAAGGATTAATAATTTTAGTGATTTTAGTATTGAGTATTTCTGTGGATGTCAATGCACAATGTGCGATGTGTAAAGCAGTGGTAGAAGGCGGTAATGAAACCGTTGCCGAAGGCGTTAATAATGGAATTACCTATTTAATGGTGTTTCCGTATATTTTGGTAGGCGTGTTATTTTATTTTATTTATCGACATAAAAAAGGTGCGAAAAATTAATTACTGATAAAATTATTTTTTTGTAACAAAACTTGTTTTTAGTCGTCTTGTCATCGAAGCTTGTCATTTAAATATCTTACATAAATATCTTATAAAGATTATTTTAAGATTTTTAAAAGGTTATTTTTTAAATAAAAAACTAAAAAACAATTATGTTGAAAATACCTACTTTAATTCTAGTCTTTTTACTTGTTGTATGCAATTCATTTGTCGGTTTTTCTCAAAAAAAATGGACGCTTAAAGAATGTGTTTCACAAGCATTATCACATAATATTTCTGTGAAACAACAGCAATCGGCTATTGAATCGGCAAAAATGGATGTTGAAATAGCTAAAGGAAATTTTCTGCCAAATTTAGGTTTTGAAAATTCGCATCGTAGTACTTTTGGATTATCATCAGGCGTTAATGGCGTGAATACCAGTCAAGATAGGTATGTTACAAATTTTGGCTTGGCAACATCAGGAACTATTTTTAACGGATTTAGAAATCTTAATACTAAAAAACAAGCTGTATTAGCCGTAAAAAGTAACGATTTAGAATTGGCTAAAATTGAAAATGATATTTCTTTAAATGTTGTTAATGCGTATTTAAATGTTTTATTTGCTAAAGAAAATTTAGCTGTAGCCAAGGCGCAAATTCTTATCAGTAAACAACAATTTAAAAATATCACTATAAAATTTGACGCAGGAGCAGTAGCCAAAGGAGCTGTTTTAAATGCGGAATCTACGGTTGCCAATGATGTTCAAAAGTTGGTAACACAAGAAAATACCTTAAATTTTGCGTTATTAAGTTTGGCACAATTACTTCAGGTTTCTTCAGATGCCTTTGATATTGCTACTATCAATATCGAAAATCCTTCGAAAATTTTACTGTATGATTCTGCAAAAGAAGTGTTTACAAAAGCCGTAGCAAACAGACCTGAAATACAAAAAGCATTGTTAAATATCGAAAATGAAACTTTAGCGATTAAAAAAGCAAAAGGTGCTTATTTGCCAACTCTTACGTATTCGGCAAATACAAGTACGTCTTATTTTACTGTTTTTGGTGAACCCGATGTACTTTTACAACGAAATCCTGTAACGAATACTGTAACTTCAATTCCGAATGGTTTTTCAACTCAATTAGAAAATAATGTAAGTTATATGCTTGCGTTGTCGTTGAATATTCCAATATTTAACCGTTTTCAAACTAAAAATAACATTGCCAAAGCATTCATTAATAAACAACAACGTGAGTTTGTTTTGGAACGTGAAAAATTGCAATTAGAACAAGAAATAGCAAGATCTTTTTTAGATGCAAAAGCGGCCGCAAAGAGTTTTGAAGCTTCAGAAATATCTTTATCAGCACAAAAAGAAGCCTTAAAAAACGCACAAACTCGTTATGATTACGGGGCAATAACACAAGTTGATTTCGACCAAATTCATAATCGATTTGTTAATGCTAAAAGTGCTATGATACGCGCTAAATACGATTATATCTTTAAAACAAAGGTCTTAAAATTTTATTTTGGAGAATCGATTGTTGATTAATCATATGATTTTTTGTTTATACGGTATCTTTGCAAAAAATAAAATAAATAAATAAACCTACTTCAATTGGCAATAATTTTAAATATAGAAACAGCAACCAAAAATTGTTCGGTTTGTTTGGCTAAAAATGGTCAAATAATCACAATTAGAGAATTAAATGATGGAAATTATTCGCATGCTGAAAAATTACATCCTTTTATTCAGGAGATTTTAAAAGAAGCAAATTTAACATCTAAGGATATTGATGCGGTTGCTGTCAGTAAAGGACCAGGGTCTTATACCGGACTTCGTATTGGCGTTTCAGCGGCCAAAGGAATGTGTTTTGCGATTGATAAACCCTTGATTTCTATTGGAACTTTACATTCATTAGCACATTATATTTCTGTTGATGACGGTCTTATTATTCCGATGTTAGATGCTCGAAGAATGGAAGTATATTCGGCAGTTTATGATTCAAAATATAAAGAAATACGAGAAATTAAAGCCGAAATTATTGATGAAAATTCTTTTAAAGAAGAATTATCACAAGGAAAAGTTTATTTTTTAGGCGATGGAGCATCAAAATGTAAAGACATTATTTTACATGAAAATGCTATATTTATAGAAGATAAATTTCCATCATCCAAAGAAATGGCAGTTTTAAGTTTTGGTAAATACCAAAAAAGCGACACCGAAGATGTCGCTTATTTTGAACCTTTTTATTTAAAAGATTTTATTGCTATTCCTGAAAAAAAGAAAGTTTAAGCTTCTTTTTGAATTTCAACAGCATGAGGATATGGAATTTCGATACCAGCTTTGTCTAATGCTATTTTTACGTTTTCAATAATATGAAAATGAGCATTCCAATAATCAGCAGATTTTACCCAAGTTCTAGTGGTGAAATTTACAGAGCTATCGGCTAATTCACTAACCATAACTGCTGGTGCAGGAGTATTTAAAGTATATGGCGTGTTGTTTAAAACACTTAATAATACATTTTTAGTTTCTTTAATATCCGCATCATAAGAGACACCAAAAACTAAATCAACACGTCTGTTTTCTTCCGAAGAATAATTAACAATATTTCCGTTTGATAATATTCCGTTAGGAACAATTATTTCTCTATTGTCAATAGAATTTAATTTTGTTGTAAAAATTTGAATCTCTTTAACTGTACCTTGTTCACCTTGTGCTTCAATATAATCACCAATTTTAAACGGTTTGAAAACCATAATTAATGCACCACCAGCAAAGTTAGATAATGCTCCTTGTAATGCCATACCAATTGCTAAACCTAAGGCAGCGATGATTGCAGCAAATGAAGTTGTCTCAACTCCTAATTGTCCTGCAACGGTAATAAATAAAAATATCTTTAACCCCCAACCGATTAAACTTCCGAAAAATCCTTGTAAAGATTCGTCTAAATTACGCTTAACCATTAATTGTTTAGCACCTTTAGTTATCATTTTAATAATCCAAAGTCCAACAACTAAAATAATTAATGCTGAAATTACTTTAGGACCATATTCAAATAAGAGGTCTTTTAATTTTTCAATGTTTTGTTCCATTTTTTTAATTTTTTTTGATTTTTTTAATTCGAGTGTAAATGTAAAATATAAAGTTGAATGTAAATTCGATTTGGTTTAAAAAAGAGTAAGCAATTAGTATTGCTTGTTTACAATCAAATAAAAAAAGCGATATTGTTTTAACAAAATCGCTTTATAGTAGTTCGTTTTTATACAATTACTTTACTTCAAAAGTAATTTTTAAGTTTACTCTAAATTCGGTAACCTCATCATTTTCGACAACAGCACTTTGCGATTGTACAAATACCGATTTAATATTTTTAACCGATTTAGAAGCTTGTTTTACTGCTTTCTTTGTTGCATCTTCCCAACTTTTGTCAGAATTAGATAATACTTCAATTACTTTCATTACCGCCATATTTTTTTTGTTAAAAGGTTAATACTCTCGTAAATATAGTAATTTCAGCTGATATATCTTTTAGTTGAAAGTAGTTAAAAGTTAGTTTGAAATCCTAATGTTAAGTTAATGTTATGTAATTGTTACTTAAATGTTTGGTTTGTGTAAAATTTATTGTATATTTGTAACATCAAAAAGAGAGTATTAATTTAAAATATAACAGACATGAAGAAATTTATATTAGTTGTTTGCATATTATCGATATCATTATTGCAAGCTCAGAACACAGAAGTAACATTTGAAAAAGAAGGAGATTTAGTAAAAGCTACTTATTTTTATAAAGATGGAAAAGTAAAAGAACAAGGTTTCTTTAAAGATAAAAAATTACAAGGAACTTGGATTTCTTTTGATACAAAAGGAAACAAGACTGCTATTGCACATTATAAAGAAGGGAAAAAATCAGGAAAATGGTTTATGTGGCAAGCCGATGGATTAAAAGAAATCGATTACAATAATAACGTAATTGCAGGTGTGCAAACTTGGAAAGAAGAAACCAAAATGGCGATTAAATAGTTATAAATAAGATAGTTTTAAATAGTTTTTTATTGTTAATAAATTGTTAATAACCAAGTATCTAGATACTTGGTTATTTTTTTGTTATTTTCTACCAAAATCGGCAGGTATTTCGCCCCAAGCTTTGGTTTCCCATTTTAATATTGGATTTGTATAGGTATTTTCTTTGAGCCATTTTTCGGCACGTTTTATCAAATTTAAAATTTCTTGATTGTTTTGATTAAAAGTTAAATTAGTGCGGCATTGTTTTTTTTGAACCCAACTCATGGCAATTCTAGAATCGGAATAAATAGGATAGGTATCCATTTTTTTATTTTTCAAAAGGGCAATTCCGTGAACTAAGGCTAAAAATTCGCCAATATTATTCGTGCCTTTTTTAAAAGGTCCTAATCTGAAAATTTCTTTTTTACTTTTAGTCAAAACACCCCGATACTCCATCGCACCAGGATTTCCTGAACAAGCAGCATCCACAGAAATACTTTCTAAAATAGGTGTTCCGTAGCTTGCTTTTTCTTTATCAGATAAAATAACTTTCTTGGTGTCTTTTCCTTTATAATCGTTATAATTTTTGGTGAACGCTATTTTGGCTTCTTTTTCATCGACAAAAGCTTTGTATTGTGCTCCTTGAAAATTCGTGATTTGTTTTTTACAATCATTCCAAGAAGTATAAATGCCTGTTTTTTTACCCTTCCAAACAACGTAATATTTTTTTTTAGCCATTTTTTGATATTACTTCTTCAATAACTCGTGGAAAGTGTTCTTGTTCTAATAAATGAATTTTAGCGGCAATATCTTCTGCAGAATCCGAAGGAAGTAAAGTTGTTTTTGCTTGAAAAATAATCGTACCTTCGTCATAATTTTCATTCACATAATGAATGGTAATACCAGTTTGAGTTTCGTTATTTTGTTTAACAGCTTTATGAACATTCATACCATACATCCCTTTTCCACCGTATTTTGGCAATAAAGCAGGATGAATATTAATAATTTTATTCGGAAATGCTGCCACTATGTTGGCAGGAATTCGCCATAAAAAGCCAGCAAGTATAATAATGTCAGCTTCTACTTGTAAAAAAGATAAAACAGTGTCATCTTCTGTAAAAGCCTCTTTATCAAATAATGAGGCATCAATTTGTAAACGTTCACATCGGTCAAAAACTTTGGCATGTTCATTGTTAGATAGCACATGAGTAACATTAGCTATTTTGCTGTTTTGAAAGTATTTTATAATGTTTTCGGCATTACTACCCGAACCAGAAGCAAGAATTACGATGCGTTTCATAGGAAAATAAATTATTTTGTTACTACAAAAAAAAGAATAATTATTAACAATGACGGTGTTTGTAGCAAAAGATTCATTTTTTTTTCATTAAAAACACCACATTTTCGAGCAAAAGTTAGAATTAATACTTAAGATTTGTATTTTTGCCTCGACTTTAAATTTTAAAACAAACAAATTATGTCAGACATAGCATCAAGAGTAAAAGAAATTATCGTAGACAAGTTAGGAGTAGACGATAACGAAGTAACGAACGAAGCAAGCTTCACAAACGATTTAGGAGCAGATTCTTTAGATACTGTTGAATTAATCATGGAATTCGAAAAAGAATTTGATATCCAAATTCCAGACGATCAAGCAGAAAACATTGGAACTGTTGGACAAGCAGTTAGCTATATTGAAGAAGCTAAAAAATAACAATTATATAAAATTCATATGCAATTAAAACGAGTTGTAGTAACTGGACTTGGCGCATTAACGCCAATAGGAAATAATAAAGAAGAATATTGGAATAGCTTAGTTAACGGAGTTAGCGGAGCAGCGCCTATAACGTATTTCGATGCTGCCAAGTTCAAAACTCGTTTTGCATGTGAGTTAAAAGACTTTACCGTAACAGATTTCATTAACAGGAAAGATGCACGTAAAATGGATCGATTTACGCAATATGCAATGGTTGCTTCTGATGAAGCTATTGTAGATTCAAAATTAGATCTAGATAAAATCAATAAACTAAGAGTAGGCGTAATTTGGGGAGCTGGTATTGGAGGTTTAGAAACTTTTCAAAACGAGGCAATGAATTTTGCTACTGGAGACGGTACACCAAGATTTAATCCATTTTTTATTCCTAAAATGATTGCTGATATCGCACCAGGACATATTTCTATTAAACATGGATTTATGGGACCTAATTATACAACGGTATCTGCTTGTGCATCTTCAGCAAATGCGATGATTGATGCCTTAAATTATATTCGCCTAGGATACTGTGACGTCATTGTAACAGGTGGTAGTGAAGCCGCTATTACATACGCAGGTGTCGGTGGATTTAATGCAATGCACGCACTTTCTACAAATAATGAAAGCCCAGAAACAGCTTCAAGACCTTTTGACGCAACACGTGATGGTTTTGTTTTAGGAGAAGGAGCAGGTGCAATTATTTTAGAAGAATATGAACACGCAAAGGCGCGTGGCGCTAAAATTTATGCTGAAGTTTTAGGTGGCGGTATGTCATCAGATGCTTATCACATGACAGCACCACATCCTGAAGGAATTGGCGTTATTGCTGTAATGAAAAATTGTCTGGAAAATGCAGGTTTACAACCAGAAGATGTAGATCATATTAATACCCACGGTACTTCTACACCTTTAGGAGACGTTGCGGAATTAAAAGCGATTTCTGAAGTCTTTGGAGAACATGCAAAGAATATCAATATCAATTCTACAAAATCAATGACAGGGCATTTATTAGGTGCCGCTGGAGCTATTGAATCAATTGCTGCTATCTTAGCGATGGAACATAGTATTGTACCACCAACAATTAATCATGTTAATGTGGATGAAAATATTAATCCTGAGTTAAATTTAACACTTAATAAACCGCAAAAAAGAGAAATCAAAGTTGCGATGAGTAATACTTTTGGTTTTGGAGGTCATAATGCTTGTGTAGTTTTTAGAAAACTAGATTAATCACGTATGAACTTTTTTCGTAGTATTATTAAACCCGCAAGTAAAGAGGATAAAAATCTTTACTACGAGTTAAAAGAACTGCTTAATTTTAAACCAATAAAGCTTTCTCATTATAAAAAAGCGTTTACACATAGGTCCTTAAAACTTATTGATAGAAAAGGAATCCCTATTAATTACGAACGCTTAGAGTTTTTAGGTGATGCCATGTTAGGTTCTGTAATGGCTTCTTATTTATATAAAAAAGTCCCCAAAGGAGATGAAGGATATTTAACACAAATGCGCTCTAAAGTAGTGAGTAGAGAGCATTTAAATACCTTAGGTAAAGATTTAGACTTAATACGATTCGTAAAAAGTAATATGGCTGAAGAGCATATTAGTAATAATCTTTACGGAAATATTTTTGAAGCTTTAATTGGCGCTATTTATTTAGATAGAGGCTACAATTATTGTCACCAGTTTATTTATGAACAGGTGATATTGCCTTATGTTGATATTGAACGCTTAGAAGGTAAAATATCGAGTTATAAAGGTTATGTTATCGAGTGGTGCCAGAAAAACAAGAAAAAATATAAATTCGAGTCATTCGAAGATTCTGGAAATCAAAATAAAAAATACTTTTCCGTAACACTCAGTGTTGATGATAAAATCATGGGTAAAGGAAGAGCTACATCCAAGAAAAAAGCACAAGAAATTGCTGCTAAAAGAGTCTATTTTGCCATGCAAACTCAAATGGAAGAATCTTAACATTTTCTGCAAAAGGTTTTTATAAAATTTACATAATATTTAGATACATTCAGTACTTTAGCTTGTAACAAATAATTGTTACGATGCTTATTTGTGCTTTAAATATAAGCTTAAATATATTATTACCTCATATAACAGTGAGGTTGAATCCTTAAAATCGAAAGATTTTTTAATATTTTAAATTATGCCACACAACAAAAAAACGAAAATTGTAGCCACACTAGGACCTGCAATCAATACCAAAGAAATTTTAGCTAAAATGGCAGCAGCTGGAGTTAATGTTTTTAGAGTTAATTTTTCGCACGCAGATTACGATAATGTAAAACAACGTATCCGTGAAATACGAGAAATTAATGAAGAAAACGGTTATAACTTAGCTATTTTAGCCGATTTACAAGGACCTAAATTAAGAGTTGGCGTGATGAATGATGCTGTAAAAGTAAAAGCAGGTGCTACTTTTACCTTTACCACTGAAGAATGCATAGGAACAACAGAAAAAGCTTTTATGACCTATCAGCGTTTTCCTAAAGATGTAAAAGTAGGAGAACATATTTTAGTTGATGATGGTAAGTTATTATTTGAAGTAGTTGCTACCGATAAAAAAACAGAAGTAGTTACCAAAGTACTTGTAGGTGGCGCTTTAAATTCAAAAAAAGGTGTTAACCTACCAAATACCAACATTTCATTACCGGCATTAACAGAAAAAGATAAAAAAGATGCAATTTTTGCTTTACAACAAGAAGTAGATTGGATCGCATTATCATTTGTTAGAAATCCTGAAGATTTAAGAATGTTACGTGATTTAATTGATCAAAATTCTGATTATAGAGTTCCCGTAATTGCTAAAATTGAAAAACCAGAAGCTGTTGAAAATATTGATGCTTTAATCCCATATTGTGACGGACTAATGGTCGCTCGTGGTGATTTAGGCGTAGAAGTTCCGATGCAAGATGTTCCATTGATTCAAAAAATGTTAGTTCGAAGAGCGAAACAAGCAAGAATTCCTGTAATTATTGCGACACAAATGATGGAAACCATGATTGAAAATGCTGTTCCAACAAGAGCCGAAGTAAATGATGTGGCAAATTCAATTATAGACGGCGCAGATGCTGTAATGCTTTCGGGAGAAACATCCGTAGGAAAACATCCTTTACGCGTTATCCAAAAAATGACCGAAATTATTGGAAGTGTTGAATTTTCAGATTTAATTAAAGTGCCACAAGAAGCACCACATATTCGTACCAATAGATTTATCACAAAATCAATATGTCATCACGCTGCGTTAATGGCAGATAATATGAATGCTTCTGCAATAACAACTTTAACAAATAGTGGTTATACGGCGTTTCAGGTTTCTGCTTGGCGACCAAAATCGCATGTATTAGCATTTTCATCAGAAAAAAGAATACTAGGAAAATTAAATCTTTTATGGGGAGTTCGTGCTTTTTATTATGATAGAGATTTAAGTACCGATGATACTTTAGAAGATATTAATGAAATAGCCAAAGAAAAAGGCTTTGTAAAAGCAGGCGATTTTATGATTAATTTATCGTCAATGCCCGTACAAGCTAAAGGAATGGTAAATACATTGCGTGTTTCTAAAATTCATTAATACGCTATTTTACTTACTGTTTTACTTGAAGCTTTAAGCTCAGGTTAAAAAAAGCCTTTAACAAATTCATTGTTAAAGGCTTCTTTTTAAATCTTTTAATCTTGTTTTACTAGCAAGAAAAGTTCATTTTCTAGTATCAAATATCCTTGGTCATAAACATAATAATAGGTATTTCCTGTTTTGGTAACATATAATGATGTGATAAATTTAAAATCAAAACCTTTATCAAATAATGTACGTCTGCTAACTTTGGTTTTGCCCGAAATATTCAGTTCAGTTAATATTTTGTAGTTTTTACGCAACCGATTATTCGTATTTCTAATTAAGTTTTTACTGTCTTTATGTACGTTATTATTATAACTATTTCGACAATAATCCGAACAGAATTTCTTATCAATTCTACCGACTACTTTTTCGTTACAAGTTAGACATTTTCTGTTTTCTTGGCTGTTTTTCATACATTTTTTTATCAATAAAAATAATACATTGATTACGATATCTTTAAAATTATTAAATGACTGTATTCGTTTACATTCATTTACATCTGTTTACAAACGAAAACAATTGTTTACCAACCGATTTTAATTTACAAGCTATTTCATCTTTGCAGTGTCATTATAAAATTATATAAAAACAACTAAAAATAAAGAAAATGAATACCATAAAAAACAATGTACAATTATTAGGTAATTTAGGTAAAGATCCTGAAATTATCACCTTAGAAAGTGGAAAAAAAGTAGCTAAATTTTCATTAGCAACGAATCAAATTTATAAAAATTCGACAGGCGAAAAAATTAAAGATACACAATGGCACAATATCGTTGCTTGGAATAAAACTGCTGAAATCATTGAAAAATATGTAACCAAAGGAAGAAAAGTATTGGTTCATGGAAAATTAACGTATCGTTCTTATGAAACATCCGCAGGCGAAAAACGATATATGACTGAAGTTGTAATAAATGAATTAGTATTATTAGATGATAAATAATATTTTTTGAAGATACTTAAAAATGACGCATAAAAAGAATCATTTGGGATACTTTTTTAAGCTTTTAAAATACGATATTACCTATAATTTGATATCTTTTTTTATCTAAATTAATAACATTAAAAACATCTGTAATCTTTAATTTTAGAGGTATTTTTGCCGATTACAAAATAGTAAATCATAAAATTAAAGATTAAAAAAGATAAAACATGAATACTAAAAAGTTGAAAAATGAATTAAAAAATTATTTTTTTATACTTAGTGGAAGTTTAGTTTTAGCAATTGGTGTTGTTGGATTTTTAGCTCCAAATAAAATTGCAACAGGAGGAACTTCAGGTTTGGCGATTGTGTTGAATTATATGTCAAATATTCCGATAGGAATGTTGTTATTAGTCCTCAATGCGCCATTACTTTTAATAAGTGTAAAATATATTGGAAAACGCTTTGCATTTCGCACGATGATTTCTATCGTTTCTTTAGCAATATATATTGATTTTCTTAGAGAAATAATACATTTTCCTGTGTTAAGTGATCATACATTATTGGCTACAATTTACGGAGGATTATGTGTTGGTTCGGGAATTGGGCTTATTTTTAAAGGAGATGCTTCTGCTGGAGGAGGTGCTATTATCGCCCGTATTTTAAAGGATAAGTATCATTTTAAACCTGGTACGGTAATTTTGACTTTAGATATTTTTGTAGTGCTTTTATCGGCAATTGTTTTTAAAGATTTAGAATTGGCTTTATGGGCGATGTTAAGTATTTTTGTAGCTAGTAAATTTATTGATTTAGTGCTTACGGGACGTAAACAGAATAAAATTGTACATATTGCTTCGGAAGATTTAGTAGCGTTAAAGAAGATAATCGCTGCAAAAATGGGAGTTTCAGGAACGTTGATTGAAGGAAATGATTTATCGCAAACTAATCAGCGAAATATAATTTTTTTATCCATCAATAAAAACAGGATTGTAACACTGAAAAATTTAGTTGAAAAACACGATCCAGAAGCGTATATGATTGTTTTAGAAGCAACACAATTATTAGGTTCTACGGTTTAATGTTAATAATGTAAGAATTTAGTTCACAAGGGGTTAAAACCCCTTGCTTTTTTATAATATTAGAAATTCATAGAAAGTTGAATGCGTTTTCTTGTTACATCGACCTCTAAAACCTTTACTTGTACATGCTGATTTAAGGTAACATGTTCATTAATGTCTTTCACAAAAGTATTTGAAAGATTAGAAACATGCACTAAACCACTTTCTTTAATTCCGATATCAACAAAACAACCAAAATTTGTAATATTGTTGATAATTCCAGGAAGAATCATTGCTGTTTTTAAATCATCAATTGTTTTAACATGTTCGTTAAAACTAAATTCTTTTGCTTTTTCTCGAGGATCTAAGCCAGGTTTTTCTAATTCTTTTACAATATCTTGAAGGGTAGGTAATCCGTAAGAATCGGTAATATATTGCTGTAATTTCAATTGTTTTAAAACCGAGTTATTTCCTATTAAATCGATAATTTTATTGCCAGAATCTTTAGCCATTTGTTTGACCAAAGCATAACGCTCAGGATGAACAGCCGAATTATCTAAAGGATTATCGCCATTTTTAATACGTAAAAAACCTGCGGATTGTTCAAAAGCTTTTCCACCTAAACGAGGAACTTTTTTTATGGCAGTTCTGTTTTTAAAAGCACCATTTTCATTTCGATAATTTACAATATTTTCTGCTAGTTTTTCGCCAATTCCCGAAACAGCACTTAACAAAGAAACACTAGCCGTATTTATATTTACGCCCACTTTATTTACACAATGTTCCACAACGGTTTCTAATGATTTTTTTAGCTTATTTTGGTCAACATCGTGCTGATATTGCCCAACGCCAATCGATTTTGCATCAATTTTAACCAATTCCGCAAGCGGATCAGCCAATCTACGACCAATAGAAATTGCACCACGAACGGTAATATCGTAATCAGGAAATTCATCTCTAGCAATTTTTGAAGCCGAATAAATAGATGCTCCAGCTTCACTAATAACAAAAACTGAAATATTATTTTTAAAAGCTATTTTTTTGATAAACTGTTCCGTTTCTCTCGATGCAGTTCCGTTACCAATTGCAATGGCTTTAATGTTATATTTTTCAGCTAAAGCACTTATTTTTTGTATTGCTTCGTCAGATTTATGTTGCGGTGCGTGTGGATAAATAGTATCGTTTTGTAATAAATCACCTTGTTTATTTAAACAAACTACTTTACAACCCGACCTAAAACCTGGGTCAATTGCCAAAATTCGTTTTTCGCCTAACGGAGCACTTAATAAAAGTTGTTGTAAGTTTTTTGTAAATACTGTTATCGCATTTTCATCTGCTTTTTCTTTAGCAATTACCATTGCTTCATTTGTTAAAGCAGGTAATAATAAACGTTTATAAGCATCGGAAATAGCTAATTCAATCTGTTCACTACAGTTATTTTGAGAACGAATAATACTATTTTCTATTTTTTGAATAGCTCTTTCATTATCTATGTCAATTTTTATTCTGATAAAACCTTCCTTTTCGGCACGAAGAATGGCTAAAAATCTATGTGAAGGAATTCTATTAAAGCTTTCATTCCAATCAAAATAATCTTTAAATTTTTGCGCGTTTTCTTCTTCTTTTTTTGTTTTTACAACTTTAGTATTAATAACAGAAAAACGTGCTAATTCTTTACGAATATTATTTCGAACATCGGTGCGTTCATTTATCCATTCTGAAATAATATGTCGTGCGCCTTCTAAGGCTTTTTCTTCGGATAAAACTTCGTTGTTTTTATATTTTGATGCTGTAAATTCTAAGTCATTTATACGCTGACTTAGTATCATTTTTGCCAAAGGTTCTAGGCCATTTTTACGAGCAGTTTCGGCTTTTGTTTTTCGTTTCTTTTTATAAGGAAGATATATGTCTTCTAAAGCAGTAATATTTTCTGTTTTATCAATCTTATTTTTTAGTTCATCAGTTAAAGCGCCTTGTTCTTCAATGGCTTTGATGATTGTTTTTTTTCTCTTTTCAAGGATTTCAAATGCTTCTTTTAATTCGACTATTAAGCCGATTTCAACTTCATCTAAATTACCTGTTTTTTCTTTTCTATAACGAGCAATAAAAGGAATGGTACAATCTTCATTTAATAATTCAATAGTACTTTGAATCGATTTTAAAGAAATTTGACAGCGAGAAATTATATAATTGATGAGTTGCATAGCGTAGTTATTTGAGATAAAAAAACCTCACTTTTAAAAGTGAGGTTGTAAATATAGTAAAATGTTATTTTTATTTAAGAAATAAACTCTCCGTTTGTTACCTTTTCAGAAGGTTGTGCAAAGGCAAGTTTACCATCAGGAGTATCAATCATTAAAATCATTCCTTGACTTTCGATTCCTTTTAATTTACGTGGTGCTAAATTACAAACTACAGAAACTTGTTGCCCGATAATATCTTCAGGTTTAAAACTTTCAGCAATACCCGAAACAATTGTTCTAGTATCAAGTCCAACATCAACAGTAAGTTTTAATAACTTCTTCGTTTTTGCTACTTTTTCGGCAGCAGTAATAGTTCCTACACGGATATCTATTTTTGTGAAATCATCAAATTCAATGGTTTCTTTTTGAGGCTCAAGAACTCTGTTTTCAGCTTCATTTGCTTTTTTAGTAGCTTCTAATTTTGCTAATTGTTTTTCAATTTCAACATCTTCAATTTTAGAAAACAATAATTCTGCTTCATTAATTTGATGATTATCTGAAATTAAAACTTCTTTTTCTGATACATCATTCCAAGTTAAAGCGGTATCAATATTTAAAATTCCTTTTAATTTAGTAGATGTAAAAGGTAAAAAAGGTTCTGATAAAATAGCCAATCCAGCAGCAATTTGTAACGCTACATTCATAATTGTTTTGGTGCGTTCTGCATCAACCTTAATCATTTTCCAAGGCTCTTCATCAGCTAAATATTTATTTCCTAAACGCGCTAAATTCATTAATTCTTGCGATGCTTCTCTAAAACGGTAACGTTCTATAGATTTTGCAATTACATTAGGAAACTCTTTTAAAGTCGCTAAAGTATCTTCATCAACTTCTGATAAATCTCCAGCAACAGGCACTTTTCCGTTGTAATATTTGTTAGTTAAAACAACGACACGGTTTATAAAATTTCCAAAGATTGCTACTAACTCATTATTATTTTTTGCTTGAAAATCTTTCCAAGTAAAATCGTTGTCTTTACTTTCAGGAGCGTTTGCTGTTAAAGTGTAACGTAAAACATCTTGCTGATTAGGAAAATCTTCTAAATATTCATGTAACCAAACTGCCCAGTTTTTAGACGTTGATAATTTATTACCTTCTAAATTTAAAAATTCGTTTGCTGGTACATTTTCTGGTAAAATAAAATCACCGTGTGCTTTTAACATCGCAGGAAAAATAAGACAGTGAAACACAATATTATCTTTTCCGATAAAGTGTACTAATTTAGTATCGTCTTTTTTCCAGTAATCTTCCCAATTTTTACCTTCACGAGCAGCCCATTCTTTGGTTGATGAAATATAACCGATAGGAGCATCAAACCAAACATATAATACTTTTCCGTCAGCACCTTTTACAGGCACAGGAATTCCCCAGTCTAAATCACGAGTTACGGCTCTAGGACGTAATCCGTCATCAATCCAAGATTTACATTGCCCTAAAACATTTGGTTTCCAATCGCTTTTATGCCCTTCTAAAATCCATTTACGTAAAAAATCTTCGTGTTTATCTAAAGGTAAAAACCAGTGTTTTGTTTCTTTTAAAGAAGGAACATTTCCAGTAATTGCCGATTTAGGATTGATTAAATCTGTTGCGTTATGGCTTGTTCCACATTTTTCACATTGATCTCCGTAGCTTTCTTCATTCCCACATTTTGGGCAAGTTCCAACCACAAAACGATCGGCTAAATATTGATTTGCTTCTGCATCGTATAATTGCTCGGTAACTTCTTCAATAAATTCGCCATCATTATATAATTTGATGAAAAAATCAGAAGCTGTTTTATGATGAATTTTCGAAGAAGTACGAGAATAATTATCAAAAGAAATACCAAAATCAACAAATGATTTTTTAATAATTCCGTGATATTTATCAATAATATGTTGCGGGGTAACGCCTTCTTTTTTTGCACGCATTGGTATTGCTACACCATGCTCATCAGATCCGCAAATAAAAGCCACATCTTTTCCTTTTCCACGTAAAAAACGTGCGTAAATATCTCCAGGAACATATACACCTGCTAAATGTCCAATATGTATAGGACCGTTTGTATAAGGTAATGCCGCTGTAATTGTATATCTTTTTGGTGTAGTCATTTTTCTATGCTAAATTTATCCTAAAATTAAAGTACAAAAGTACGAAAAAGCAATTTTTTAAACTGTTATAAAATAGGTACATTTACATAGATTATCCTTTTTAAAAAATCAATATTAAAATAATTTTAAAAAAACAGGCTAAATTTTGATGAAAAATATAATAATACTTCCTTTTTTACTAATGATTTCAGTCGCTTTTTCACAAACACCAACTATGAATTTAATAACGCCGCCATCTTTACTAAAAGGCGACACGATTGCTATTATTGCACCAGCAGGAATTTTAAAAAATAGAAAACATATTATTGATAAAGCCAAAAAACTTGCCCAAAGTTGGGGATTAAAAGTTGTTTACGGAAATAATTTATTTAAGCAAGAAAATCATTTTGCAGGAACGGATGAAGAACGTTGTCAAGATTTTCAAGATGCTTTAGATAATCCGAATATAAAAGCTATTTGGGCGGCTCGTGGAGGATATGGCTCTGTTCGAATTTTAGATAAATTAGATTTTTCTAAATTTATTGAAAATCCAAAATGGGTAATTGGTTATTCTGATATCACAGCGTTTCATAATCATATTCATAATTTAGGCATAGAAACTATTCACGGAATTATGGCAACAAGTTTGCAAGAAAATCCTGATAAAATTGCAAAAAGTATTGCATCGCTTAAAAAAGTATTGTTTGGTGAAAAATTATCATATCAAATTTCAGCATCAAAATACAATAGAAATATTAAAAATAATCAAAAATTTTCAGGGAAATTAATTGGCGGAAATATCGCTATTTTAGCATCGATGTTAGGCTCAGATAGTCAATTATCAACAGAAAATAAAGTGTTATTTATTGAAGAAATAGGCGAGTACAAATATTCGATTGATAGAATGTTGCAAAGTTTAAAACGTGCGGGATATTTCACAAAAGTAAGTGGTGTTATTGTAGGTGATATGACTAAGGTTAAAAAAAATTCAACACCTTGGGGAAGTTCTATCGAACAATTAATTTTAGATGTGATTCCTAAAGAGATTCCTGTTATATTTAATTTCCCAGCAGGTCATGAACCTGATAACAGAGCTTTAATTATGGGGAGAGTAGTTGAGGTAATTACTAATGATAAAATAGTAACCGTAAAATTTAAGTAGTGGCGCAACATAACGATCTTGGAGAAAAAGGAGAGCAGTTAGCCATTGAATATTTGCAAAAAAAAGGGTATGTTATTGTTGAGAAAAATTATCGATTTAAAAAGGCTGAGGTTGATATTATCGCTAAAAAATCAGATACTTTAATAGTCGTAGAAGTTAAAACAAGATCTAGTTCTTATTTTGGAAATCCTCAAGATTTTGTAAATCCGAAGAAAATAAAATTATTAGTGTATGCGATGAATCATTATGTGCATCAAAAAAATATAGACCTCGAAATTCGATTTGATATTATCGGTATTTTACAAACAAATAACACTTTCAAAATAGAACACATAGAAGATGCTTTTTTATATTTCTGATAAAAAAATACCCCCGATACTTAATATCGAGGGTGTTTTTTTATCAGAAATAACTTAAATGAATAACTTAGAAGTATTTAGTCTTCATCTTCATCTTCATCTTCATCTTCATCTTCATTTTCGTCTTGTTCTTGCTGATTTTCTTTTTCTTTATCAAAATAATTCTTAACATCTACCAATTGATTTGGCATTGCAACAATTTTTTTATCTTTATCTAAAACAAAATAAGTAGGTGTTCCTAATAAATTATATTTACGAACTGTTTCGTTATCAAATTTATACGTAGGATGCGTTCCAACAGCATTGTGCGAGTACGGAAGGTTTTTAATAAATTCATTCCAGTCTAATTCGGTATCTTCGATTCCAAAGGTAATTACAGATACTTCTTCATGTTTTTCCTTTATATAATTATGCAATTTAGGAATATCTTTGGTACAATGCGGGCAACTTGTACTCCAGAAAACTAATAAATATTGCTCAGCATCATTTAAGGTTGATAATTTAAAATCCTTACCTTCTTCTTTCCATGAAAAATCGGGTGCTATTCTACCGATAGTAGCACGTAATAATTGTATTTTTTCTTTTTTGAATTTTTCATCAATTTCTTCTTCAGGTAATTTATCATAATAGGTTTCAAATACCCAATCGACCACTTCACCATTTCGTTTATCGGCTAGAGAAGTAATTAGAAATTCGGTAACGGCTTTTTTTAATTTTACGTTCGGAAGTTCGTCCATTACTTTTGTAATCGATTCTTTTAACAATTTTTGTTGTAATACTTGATTCTCTGAAAAGTTTAAATAAAAAACATAATCGGCAATACGATCGACTAAGAAAGAAGAATTGTATAAGGCATCATTTTTAAAGTCGATATATTTAAAAAAATGACTAACAGTTGATGAAAGATATTCATCCATATTATCCATAGGACTCGATGGATTATAACGTTGTGATGCTTTTATAAAATTATGTACTAACATTCCTTCGGATTTATTTTCATAAATTTCTTGAATGTCTTCTAGTTTTTTTACATCATTTCTGTATGCTTTTTTGGTTTCTTTGTTTCCATTTTTGATGTACGCTACTTGATTTTCATCAATTTTATTTTGCACTAATGCGTATGCTTGCAAGTATTCGTTGTAGAGTTTATTTTCTCTAGATGCGGTAAAAACTACAGATTGTTCAGGATATTTTGGGTTAAAAATAAATTCAATATTTTCTTTATTGAAGTAAAAATCGACAAAACCGTTACCTTTATTTCTGTATGTTGCTCTGTATACACCAGGAGTTGCATTTTCTGGCAATGTAAATTCAAATTTTCCTAATACTTGTTTTTCACCGCCTACAACGATGGTATTTGATTTGATTGTTGTATTACTTATAAATTTCGATTTTGCTCCTTGTAATTTATGTAAATAAACCCAATCACTTTTTTCAGGAGGCGTCATTGTTCCTTTTACGGTATATTGCGCGCTAACTATGGAAGTTGTTAATACAAATATTGCTAGTAATTTTTTCATCATTATTTTAAATTCTTTATTTTTGAATATTTATTTTTGAACGTTATTTTGCACGTTATTTTGAATTGATTTAAAAAAATAAAACTAATCATTTAGGTAGAGGTTTGCAAGAAGTGTACCGTGTTTATTTTTGCTATTATTTTGTTCTTATTTTTTGGTGAAGTTATTTGTTGATATTTTTAAATTTTTATAGAGCTTGACAACGAGTTATTTAAAGAATTCTATTTGTTCGAAATAGTTAATAATAGCTTCTTTAATTAGTACGGATTGTTCTCCGGGTTTTAGGTTTGGCAGTGCTGTTAGTGTTTTATAGTGAGGCCATCCTTCTTGGTCAAAGAAGTCGAATTCGTAGTATCCGTAAGGTTCTAAAAGTTTACAAATAGCGATGTGCATTAGGTTTACTTTTTCATCTTTTTTAAAGTTACGTTTTCCTTGTCCTAGTTCTTGCACGCCAATTAAGTAGATAACGGCGTCTATATTTAATTCATCTCCATCGGCAAATTGGCTTGATAAATTTTTGATTATAAAACTCCATTTTTCTTTTAGTTTACTTTCTTTGTGCATGAGTATTTATTTTGAGTTTGCAAAGATACGATTGAGTTGTGTATATTTGGAGTATAATTTTTGGTGATGCTTTATTTGATTGTTGCTATTTTTTTTTAAATTTATATTTTATGAATATTTTTGATATTATCATTGCTTCTTTATTACTTTTTGGATTTGTTCGAGGTTTGCTGAAGGGTTTATTTGTTGAGGTTGCTTCGTTGGTTGCTTTGATTGGAGGAGTTTATGGGTCACTTCATTTTTCTTATTTTGTTTCTGATTGGTTAGTTTCTCGTGTTTCTTGGGATTCTGAGTATATTTCTTTATTTTCTTTTGGTATTACTTTTATTTTAATTTTGGTTATTATTTCGTTGTTGGGTAAATTTTTGACAAAAGTTGCTGATTTTGCATCATTAGGTCTTTTAAATAAGTTTGTTGGTGGTATTTTTGGCGGATTAAAAATAGGTTTACTTTTGAGTGTTTTGTTTATTTTCTTTGGAAAGGTTAACAATACGCTTCCTTTTTTGAGTGAAAAGAGTTTGTCTTCATCTATTTTGTATGTTCCGATAAAAAGAATTGCACCGATACTTTTTCCTTCCATAATTAATGATTCGGAATAATTTGGAGCTATTTCCCGCTTTCCGCACTCGCTTTTTTTTGAAGAAAAATCAAAAAAAGAGCTCAAACAGATGCTTCAATCGGGGCTAAGTCTATTTACGGTGTTTGTTTTTAGCTATTTAGTTTCGTTTTTTATACGCTATCGCGAGCATCTTGCTTGTGCCGATAGTAATAAGAGTTAAAAACGGGGAAATTAATTTTTGTTATAAGGAACCTATTTTTTCACTGATTATTATGTTTTTGTCTATAATGTCGTTCAAACTTTGTTTATGATAAATAATAATTAAGGTTTAATTCTTTGAAAATCAGTGATTAGTAAAATACTTTAAAAATAAATAAAAAAAGGTACTTGCTGTTCCAATAAAAGGGCGTAGATTTGCAACCGCTAACGGAAAAACACAAGTTTAAAAGTTAACAAGGTTCATTAAAATATCGTTAAGTATCACATTAATAAAATGTAAAAAATAAGTTAAATTTAGCTTGTTTAAAACAAATTAAAAGATGTATATTTGCAACCGCTTTAAGAAATACACTAAAGCGAGAAACGATCAAGAAATTTTGGAATGATTTTTAAGCTAAAAATCAGTTAGTTCAATTCTAGCATTTCTACAAAAAAGTCTGAGAAGATTAACAAGTTGAAAATACTTGTGTGTGTCGACTCGACACGTTCATTGAAAATATTGAAATTGACAGCGTAAATAAGAGTAGAATAACCACGTTCTATTAAATTAGAACAAATTCTTTTGAAACTTATTCATTNAATATTATTTAAAATATACAATGAAGAGTTTGATCCTGGCTCAGGATGAACGCTAGCGGCAGGCTTAACACATGCAAGTCGAGGGGTAACAGGTAGCTTGCTATGCTGACGACCGGCGAACGGGTGCGTAACGCGTATAGAATCTGCCTTGTACAGGAGGATAGCCTTTAGAAATGAAGATTAACACTCCATAATGTAATGATTCGGCATCGAGACATTATTAAACATTTATGGGTACAAGATGACTATGCGTCCTATTAGCTAGATGGTAAGGTAATGGCTTACCATGGCAACGATAGGTAGGGGGTCTGAGAGGATTATCCCCCACACTGGTACTGAGACACGGACCAGACTCCTACGGGAGGCAGCAGTGAGGAATATTGGTCAATGGAGGCAACTCTGAACCAGCCATGCCGCGTGCAGGATGACTGCCCTATGGGTTGTAAACTGCTTTTATACAGGAAGAAACCGATGTACRYGTACATCGGTTTCTTCCTGTATAAAAGCAGTTTACAACCCATAGGGCAGTCATCCTGCACGCGGCATGGCTGGTTCAGAGTTGCCTCCATTGACCAATATTCCTCACTGCTGCCTCCCGTAGGAGTCTGGTCCGTGTCTCAGTACCAGTGTGGGGGATAATCCTCTCAGACCCCCTACCTATCGTTGCCATGGTAAGCCATTACCTTACCATCTAGCTAATAGGACGCATAGTCATCTTGTACCCATAAATGTTTAATAATGTCTCGATGCCGAATCATTACATTATGGAGTGTTAATCTTCATTTCTAAAGGCTATCCTCCTGTACAAGGCAGATTCTATACGCGTTACGCACCCGTTCGCCGGTCGTCAKCTGTGCAAGCACAATGTTACCCCTCGACTTGCATGTGTTAAGCCTGCCGCTAGCGTTCATCCTGAGCCAGGATCAAACTCTTCATTGTATATTTTAAATAATATTAATGAATAAGTTTCAAAAGAATTTAACTTCGTTAGAAGTTGTGGTTATTCTACTCTTATTTACGCTGTCAATTTCAATATTTTCAATGAACGTAACTTATTTAGTTACAGATAAGATTTTACTCTTATCATTTTTTGTAGAAATGCTAGAATTGAACTAACTGATTTTTATCTTAAAAATCATTCCAAAATTTCTTGATCGTTTTGCTTTAATGCATTTCTTAAAGCGGTTGCAAATATACATTCTTTAATTTGTTTTAAACAAGTTAAATTTAACTTATTTTTTACATTTTATTAATGTAATACTTAACGACATTTTAATGAACCTTGTTAACTTTTAAACTTGCGTTTTGTTGTTAGCGGTTGCAAATCTACGCCCTTTTATTGGACTGACAAGGGATTTTATTTGTTTATTTTTAAAGTATTTTACTAATCGCTGATTTTCAAAGCATTAAACCTTAATTATTATTTATCATAAACAAAATTTGAACGACATCAATTTCCCCATTTTTAACTCTTATTACTATCGGCACAAGCAAGATGCTCGCGATAGCGTATAAAAAACGAAACTAAATAGCTAAAAACAAACACAGTAAATAGACTTAGCCCCGATTGAAGCAATTGTTTGAGCTCTTTTTTTGATTTTTCTTCAAAAAAAAGCGAGTGCGGAAAGCGGGAAATAGCTCCAAAAAAAGCAAACAAAAACTACAATAATTAACCCTATTTAATAAATATAACCGAACTAATTTGTTTTTATCAGATTAATCTTTAGATTTGTCAGACACAACAAAAACAAAAATGACATTACAAAATAATAACAAAGGATTCTATTTCTATTTTTATTTCTTTAATAAGAACTGAGACTTTGTATCGTAATGTTAAATAACATATATAATTATAAAGTCTCGATACCGAGGCTTTTTTTTTGACTAAAAATGAAAGAAATTATAGCAATTCAAGGAGCAGAAGGCTCTAACCATCATAAAGTAGCTCGTGACTTTTACGGAAAAACACAAATAATAGAATGTATGTCCTTTGATACTTTAGTAGATAATCTGCTAAATGAAAAAGCAACTATCGGAATTATGGCACTCGAAAATACCATCGCTGGTTCGATTATTCCGAATTATGCACTCATCGATAACCATAATTTACAAATAATAGGTGAACAATATTTAAATATTCATCACCATTTAATGGCATTGCCCAATCAGAAAATTGAAGATATCAAAGAAGTTTGCTCACATCCAATGGCACTCCTGCAATGTAAAGAATTTTTTAAAAAATATCCGAAAATAAAACTAATCGAAGATGTCGATACCGCTGAAGTCGCTAAAAGAATCGCTCAAAATAACCTAAAAGGAGTCGCTGCAATTGCTCCAAAAATCGCCGCAGAAATATTTAACCTAAACATTATCGAAGACAGCATTCAAACAATCAAAGAAAATGCAACCCGATTCGTAATACTAGAAACCAAAAAAAGAAATCACCAAAATAATAGCGATAATACTATCAAAAATAGCAATAAAGCATCACTTAAATTTCAACTAGACCACAAAAGAGGCAGTTTAGCAACCATATTAAACGTATTAAGCGATTGTAAAATGAATTTAACAAAAATTCAATCGCTACCAGTAATAGAAGCTCCATGGAAATATTCCTTCTTCGTTGATGTTACTTTTGATGAATATCAACACTATGAAAAAGCAATCGCAATTATAGAAATAATGGCGGAAAATTTGAAAATATTAGGAGCATACAAAAACGGAAGAAAATGATTCAACCAGCAAAAAGACTAAATACCGTACAAGAATACTACTTCTCTAAAAAATTAAGAGAAGTTAGAGAATTAGCATCCCAAGGGAAACCAATTATCAATATGGGAATCGGAAGCCCTGATTTATTGCCGCCGCCAATCGTAATAAACGCAATTCAGGAAAGTTTTGAACACGCCGTTGCACATAAATATCAAAGCTATCAAGGATTACCAGAATTACGAAACGCTATTGCTACGTTTTATCAACAAAAATTTAACGTTTCAGCAAATCCTGAAAATGAAATATTACCGCTAATGGGCAGTAAAGAAGGAATTATGCATATTTCTATGGCATTTTTGAATCAAGGCGATGCCGTATTAATTCCAAATCCTGGATATCCAACCTATACTTCCGTTACCAAATTGGTCGGAGCAAATCCCATTTTTTATAACTTAAATGATGTCTCTAATTGGCAACCCGATTTTGAAGAATTAGAAAAGTTAGATTTAGAAAACGTGAAAATTATGTGGGTGAATTATCCACACATGCCAACGGGAACAAATGCAACACTCGATACTTTTGAAAAATTAATCGCCTTTGGAAAAAAACATCAAATTTTAATCGTAAATGATAATCCGTATAGTTTTATTTTAAATGATAATCCTATCAGTATTTTACAAGTTGAAGGCTCAAAAGACATCGCTTTAGAATTAAATTCATTAAGCAAAACCTTTAACATGGCGGGCTGGAGAGTTGGAATGGTTTTAGGAAATCCGAATTTTATCAACCAAATATTAAAGGTTAAAAGTAATATGGATTCTGGAATGTTTTACGGAATTCAAAAAGGCGCAATTGAAGCGTTACATTTGTCCGATCAATGGTTTAAAACTCAAAATAAAACATACCAAGAACGTAGAGAATTAATTTTTCAACTTGCCGATATCCTAAAATGTACCTACAATAAAAATTCCACAGGATTATTTGTTTGGGCGAAAATTCCTGAAGGAAAAACATCCGAAGAAATTGCCGATGAAATTTTATATACAAAAGATATATTTATTACCCCTGGAACGGTTTTTGGTTCGCAAGGAGAAGGATATATTCGCTTCTCATTATGTATCTCAAAAAAAGTAATTCAAGAAGCAATTAGTCGATTTGCCTAAAAAAAAGGCATCGTAAAATAACATTTCAAGCAAAAAAAGCAACGAAATGATCTAAAATAAAAAATATGAATGTATTTGTAATTGGCGTTGGTTTAATTGGCGGAAGTATGGTCTTGGATATTCAACGAGAATATCCAGAAGCAACTATATACGGCATTGACGCCAACGATAATCACTTAGAAGAAGCCCTGAAAATTGGCGTTATTCAAAAAAAAGCAACCTTCGAAGAACTAGATAAAGCCGATATCGTTATTATTTCAATTCCTGTTGATGTAACTATCGAAGTATTACCGAAAATATTAACAATCGTATCAGATACTTGTCTCGTTTTTGATGTAGGTTCAACAAAATCATTAATTTGCAACGAAATTAAAACGCATCCGAAAAGAAGAAATTTTTTAGCAACGCACCCAATTGCAGGAACAGAATTTTCTGGACCAACCGCAGCGCATCAAAATTTATTTCAACAAAAAACAAATATTATTTGTGAAGTCGAAAAAACAGCGTTTAAATTACAAGAAAAAGCATTAGAGATTTTTGCGAAAATAGGCATGAGAATCCGTTATATGGACGCAGAATCACACGATAAACATATTGCATATGTATCACATTTATCGCACATTAGCTCTTTTATGCTCGGTAAAACCGTTATCGAAAAAGAAAGAAATGAACGTGATATTTTTGATATGGCTGGTTCAGGTTTTGCATCAACAGTACGTTTAGCAAAAAGTTCGCCCGCAATGTGGACACCAATTTTCAAGCAAAATAAAAATAATGTTATAGAAACTTTAGAAGAATATATAACTAATTTGCAAGAATTTAAAGAACTAATGAAAAAAGATGATTTTACAGAAATTTATAACAAAATGGAAAGTACAAATCATATAAAACAAATATTAAACGGCATAAAATAATAGCCACAATAATAATTAAAATGAAGAATACAAAAGAATTAAGAACATGGTTGGATGATATGAATTTAGCACATCCACTAGTAATAGCAGGGCCTTGTAGTGCAGAAACCGAAGAACAGGTTTTAAAAATTGCACACGAATTAAAAGATTCTGATGTAAACTATTTTAGAGCAGGAATTTGGAAACCAAGAACAAGACCTGGGAATTTTGAAGGCGTAGGCGCGTTAGGTTTAAAGTGGTTGCAAAAAGTAAAAGCAGAAACAGGTATGAAAACCTGTACCGAAGTGGCAAACGCAGCACACGTAAAATTGGCTTTAGAACACGATATTGATTTATTATGGATTGGCGCACGTTCAACGGTATCGCCATTTATTATGCAAGAAATTGCCGATGCCTTACAAGGAACGGATAAAATTGTATTGGTTAAAAATCCTGTAAACCCAGATTTAGCCTTATGGTTAGGTGGAATCGAACGCTTATATACCGCTGGAATTAAAAATTTAGGAGCTATTCATAGAGGATTTTCTACCTACGAAAAATCGAAATATAGAAATATTCCTGAATGGCAAATTGCTATCGAATTTCAAAATAGATTTCCTGATTTACCATTAATTTGTGATCCTTCGCATATTACAGGAAATAGAGAAATGATTTTTGATGTGTGTCAAACGGCGTTAGATTTGAATTTTGATGGCTTAATGATTGAAACGCATTTCGATCCTGAAAATGCTTGGAGCGACGCCGCTCAACAAGTTACGCCTGATAAATTAAAACAAATCATGGAAGATTTGAAAATTAGAAAAGCAACCGAAACCGATTCTAGTTATAGAGAATCTTTAGAAAATTTAAGAGCTCAAATTAACGTGATTGATGGACAATTAATCGATATGATGAGCAAAAGAATGAAAGTTGCCGATAAAATCGGAGCTTTGAAAAAAGATATGAATGTTGCCGTGCTACAATCAAGACGTTGGAACGAAATTCTTGGAAACATGATTCTTGAAGGAGAAAGCAAAGGTTTAAGCGAAGAGTTTGTACTCAAAATGTTTAAAGCTGTTCATCAAGAATCTATCAATCATCAAGAAAAAATTATCAAAGGATAAATTATTAAAGGGTAAATTATTCTTGATATTTTAAAATATTTAAGAGCCTGTTTAAATTTTAAAAAAAGTGTTTTTCAAAAGAGATAAACGTCATGCTGAATTTATTTCAGCATCGCATCAACAGGAGAACTATGGCAAATTAGGATGCGAACCTGAAATAAATTCAGGTTGACCGATGCGATTCCTTATTTTTCTGTCATATTTTTTTCAAATGAAATTTAAACAGGTTCTAAACCTCATAACCGTAAAAATTTATGAGGTTTTTTGTTGCTTCTCTATTTCCTAAAACATCTTTTGAAACCGACAGATAAATACATGTAAAAATGGGCAGACACATAGGTCGTGCCCCTACGGATTTAAATTTTTCATTGTAGCACAAACCCCTAGCCCCGATTGTAGCAATTGTTTGAGCTCCTTTTTTTTCCTTCAAAAAAAAGAGCGAGTGCGGAAAGCGGGAAATTGCTTCAAATTATTCGTTATTTACTACTAAAACTAAAAACACACGAACCGACACTTTAATTTTTACATTAATTTCTGCATCTTTGTAGCATGACAGGAATCGTATATAAATCTACAGGAAGTTGGTATTGGGTAAAGTCTGAGGACGTTTTATACAAATGCCGTATCAAAGGAAAATTTCGACTAAAAGACATCAAAAGTACCAACCCAATCGCCGTGGGAGATATCGTTGATTTTGACCTAGAAACCAAAAATAATGAAGAAACTGGCGTAATTACAACTATTCATGAACGTAATAACTTTATCGTGCGTAAATCGGTAAACTTATCGAAACAAACACATATTATTGCCGCAAATATTGACCAAGTTTTTTTGCTAATTACCATTAATAATCCGCCCACTTTTACCACTTTTATTGATCGATTTTTAGTATCCGCAAGAGCATACAGAATTGATACAATTTTAGTTTTCAACAAAATAGATTCTTACGAAATAGAAGAACGTGGCGAAATTTTATACCTTAAAGATATTTACGAAAATATCGGATATACCTGTATTGAAGTATCAGCAAAAGAAAATAATAATGTCGATGCCATTAAAAAAATAATGCTTGGAAAAACATCTATGTTTGTAGGGCATTCAGGCGTTGGAAAAACAACCCTGGTAAACACCATTGACCCTAGTTTAAACCTAAAAACTAAAGAAATTTCCGACCAACATAATCAAGGAAAACATACCACCACTTTTGCCGAAATGTTCGATTTAAACCTCGAAAACCCAAATGATGCACGAATTATTGACACGCCTGGAATTAAAGGATTTGGTGTCGTTGATATTGATAAAGAAGAATTAGGCGATTATTTTCCAGAGTTTTTTGCCCTAAAACAAGATTGTAAATTCAATAATTGTATTCATGTAAATGAACCGAAATGCGCCGTGAAAGATGCCCTAGAAGCCGATACAATTTCTTGGGAACGCTATAAAAGTTATTTGCAAATTTTAGAAGGCGAAGAAGAACATTATAGAACCGATATTTGGGAAAAAGATCAAGAATAAATGAAAGCTGTAATTCAAAGAGTAAGCAAAGCAAGTGTAACAATTGAAAATCAAAAAGTTGCCGATATTCAAAATGGTTTACTAATTCTTATTGGAATAACCAATGAAGATACTATAGAAGACGTCAATTGGTTATCTAAAAAAATAACGAATCTTCGAATTTTTAATGATGAAAATGATGTGATGAATAAGTCATTAATTGATATCAAAGGAGATGCAATTATTGTAAGTCAGTTTACGTTACAAGCATCCACCAAAAAAGGAAATAGACCAAGCTATATGAATGCAGCAAAACCTGAAATTGCCATTCCTTTATATGAAGTATTTATTGAAAAAGTAGAAGGAAATTTAGAAAAAAAAGTGCAAACAGGAGAATTTGGTGCCGATATGAAAATCAAACTTTTAAACGATGGTCCTGTTACGATTATTATCGATAGTAAAAATAAAGTGTAATTTTACTATTTTATAGTTCGCTTTAATTCAAAAAAAGAGATATTCACTTTGAAAACAGCAATGAAAACTCCAAGAATAACATGTTATAAATGTATGATGCCTTCATCATCATGTATTTGTAAACACACAAATAATTTACAAACCAAGACTCGTTTTATTATTCTTATGCACCCGAAAGAGTACAAAAAAGAAAAAAACGGAACGGGACGTATGACCAATCTTCAGCTTGAAAATTCAGAAATTATCGTTGGTGTAGATTTTACAAATAATAAACGTGTAAACGAAATAATAAGTAAAGAAAAAAACTCTTCTTTTTTACTTTATCCAGGAGAAGATAGCTTGAATTTATCGGTAAGTGAACCTGCTGAAATAAGTTTATTTATAGGCGATAATCCACACATTTTTATTCTCGATGGAACATGGCCTTGCGCTCGTAAAATGCTAAAATTGAGTAAAAACTTACAAAAACTAAAAAGAGTAAGTTTTGATAATAAAATAAAATCAAAATTTAGTATTAAGCAACAGCCTGCGCCGCTTTGCCTTAGTACTATTGAATCTGTTTACACCGTTTTAAATTTACTTAATCAAAGTAATTTAGAACAATGTGACACCAAGAGTTTTTTGCTTCCTTTTGAAAAAATGATTGCCCATCAAATTGAATGTATGCTAGACACAAATAATAAAGAGCTTGTTCCTAAGAATGTTTATAAGAAAAATATGGAAAGAAGTATTATTTTTGAACAAGAAAATTAGTGGTCTTTTTTGTGAAATTTATAAATATTCATACGCATCAAAATTTCAAAAAGGATTTCAATATTTTAAATTGTTATCCTAATTCAACAGATTTTAATACGCCGTTTTCTATCGGGATTCATCCGTGGTTTATTCTTGAAGAAAAAATTGAAGATGAACTTATCTTTATCAAAAAAAAACTACTTCATAAAAATTGTTATGCCGTTGGAGAATGTGGTTTAGATAGATTATCAAAAATAAATTATCAACTTCAAATTAAGGTTTTTAAAGAACATATTCAATTATCAGAAATTTATAAAAAACCACTGATTATTCATTGTGTAAAATCTTTTCAAGAAATTATTCAAATTAAAAAAGAACTGAACCCTTCACAAAAATGGCTAATTCACGGTTTTCATAAAAACAATCAAATTGCTTTAGAACTTATAAAAAATGGCTGTTTTTTATCCTTCGGAAAAGCCCTTTTATATTCCGATAAACTACAAAAAGTGTTTGAAAATATTCCGATCGATAAAATATTTTTAGAAACCGATGACGCAGAAATTGATATTATCGAAATTTATCAAAAAGCAAGTAGCATCAAAAATAGTAACATCAAAAAAATACAAGAAAAAATACATCAAAATTTTAATACGATATTTATACAATGAGTTGGTTAGAAAGAACGGAATTATTAGTTAAAAAAGAAGGCATTGAAAAACTCCAAAAAGCACATATTTTAATTGTTGGTTTAGGAGGTGTTGGCTCATTTGCTGCCGAATTTATAGCAAGAGCAGGCGTTGGAAAAATGACCATTGTTGATGGCGATGATTTTGATAAAACAAATATAAACAGACAATTACCCGCCTTAAATAGTACGATTGGAAAATCGAAAGTTAGCGTAGTTGCCCAAAGAATTAAAGATATAAATCCCAATATCGAACTTACAGAAATTCAAGAATTTTTATCGCCAGAAAGAGCTTTTGAAATTGTAAACCCAAAATATGATTATGTTTTAGATTGTATTGATAGTATCACACCTAAAATTAATTTAATCGTTGCCGCTAAAAGAAAAAAAGTCAAATTGATAAGTGCCATGGGAGCTGGCGGAAAATTAGATGCCAGTAAAATAGTCGTTAAAGATATCAGCAAAACTAAAAACTGTAAAATGGCACGAGCACTTAAAAAAAGATTGAAAGAACGAAAAGTCGATAAAGGTGTTATGGCTGTCTATTCCGAAGAAATCCAAATTCCGGAAAGTTTACAATTAACCGATGGAAATAATTTTAAAAAATCTTTTTATGGAACAATCAGTTATATGCCCGCCGCTTTTGGCTTACAAGCTAGTTCTTATGTTATTAACAAAATCTTAACAAAAAAATAATTCCCACGGAAACTATTTTTAAAGTATATTTGCCGTAATTATTTAAGTTTATTAATAATCAATCCTAAAAAAATCAATCAACATGAAAAAATCAATTTTAGCAATTGCTCTTATCGCAATTACAGCGGTTTCTTGTAAATCAGAAAAAAATAAAGTTACGGCTAACGAAGAAGTTAAAGACATCAAAAAAGTAGAAAATGTACTTAATTCGTACAAAGCAAATATTGCTGAATCTACCGTAACTTGGAAAGGAAATAAGCCTACAGGTTCACATAATGGCGTTGTTAATATTACTAACGGTGTGTTTGATATTGAAAATGAAGTGCTTAAATCAGGTGAGTTTACCATTGATATGACTTCAATTTCTTGTAGCGATTTAGAAGTTGCTGATGGTAAAGAAAAATTAGAAAAACATTTAAAAGATGCAGACTTTTTTGATGTTGAAAAATTCCCTACCGCTAAATTTGAAATCGCAAGTTCTGAAACTAAAGACGGAAAATTACAGGTAACTGGTAATTTAACACTTAGAGGAACTACAAAAAGTATCACAATTCCTGCAACCGTTACTCAAAATGAAGACGTAGTAACTTTTAAAAGTGAGGTTTTTAATATTGATAGAACAGATTTTGGTGTTACTTATAAATCTAAAAAAATTGATGCAGCTTTAAAAGATAAATTCATTAATGATTTAATGGAAATTTCTTTTGATATTAAAGCTAAAAAATAATTTTAGTAGCTGATTTAAAATATTTTATAAAAAAACCTGAACAGTATTGTTCAGGTTTTTTGCTTTAATTCTTAAATTATTTTAAGAAAATTACAAAACTCTTTTAGCTTTTACAAATGATTTCCGCCAATAACTATCACGTAATGAGCTGATAATAACACCACTAGAAGTACTTGCATGTATAAAACGAACATCGCCCCGTTTTACCGAAGTAACCAAACCTACATGGTTTATGCCTGCTCTTCTTCTTGATGTTTTAAAAAATACTAAATCACCTCGTTTTACTTTTCCAAGTGAAATATCATAGCCTTTTCGAGACATTTCTCGTGATGTTCTTGGCATTGAAATCTTCCGAAAACTAAAAGATGTATGAATTAAACCCGAACAATCCATTCCTCTTTTGGTCGTTCCGCCAAATTTGTACGGAGCTCCTTTATAACTTACAGCTGTCCAAACAATTTTATCGGCAATAGAAGGCGTATTTTTTGAATTGTTTGTTGATTTTTTAGATACTTTTTTAGGTGATTTACCTCCAGATTTTGTATTGATTTTTTTATGTATATAAATGACGCTATTAGCACTATTTTTAATTTTTCGATACTTCGATATATTCTTAGAAGTTCCACAAGAAATGAATAAGAAAGAAATAAATAAAAAGAATCCTAGTTTTTGAAGCATCATAAATACTATTTTTAATTGTTTTTTTTAATTTTTAGCTTCTTTTAATCCTTCTACAATTAATTTTGCAGTTATTGCTGATGCGCCTTTTCCACCTAATTTTTGTTCTAAATCGGTGTATGCTGAAAGTAATTTTTGTCGTGTATCGGGCATTAAAATTCGTTGTAATTCATTGGATAAATTTTCTTTTGTAAACTCATTTTGAATCAATTCTTTCACAACTTCCCGATTCATTATTAAATTGACAAGCGAAATATATTCCAAGGTAATAATTCGTTTTGCAATTTGATACGAAATCGTACTTCCCTTATAGCAAACTACTTGAGGTACTTTAAACAAAGCTGTTTCTAGGGTTGCGGTACCCGAAGCAACCAAAGCAACGTGTGAAACACTTAATAAATCGTACGTTTTATTGTTGATAAATTTGATTTTTTTACCTTCGGGAAAACGAGCTTCAAAAGTATCGATAAATGTTTTATAAAACTCAAAAGGTTGGCTTGGAGCTCCCGCAATTACAAACTGATATTCTGAAAAATCAGGCACTAACGACAGCATTACCGACAGCATTTTTGTAATTTCTTGCTTTCTACTTCCAGGTAGTATAGCGATAATTTTTTTATCTCCTAACTGATATTTTGTTCTAAAATCCTGTTCATTTAATGATTTTCTATCAGCAATTGCGTCAATTAGCGGATGTCCAACAAAATTTACCTCATAATTATATTTTTGATAAAATTCTTTTTCAAACGGAAGAATGACAAACATTTGGTCAATATCTCGTTTTATATCTTGTACTCTACTGGCTCTACTTGCCCAAACTTGAGGTGAAATATAATAATTTGTTCTAAAACCTTGTTGTTTTGCCCATTTGGCAATCCGAAGATTAAACCCTGAATTATCTATAAAAATTAAGACATCAGGCTTAAAATTTGCAATATCTTTTTTACAGAAAGAAAGCATTCCTAGAATTTTTTTCAAATTTAAGAATACCTCAACAAATCCCATAAAAGCACGTTCTTTGTAATGTTTTACAAGCGTTCCGCCTACTTCTTGCATTAAATCACCGCCCCAAAAACGAATTTGGGCTGTTGGATCTTCTTTTAATAACGATTTCATCAAATTAGCTCCGTGTAAATCTCCAGAAGCTTCCCCTACAAGAATGTAATATTTCATAAATGATATCTTATAAAAATTTCAAAATAAATGTTAGTAACGCTATGATTACGGTAATTATTAGAACGCCTCTAGCTCTATATTCTTGATTTTTCTTTAAAAAAATCCAAAAAACGACTAAATTAGGAATACTCGCCAATGCTAATACCGATCCTAAAACGCCACCTTCTCGTATTTTTATGAATGTTTCGCTAAGTGTGCCTACAGATATAAATTCTAAATAAAGATAAAATCCAGCAATGGTGGCTAGTATGGCTACAAAAATTCCAATTATTATTTCTTTTGTTATATATCCCATGAATTTATTTTTTGAATTGCATGATGTGCTGTCATATCGAATTGTACAGGCACCATAGATATATAGCCATTTTCTAATGCCCAAATATCGGTATCTTCGCCTTTATCTTTGTTGATAAATTCTCCTGACAACCAATAATATTCTTTACCGTTTGGACTTTTTCGTTTGTCAAAATTTTCTTTCCAAAAACCATTTGCTTGACGACAAACACGAACTCCTTTAATTTCTTCTTCTTTTAACTTCGGAATATTTACGTTTAAAACAACGCCATCAGGCAATCCGTTTGTTAAAACATTGATTACTATTTTTTTGATCGATTCTTTAGCAGCACCAAAATCGGCATGCCAATCAAAATCTAATAAAGAAAAACCAATAGCAGGAATTCCTTCAATACCAGCTTCTACAGCGGCGCTCATTGTTCCCGAATAAATAACACTTATCGATGAATTTGCTCCGTGATTTATTCCTGAAACACATAAATCTGGCGTACGATTTAAAATTTCATTTTTCGCCATTTTAACACAATCGGCAGGCGTACCAGAACAACTATATTCTATTTGGGGTCCTTGATCTATTTCAATAGCATTACAATGTAATACATTATTTACTGTAATCGCGTGTCCCATACCACTTTGTGGATTATCTGGGGCAACCACAATTACATCGCCTATTTCATTCATTATTTGAATTAACATTCGAATACCTGGCGCGGTAATTCCATCATCATTCGTTACCAAAATTAAAGGTCTTTTTTGCATAGGGTGTTTGTTTTACAACAAATGTAACATAAAAAAAGCACTCTTATTTTAACATTTATTAAAGATAGAATCCTATGTTTTATGCGTAAAATTGTAACTCAAAAACCATAAAACCTCAGAATATCGCTATAAAATAAACAACAAGAACAACATCAAATCGAAATAAAAATTAAAAGTAAAAAAATGGCATTATTTTAGTAGTTTAGCATTGCTGATATTCCCATTAAAATACAGAAGATATATGAAGAAGAAGTTTATCATTCCATTTATAGCAAGTATAGTATTATTTTCAAGCTCTATTTACTCAAGTAGTTTTGATGAAAAAATACGCAAAAAATCAAGCCAAAACAAAGCACAAGACTCTAGCAAATATGTCAACAGACATCTAAGCAAAGATCCTGAAAAAGACAGAGTTATTGTCTATGTTTTAAAAAATATTTTAAGCCGATATCATTATGTTAAAAAAGAATTAAATGATGATTTTTCAGAACATGTTTACACCAGCTTTATTGATGGTTTAGACCCTAATAAAAGATATTTTACCCAAGAAGATTTAAAAGAATTTTCTCAATTTAAATATCAAATAGATGACCAATTACGAAACACTAATATTGACTTTTATAAATTAGTCTATCATCGATTTTTAGAAAAATTAACAGCCGCTAAAAACAATTATCGCACATTGTTAGCACAGCCTTTTAATTATAAAAAAAATGAAGTAATTAATGTTGATTATGAAAACTTACCCTTTGCAAAAGATGAACTCGAATTAGTTGATTACTGGAGAAAACAATTAAAACTTTCTATTTTAAGTAGAATTGAAGAAGCAGAAACAGCTCAAAATTCATCAGAAAAAAAGGAGAAATCAGAAAAACTTGAAAAATCAACTAAAAATAAAACTAAAAAGAGTTTTAAAGAATTAGAAATTGAAGCCCGAAAAGAAGTTTTAACCAACATGAATGAACTATATGAACGCATTGATGAACTTGAAAATTCTGATTGGTATTCTACTTTTTTAAATAGTGTCGTAAGTGGTTTTGATCCACATACAACCTATATGTCGCCCCGAATAAAATCTCGTTTTGACCAAGAAATGTCAGGAAAACTAGAAGGAATTGGCGCTCGTTTACAAAAAAAAGGAATGTATACGCATGTTGTAGAACTCATCTCTGGAGGTCCTGCTTGGAAACAAGGAGAACTTGAACCTGATGATATCATTTTAAAAGTTGCACAATCCGATGAAAAACCACTAGATATTGTAGGAATGCGTTTGGACGATGCTATTAAATTTATCAAAGGAAAAAAAGGAACAGAAGTGCGTTTAACCGTAAAGAAAAAAATTGACGGAACTATTAAAACAATTCCAATTATTCGAGATGTTGTTGAACTAGAGGAAACTTTTGTAAAATCGAGCATTGTTGAAAAAAATGGCGAAAAATATGGCGTTATCAATCTTCCTCGATTTTATATTGATTTTAATGATTTAAGCCGTAGAGATGCCGCTAAAGACATGGAAAAAGAAATCGACCGTTTGAAAAATGAAAACGTAAAAGGATTAATTGTCGATTTGAGAAACAATGGTGGTGGATCGTTAAAAACAGCCATCGAAATTGGTGGATTATTTATCAAAGAAGGACCAATTGTACAAGTGAAATATCGTGGAGAAGCACCGCTTGTTAAAAATGATACCGATACAAAAACACAATGGAACGGTCCTTTAGTAGTGATGGTTAATGAGTTTTCAGCTTCGGCTTCTGAAATTTTTGCCGCCGCTATGCAAGATTATAAACGAGGAATTATTATCGGTGGAAAACAAACCTACGGAAAAGGAACGGTACAAAATGTAATGCCAATCAATCGTTTTTATGAAAAATATCCAAGCGATTTAGGAGCGTTAAAAATGACCATTCAAAAATTTTATCGCATAAATGGTGGCTCAACTCAAATTGAAGGCGTATATTCCGATATCGCATTACCATCAAAATATAGTTATATGGAATTTGGTGAACGTGATTTAGACGGTGCTTTGCCTTGGGATAAAGTACAACAAGCAAACTATCATCCTACAAATTCTTATCGTAATTTTAGCGATGCCGTGTACAATAGTCAGCAACGTGTATTGCATAATCAGAAATTTAACGAAATTAATAATTATGCTAAATGGTTGAAGAAAAATCAAGAAGAAAATGTGTATTCCTTAAAATATAGCACTTTTAAAAAAGAAAGCGAAACCAAAATTAAGGAAAGTAAAAAGTTTAAAGATATCTTTAAATTCGATTCTGATTTAGCATTTAAATCGCCTAAATATGAACTAAAGCTGTTTTCAAAAGATACCATCTTAAAAGAAAAACGCGTTGTTTGGCATAAAAATCTGAAAAAAGATATTTACTTAAACGAAGCACTAAACGTATTAAGTGAACTTAAAATGACAGAAAATTATACAATTATCAAACAATAATGTTAAAGTTCAACAAAAAATAAAAGCAAAAAAAACACAAAAAATAAGACAAAAACAAGGGATTTAAAATCCCTTGTTCATCTTATAAAAGCATCGTTAAAATATTAAAATTCTCAAATTTTTAAATTTTTATAGTTACAATCAACCCTTCATTGGAACGCACATTAAAAACCGTTTCATCATCAAAAATTAAATATTGTCCTTTTACGCCTACTAAAACACCCGTATATGTTTCTGATTTTACAATATTTAAACTTTTAGGTTTCAACGGATATTTATCAACAGGAAAATTAATTTGCGTTTCTTCATTATTTTCGATAATATATTGCTTGGCTTGTTCAGGAATAAAAGCGCTTAATTTCTCTTTCCAAGCGACCAAACTTTCATCAACAACATCATTTTTTAGCATTTTTCGCCAATTGGTTTTATCAGCAACATACGCTTTTAAAGCAACTTCCGTAATTCCTGCTAAATACCTGTTTGGTACTTCCACAATTTCGATGGCTTCATGTGCTCCTTGATCTATCCAACGAGTTGGCACTTGTCCTTTTCTGGTAACACCAACTTTTACGCTACTCGAATTTGCTAAATATACAATATGAGGTTTTAATTGCACACTTTTTTCATAGGCTAAATCTCTATCTTCGATGCCTAAATGTGCCGTGCTTAATTCAGGACGCATAATCCAATCGCCTGCATTTGGCATTTCGAAAAAACACTTCTTACAAAAACCCTGACGGTATATTTCTTGTGAAGAAGAACAATTTAAACACGAATACCCTACAAAACTTAATTTTATTTGCCTGTTTAACAACTGATTCATATTAATAAAATCCGAACCCATATCTAAATAATATTGAACGGTCTCTAAATTTTCGGTGGACATTTTTTTTAAAATTCCTTGGTACTCCATGTCTTAAATTTTATTACTTTTAGCTTCACAAACTTACTGTAAAAAACTGTAAAAAAAATCATTAAGTCGTAACCTATGTCGTTTCCATTTATAAATTCTATTATTTCTTGGTTTTTAAAAAAGCGTAAACACCAAGTCGAATTATTTTTAAAATATCCTATTGATGTTCAGGATGAATTGCTTCAAAAATTAATACAGACTGCTAAAAGTACTGAATTTGGAAAAGCACATCATTTTTCATCTATTAAAAAATATGCCGATTTTACTAAAAATATTCCTATTCAACAATATGAAAGTATTGAACCGCTTATCGAACGTTGCCGAAAAGGCGAACAGAACTTGTTTTGGCCAACACCTATCCGTTGGTTTGCAAAAAGTAGTGGAACAACCAATGCAAAAAGTAAATTTATTCCTGTAAGCGATCAAGCAATTGAAGATTGTCATTTGAAAGCAGGAAAAGATATGCTCTGCTTATATGTTTCGAACAATGAAAATACTAACATGTTTGCTGGTAAAGCTTTAAAACTTGGCGGTAGCACAGCAATTTATGAAAATAACAATTCTTATTTTGGTGATTTATCGGCGATTTTAACAGAAAATTTGCCTTTTTGGGCAGATTTTAGCTCTGCTCCTAGCCAAGAAGTATCGTTAATGAATGAATGGGAAGCCAAAATTGAAGCCATTATTGATGAAACTATTGATGAAAATATTACCAGTTTATTTGGTGTTCCTAGTTGGATGTTGGTACTTTTAAATCGGGTTTTAGAAAAAACTGGTAAAGATAATATCTTAGAGGTTTGGCCTAATTTAGAAGTTTATTTTCATGGAGGCGTAAATTTTAATCCCTATCGAGAACAATACAAAAAATTAATTCCGAAGAAAAATTTTAAATATTACGAAAGCTATAATGCATCCGAAGGTTTTTTTGCCATTCAAGATATTAATAATTCCGATGAACTACTCTTAATGTTGGATTATGGTATTTTTTATGAATTTATTCCGATGAGCCAATATGATGGCGAAAATTCTATTGCAATTCCATTATCCGAAGTAGAAATAGGAATTAATTATGCCGTTGTTATTACCACTAATGGCGGTTTATGGCGCTATTTAATTGGCGATACCGTCCGTTTTACCAATACAAATCCGTATCGCATAAAAATTACAGGACGCACCAAACATCATATTAATGTTTTTGGAGAAGAATTAATCATCGAAAATGCCGAAGATGCCTTAAAAATAGCCTGTAAAAAAACAAAAGCAACGATTAAGGATTATACCGTTGGTCCTATTTTTATGGCAGATAAAAAAAGTGGCGGACATCAATGGATTATCGAATTTAATGAAAAACCAGAAGATATAACACTTTTCACCAAATTATTAGACAGTTCATTACAAGAAATTAATTCGGATTATGAAGCCAAACGATATCATAATATGACTTTAGCAATGCCGAAAATACATATTGCTCGTGAAAATTTATTCTATGATTGGTTTACCAAAAAAGGAAAATTAGGAGGACAACATAAAGTTCCTCGTTTATCGAATTCTCGTAATTTTATTGAAGAATTACTCGAATTATAAAAGCCGAAGTATATACCTCGGCTTTTAAGTATTTTTTTACTCAACATTAAAAATAATTGGTAAAGCATAACCTATTTCGACCACTTTTCCTGCTACTTCTCCTGGTATCATTTTGGGTAATTTTTGTACTATCGCTATAACTGCTTCCTGTAATTTTTGGTGTGGGGCACGTGCTTTAATATCAATAATATTACCTTTTTCATCAATTTTAAACTGAACATAAACTCTCTTTTCACCTGCTGATAAACCTAAAGTATTGGCTAGTTTTGCGTTAATATTTTTGTGTATAAACTTAGAAATACTGTTATTAAAACATTTTTTATCATTTTTTTCACAACCTGAAAATGTTGGTATTTTATCTAAATCTGAAAAAGTAATATTATTATTATCTACTAATTTTTTTAATCTTTTATATTTAGATTCATAAAAAATCATTTTTCTATTATTACTAGTTTCAAAAATTGTCATTTTAATTGGTAGAGAACGATTTTCTAAGCTATTTAATAAAATTTGATATTCCTCTTTTTCTTCGGATGTTAATTCTGATACTAAAACTTCTTTGGCATTAGGTTTATTATCACCTAGATAAATGTCAAGATATTTACTTTGATAACCACTAGAAGGAATAGCCGTTATTTTACCATCTATCATTTTATAAACGCTTACCTGATCTTTGATAATTTGCTGATTTTCATTATCTTTTTCAACATTACAGGAAGTGTATAAAACCATGCTTACTAACATCGGAATTAATATCAAATACTTCATTTTTTTTACTTCTTTTGATTTTTCTTTTGTCATCATAATAACTCGTTTTTTAATTAATGAATGTTTATAAAATTGATTGATAAAGGAAATATTATCTACTTGAAACACATCTGATAATAAATTATTTATATAATTTTCTTTTAAAATATTTTTACTAACCTCTTGATCTGAAAGATATTCGTGTACTAAGGTTATTCGGTTTTGATACACGTAAATCATCGGATTAAACCACATCACTATTCTAAGAATTTCAAAGAATAATAAATCAAATGTGTGTTTTTGTGTACTATGTACCAACTCGTGTTGAATTATTTTTTCTTGTTTTTCTTCAGAAATTCCAGCACCTAAAAATATATAGTTAAAAAATGAGAATGCTTTTGAGTTTTCGGGAAGTAAAACTAATTTGTAGGTTCGTTTGTTTTCGCTTCCATATTTAAAAATTAAATATATTATTCGTTGTAGCTTTATAATGAAAATTACAAAAAACAGTAAACATCCAATAGAAAAAAACACTTCTACATAATTTATAGATTGATAAATTGCTGATTTTTCGAACACACTTTGAGGTGATAAAACTACTTCTGGTAATAAAACACGATACTCTTGTCTTACTGATTTTTGTAGGGTTGGTATTTTAAAAAATGGCAACAAAAATGAAATAACTGAAGTACTTAACAAATACCACCTGTTTTTAGTAAAAAATGTTTCTTTACTTAAAAACAAATCATAAACAGCTACAAATAATACTTGAAATAAAATTACCTGAATACTATAGTTTAACATGATTTTTTATTTTTATCAACCTCTTTTAAAATGCTTTCCAATTCTTGGATATCCATTTTATTTTCTTTCATAAAAAAAGACACCATACTTTTAAAAGAACCTTCAAAATAACCATTCATTAGTTTATGCAAACTATCATTACTATAAGCCGTTTTTTCTACCAACGGATAATATACATAACCTCTACCCTTTTGCTGATGCCCTACAAATTTTTTGGTTTCTAAAATTCTGATAATCGTTGACACCGTATTATAAGCAGGTTTTGGATTTGGTAATTCAGTAATTATTTCTTTTACCGAGGCCGTTTTTAAATGCCATAATACCTGCATTATTTGCTCTTCTGCTTTTGTTAATTGTTTGCTCATTTTTTTAGATAATCTATTTGTTTATTACAAATATAACTAAATAATTAGTTGTAACTAATTATTTAGTTTAAAATAAAAATAGCAAACCACTTTCAATCAGTTTTTTACACTGTTTAAATAACGTATTTTATATGAAATTAATTCGTATTAAAATTGAAAAACTGAATGCCTAGCCCCGATTGAAGCATTTGTTTGAGCTCCTTTTTTTGATTTTTCTTCAAAAAAAGAGCGAGTGCGGAAAGCGGGAAATAGCTCCAAAAATTGAAATTTAGCACAAAAAAAAAGCGACCCATCTCAGGGAAGCTTTCCATTGGTTAACAAAACCATGACACTATTTAAAGTGCCTAACAACACAACTAAATCGCTGATATTTATAAAAAAATCAGCCTGCAAATATACTTCTTTTTTTATGCTTCACAAAAACAATCATCAATTTATAATTTTTTTATGATATTTTACAAAAAAGCCCATTTTGTTAATCGTTGTTTAATGCTGTAATTGATTGTATATTTGTAGCTTCATTAAAAATTATATAAAAATCAATGCAATTATCAGAACAAGAAGTTGTACGTAGAGAAAAATTAGGAAAATTACGTGAATTAGGTATCAATCCTTATCCTGCTGATTTATTCCCTTTAAATTCAAATTCGAACGTTATCAAAAAAGAATTTGAAGAAGGAAAAAAGGTGATAATTGCTGGTCGATTAATGAGTCGTCGTATTCAAGGAAAAGCTTCTTTTGCCGAATTACAAGATAGCGAAGGACGTATTCAAGTCTATTTTAATCGTGATGAAATATGTACGGGAGAAGATAAAACCTTATACAACGAAGTATATAAAAAATTATTAGATATCGGTGATTTTATCGGTATTGAAGGAACGTTATTTACCACACAAGTTGGTGAAAAAACCGTAATGGTAAAAGATTTTAAACTTTTAAGTAAATCCTTAAAACCATTGCCATTGCCAAAAGTAGATGCACAAGGAAATACTTTTGACGGTTTTACAGATCCTGAAATGCGTTACCGTCAGCGTTATGCTGATTTAGTAGTAAATCCACACGTAAAAGAAGTATTCGTAAAACGTACAAAGTTATTTACCGCAATGCGTAACTTCTTTAATGATGCTGGTTACTTTGAAGTAGAAACACCCATTTTACAGCCTATTGCTGGTGGTGCTTCTGCAAGACCTTTTATGACGCATCACAATGCTTTAGACGTACCTTTATATATGCGTATCGCCAATGAATTATATCTAAAAAGATTAATTGTTGGTGGTTTTGATGGCGTGTATGAGTTCTCTAAAAACTTCAGAAATGAAGGAATGGATAGAACACATAATCCTGAATTTACAGCCATGGAAATTTATGTAGCCTACAAAGACTACAACTGGATGATGGACTTTACCGAAAAGTTATTAGAACATTGTGCCATTGCCGTAAATGGAACAAGTGAAACAACTTTTGGAGAACATAAAATTGATTTTAAAGCGCCATACGCAAGAGTTACCATGGCAGATTCTATCAAACATTTTACTGGTTTTGATATTAATGGAAAATCAGAAAGTGAACTTTTTGAGGCTGCCAAAGAAATGGGTATCGAAGTAGATGCAACCATGGGGAAAGGAAAATTAATTGATGAAATGTTTGGTGAAAAATGTGAAGGAAACTACATTCAGCCTACTTTTATTACTGATTATCCAAAGGAAATGTCGCCTTTATGTAAAGAACATAGAGATAATCCTGAACTAACAGAACGTTTTGAATTAATGGTTTGTGGTAAAGAAATTGCCAACGCATATTCTGAATTAAATGACCCAATCGACCAACGTGAACGTTTTGAAGCGCAGTTAAAATTAGCCGAACGTGGCGATGACGAAGCAACTGAATTTATCGACCACGATTTTTTACGTGCTTTAGAATACGGAATGCCTCCAACTTCTGGTTTAGGAATCGGGATGGACAGGTTAATTATGTATTTAACTAATAATCCATCTATTCAAGAAGTGTTATTTTTCCCGCAAATGAGACCCGAGAAAAAAGCACCTACTCTTGAATTAACCGAAGATGAAAAAACTGTTTTAGCAATCATCGAAAAAGCTGAAAAAATTGAATTAAATAACTTAAAAATACAAGCTTCTTTATCAAACAAAAAATGGGATAAAACAATTAAAGGATTAACTAAAAATAAATTAGCAAAAGTTGAAAAAACTGAAGAAGGTTTATTTGTTGAATTAGTATAATTTTTTCTTACATATCATAAAAAAAGCAACCCTTTCAGGTTGCTTTTTTTATGATATAAATCTCTATTAAACTAAAAAAGGAGCTGTTATAAAACAGCTCCTTTTAATTGTAAAATACTTTTAATTTATTTTAAAATATACTTTTGAAATAATTATTTAGCACTACTAAATAAAACCTTACCATCAGTATCTTTTATTGTAAAGGTAGCATCATTATTTACAGTTACAGTTCCAGGAAGTATAATTTGATCCCAAGCATTATTTGCTGTATTGAATGTTAAATCTATTGATTTAGATTTATTTGCTGTAGCAATATGAAATGGAATTGTTAAATCAACAACAGGGTCAGTATCTGCTTTAGGGAAATCTCCATAATCACTTAAATAACCTTCAATTGTATACGTACCACTTTTAATCGTGTTGATATTAAGCTTCATCTCACTTGTACAGTCTCCTTTTACAGGATCAGTATAGTTACCTTGAGCATCTACTAAATAGAACTCAAATTTAACGCCTGCTTCACATAAATCAGTTCCATTAGGTCCTGAAGTATTGAAATCTAAAGTTAAATCTAAAGAAGGAGTATCTTTAATAGTAACCGGAATAAAAATAGGAGTTCCATTTTTATTCGTTTTTACATAATTGTAAGTATGATCTTCAATACGCACAACAAACTTTTGATCCGTTGTTGTATTTGTTTCTACTGATGTTTCAATACTAAGCTCTACTTGTGTTGTATAAGCAGGAATCTTTAATTCAAAACCTCTACCAAACTCAAGTGAACTTGATGCTTCAAGAGCGGTTGATTCTCCTTCGCTATCAATACTGTTAAACGTAAAACCGTTTAAAACTTGATTGTTTTCTTCATCATTTTCAGCGCCTACAACAGAAACTAATAATATTGAAGGTTCACCAATTGCTTTATCAAGTGTAAATTTAACACTACCTGATTTCCCTTCTTTTATCTGTAAAGAAGAAACAGAAGCAGTAGCAACAGGTCTTTTATCCTCGGTAGTTAACATTCCTGTTTCTGTGAATTCTGGTTCACATGATGCCATCGCTAACCCAAGAAATACAAGCGAAGCTGTTTTATATAAAATATGTTTCATCATTATTTTAATTTAGTTTTTAGTATATGTACTTTTTACCTTACGGAATTTTCCATCAGAAACAATAACTCTGTATTCGATAGTAATATTTCCATCCGCATCAACTTTACCTGCTGGTGTTGATTCATCACCATCTAAAGACTCTACTTGGTTAGAATAAACAGCTCCCAAACTTTGTTTTTTGATAAATACATCTCCACAGATAACTTCAAATACAAAACCATCATACTTTGCAGTAGGAGTTAAACTACCGACACCCCATCTAAAAGTTGTCGCTGTTCTGTATAAGTTAGGAGTTCCATCATGTAAAATAATCGGTTCAGCTGGGTAATCTCTCAATGTTGGAGTTCCGTCATATTCAGCACCTACCATTTTATTATCATAAGTAAAATCTTCAACATTTGCTTTACATCCAACGAAAGTTATTGAAACTTGTCCATTTTTAGCAGCTACCACTGTTTGAGGGTCGCTAGAGCTAATTTGTAATACAACGTTTGAAGGTTTCGATAAATCTAAAGAACCTGTATTTACTGTTAAAGGTAATTCAACAAATTCAGCACCTGCTTTAAGCGTTACTTTTTTTGTTGCTAAAGAGAATTCTGTTCCCTCTTTTGCTGATGATTTATCAGCAATAACAGCAATTGTTAAATCTACATCTTTCTTTAAGAATTGACCATCTCCTCCGCCTAAATAAGCCACAGGAATTTTTGATACAACAGCCCCTTTATCTTCAAAATGAGAAATCGTTTTGCTTGATTCTTGAAATCCAACAATAGATGGTCCATTTTTATCTACAGTAGTAAAATCTTGATCTTCTTGACATGCAGAAAAAGCAAGTATCGCTACTATAAAAAATATTGTTATTTTAAATGTTTTCATTTTTTTCTAATTTTTTAAATTATTTTGTAGTATCCCAGAATATCGTTTCAGTAAAAATATTGCTTTGAGATATTCCTTGAGCAGTTGCGTTAGCGGTGTTACCAGAATACTCTGAATCAGGATAAGGAAAACGATTTGGTTTTTTACTATTCGTTGCTCTTAAAGGCATCGGAGTAACAGGATATCCTGTACGGTTATACTCAATAAAAGATTCAATAGCATTGATACTATTTAAAGCAATCCATTTTTGAGTCATAATTGCTTCTACTTTATTTGCAGAACCATTCCAACCAATTTTATTAGCACTACTAGATGAAGTCATATACGCATTTGCATCTTCAGCACTAACACCATGATAAGCTAAAGATTCTCTAATACCACTTTCAAATAATGCCTTTGCATCACCAGGAATTAACCCTTTTAAAACAGCTTCTGATTGTAAGAATAATGATTGTGCAGAACTAATTAAAATACCATCACCTTCAGCACCTCCTTTAAAAGGAATCTCTCCAATACTAGATACTTTTTTAGGAGATTCTTCTTTTAAAGCTCCTTGCTTAATACCTTCGTATTTATCATCACCAATACTTTTATAAAGTGTTTTTAATCGAGGATCGGCAACACCTGTTAAATCTCCTTTTAAGAATTTAATAGCATGTTCAGCAGCAGCAGATTGTGCATACCAACCATTTGTTTTCCCTTCAGAATCATGAAAACGATTGAAAAACGGACTATTTTTATCTTCATTTGTTTTATCAAATGCTGGATTTATCGTTACCGTTTCACCTACACTGATTAAACCACCATTTTGAGTTAAAGAAGCCTTTTCTTTATTGATATACGCTTTCGTTTCAGCATCTGTTAAATCAGACTGTCTTACTAAAAGACGTAATTTAACCGTATTTGCTAATTTAAGCCACTTGGTCATATCTCCCTGATAAACAACATCTTCAGCTTTAACTTCCGATACCATAGTAGCATCAGCATTGTTAATTAATGCTACAGCTTGGTTTATGTTAGCCACTAATCCACGATAAATCTCTTTTTGATCATCATAAGCAGGTGCTAAATTTTCACCACCTTTAAAAGCTTCAGAATAAGGAACATTCCCCCATAAATCAACAATTGTTTGCATGTAAAAAGATTTATTAATCAACGCAATCGCCTTATAATAATCATCAGTACCAGGCGTACTTGTTTGAATAATATTATCTAATTCAGCAATCCCTAAATACATACGATTCCATAAAAAAGAAACATCTTCTGTTTTAATATCTAATTTAGTCCAAGGGTCATAAGCACCCGTAAAATTAAGAATATTTCCAGACCAACTATTCATTAAAACGTTTCCGTAAATGTTACCATCTACAACTTTTCCTGAATAAGAATCAAGTAAAGCAGCAGGTAATTGAATTCCTTTTGTTACTTCAGTAGGATTGTTTAAATCCTTATTTACATCCAAGTAATCAGAACATGCGCCAAATGCTACAACGGCAGTTCCTAATAATATATTTCTAAATAATTTCATAATTTAATTTTATAATGATAAGTTAACACTAAGACCATAATACCTTGTTGGAGGTAATAAGTCATACCTTGAAGCTCCACCTGCATTGTTAAAACTATCACCAGCTTTAGAAGTATCACCACCAGCAGAATTATATTCTGGATCCGTAAATCCTCTGTTATCATTTGATAATAAAACAAAAGGGTTTCTAGCACTTAATCCTATCTGTAAACTATTAACACCTGTATTCTTTAAGAAGTCTTTTGGCATATCATACGTTAATGAAATTTCACGTACTTTTAAAGCAGTTGCATCTAGAACAAAGTTTTCAGCACTATCACCGAAGTTTCCTGTATAATAATTTGTAATAGAATTTGAAGTTGTTCCTCCAGTAATTACGTTTGTATTAGGAACATATCCTCCTTTACCATCTGATATTACAGAGTTAGGAAGTATAAATCCTTTACGTCCTGATTGAACTGTTTCAACAGCTAAACCATTTCTTACTAATTCTTTCTTTACACTACTATAAATACTATGACCTGTTCTATAATCAAGTGTTGTAGATAACGTAAATCCTTTGTAGTTTAATGCAGACGTTAATCCTAAAACATAATCAGGAGTAACTTTTCCTAATACTACCTTTGCATCTGTTTGTAATGGGTTTCCTGTACTTGCATCTACAATAACTCTTCCTTTATCATCTCTTTGATACGCAATACCTTTGATTAAAGGAAATTCTTCTCCTTTTTTAGCTACAATATCAACATCAGTATCATTAGAAATTACAACCTCATCTAAAGAATCTGAAATTTTATCAACTACAGTTTTATTTGTTGCATAACTAACTCTAAGATCCCAACGTAAATCATCCGTTTTAATAGGAACGAATCCTAAATCTACTTCAAAACCTTGAGAAGATGTTTCTCCAATATTGATTCCTGCTTCTTCTACACCACTTGCTCTAGAAGAGGCTACTTTCACAACTTGATCGGTATTTTTAGAGGTAAATGCACTAACATCTAAAGTTACACGACTTCTGTATAAATCTACATTTAATCCAAATTCATGAGACGCTATAAATTCTGGTGTTAAGTTAGGATCTGTAATAGTTCTATCAGGACGAAATGAAGTTAAATCTCCATAAGGAAAAGCAGCTGGCTTTTCATAAATAGCATTAATTGCGTTAATCCCTGCAGCATCATTACCAACTTTTACGAAAGAGTATGATAATTTCATTTTATTTAACACATTCGTTTTTAAACTAGGAAATGCTTTTGTTGGTACAAAAGATACCCCTGCTGATGGATAAAAGAATGAATTGTTATCTTTCGATAATTTAGAAGTCCAGTCATTTCTAGCAGTCATGTTTAAGAATAAATAATCTCTAAAACCGAAATCAAAATTTCCAAAAAGACCAATTGCTCTTCTCTTATATTTCGCATCAGTAACTGTTGGAGCAGAAGCACCAGAAGCAATATTTGATAATGATTCAATTGCTAAATTATTTACCCCTGAATATAAATATTTACGGTTAAACTCTCTAATATCTCCCCCTACGTTTGCTTTAAAGGTAATATCTTCTGTTAAATCATAATCAAAATTAAATTTATAGTTACTATAAATTTCTCTTGTCGTTCTGTTACGCGTTGTATAACGTGAAGAAGCAGTTCTATCTCCTACTCGTACTACTGGCTCTGTAAAAGCATTTCTTTTGTATTCTGTATTTGTTTGACGGAAAATAGCATTTCCTAAAACAGTAAAATTAATGTTGTCATTAATTTCATATCCTAAGTTTATTGTTGTGTTTACAATATCACTTTTAGTAGTAGATCTTACATTATCTAATACCCAGTAAGGACTTAAATAATATGAGTTCCAGTGACGTGTATTTCTTTCGTTTCCTGTAAAATCTTTAAATTGATCAAGATTTACGTTTGTTGGTGTTTGTAATAAAGCTCCATATACAGAGTTATCACCACGAGTAGTTTCAGAACTTGCTACTTTTTCACTATCAACAATGTAAGAAATAGAACCATCTACGGTAACTTTTCCTACTTTTTTACCAGCTTTGAAATTAAAAGAACTACGCTTATATTTTTCATTAGGAATAATAGAAGTTACATCTAATAAACCTGCAGAAAAGTTCACATACCCTTGCTCTAAACTACCTGTTGAAAGACCGATGTTATGTTGCTTTTGGAAACCTTTTTTAAAGAAACTTTTGATATTATCAGCATCACCAACGTATGGCGCATACATTTGCTCAAATCCAGGAGCTGCTACACCAACTGGTTGTATTGAACCATCAAAAGCAGGACCCCATCCACCATTTTCAGCTAAGTTAATTCCAGTACCCCAACCTTGACCGTAAGTAGTTTGTCTTTCTGGTAAATACGCTAATTCTTGAACTTGTACTGAAGTACCAATTGTTACTCTAAATTTACCGTCATTATTTCCTTTTTTAGTAGTAACGATTAACACCCCGTTACTTCCGTCAGAACCGTATAAAGCAGCACCATTTGCACCTTTTATAACGTTTACACTTTCGATAGATTTAGGATCTAAAGCGTTTAATACAACACTAGAAGAAATAGCACCATCAATTACGATTAAAGCACTGTTGTTTCCTGTTAAAGATCTATTACCACGTAATCTTAAATCAAAAGTTGGTTTTGCACCTTGACTCGTCGTGTTAATTTGTAAACCAGAAACTTTACCAACTAAACCTTGAGTAACCGTAGGTACTTCCGCTTTAGTGATTTCAGATGCTTTTACAACTTGATTTGCAGTTGTAATTTCATCTGATTTTCTTTTAATACCTAAGGCAGTAACCACAATTTCGTCTAAAACATTGTCATTTTGCATAACAAGATTAATACTATTTGAAGCTCCCACTGTTTTTTGAGCGGTTTTCATTCCTACAAAACTGAATATAAGTACTTCACCTTGTTTAGTAGCAATGGTATATTTTCCATCAAAATCAGTTTCCGTACCTTTCGCTGTACCTTTTCTCAATACTGTTACTCCAGGCAATGGTCCTGACTCATCTGATACAGTACCTGAAATTGTTCTGTCTTGGGCAAAGGAAATTTGCACAACCAACGCTAACAATAGCGTTAAAATTCCATTAAACTTTGTTTTCATTATATAATTATTTGAATTAATTATGCCAAAATTGCTATTTTTTTATGTCATAAACAACTTTAATCATAAAATAATCTTAAAAAAAATAAATTATTTTAAATTCAGTTTCTTTTTATTGCGAATAAAACAACATTAATTTTGTTAATTCTTTCAAAAAAAACAACAAATAAAACACTAAAAATATCTTAAAAAAAAGGCTTATTTTTTTCTATCAACAAAAAAAAAAGGCTATAAAAAATGTATGTATACTTTTATAAGGACTCTTTTAAAAAAAACACAAAAACCTAATTAATAGTCAGTTAAATAAAAATATATAATTACAGATCTATCCTTAAAAAAAATTATCATCTTATTATTTAAGGGTATAATATTAGTTTTATTTGATAAAAAAGACTTTTTTTTTATGATTGATTATTCTTTCATAATACTGATATTTTAGAAGAATAATAAATTAAAAAAATTACGAATTAAAATAAAAATAAGTAGCAGTATATAATGGTCATTAAATCATAAATTAAAGAAAATTTACTTAAAATTAAGAATAAATCAACATTTATGATACTATTTTAATACAAAATAAACTCTATTTACACTTCTTTTATAAAAAAATATACTTTTTTTTCAGCCTATTTTTAAGGTATTTTAAATTATTAATCACTTCAATTTCAGGTAAAAAAAAATCTCATATAGCTATTATATGAGATTTTAAATTATGTTTTAAAAAGAATATTTATAACATTTTTAAGGTATTTACTTCCTGCTCGGTTAATTCACGCCATCTACCACGAGGTAAATTACGTTTAGTCATTCCTGCAAAAATAACACGATCTAATTTTGTAACTGCGTATCCGAAGTTTTCAAATATTTTACGTACAATTCTGTTTCTTCCAGAGTGAATTTCAATTCCTACTTCGGTTTTTCGTTCACCTTCTACATAAGAAACAGCATCAATAAAAACTTTTTTTCCTTCAATAACAACATCACCACGTAATTTATCTAAATCTGATATAGATAATTTCTTATCTAAAGAAGCTTGATATAATTTACGTACATTATGTTTTGGATGTGTTAATTTTTTAGCTAACTCACCATCGTTTGTAAACAATAATAAACCAGTAGTGTTTCTATCTAGTCTTCCAACAGGATAAATACGTTCTTTGGTAGCATTATCTACAAGTTCCATCACTGTTTTACGACCACGTTCATCTTCCATGGTAGTAATATAGTTTTTAGGCTTGTTTAATAAGATATAACGTTTCTTTTCGATTGAAATTAAAGTACCATCAAAACGAACTTCATCGGTAGGTTGTACCTTGTAGCCCATTTGTGTCATTAAATTTCCGTTTACAAAAACACTTCCGTGTTCAATATACGTATCGGCTTCTCTACGAGAACAAATTCCTGAATTAGAAATGTACTTGTTTAAGCGAATCCCTGCAGTATCATCTTTGCTTACTTGCTCAACAGCTGGTTTTCTAGCATCACTTCTAAACTGTTTTTTATTATCCGAAGCACTAGTTGCAAATCTTGGTTTTTCTGATGATTTTCTAACAGGTCTATCCGAAGAAGTTCTATCGGTAGATGATGATTTTCTTTCTGAATAACTACTACTTCTATCAGATGAGCTTCTGTTTCTGTCAGATCTATCAGAAGAATTTCTGTTTCTTTCTGAAGAACCACTATTTCTATCAGAAGAACTTCTATCCGATCTAGAAGATGTTCTATTTCTGTCAGATGATTTTTTTTCACGAGGATTGCTGTTCTTGTCAGCCTGTCGTCCTCTCGACGAGTTTTTTGAATTCATAATTTATTTTTAAATAAGGGTGCAAATATAGGGTAATTATTTAATCTAGAACAGTAACTACTTTATCTAAAATTAAAGACTTATCAATAAAAAGCAAGCTAAATACACCGATTAACAACAGCACTTTTAAGATATTGTGCAACAAACGATATTGATTTGTTTTGGTTGCTCTCCAAGTATAAAAACCGATAAAAACTAAGGTAATCGCAGCTAAATAGAAATAATATTTCATGTATTCAATAGCAGGATACTTAAATAAAACACCAATTGGAATCAGTGTTAAGACCATTAATAAGATGATTAATTTTTTGGTATTTTTTTCGCCATATTTTACAGGAAACGTGTTATAATTATTGATAATTGCTCCTTTAATATTTTCTAAATTTTTAATTAATTCACGAATAAGAATGATTAAAAATAAAAAAATTGCATGTACAAAAATTACTTTTGAAAAATTTTTATAATGTACAAAAAGCACAAAAAAAGGAAGTATTGTTAAAATAGTAACGCTAATTAATCCTATAAAAGGATGTTTTTTAAGCTTATGAGAATATAACCAAATTCCGAAAATATATACTGAAAAAAAGAAAGCCGCTCGCCAAGAAACCAATAATCCGAAGGCAAAACCTGTGAAATTTAAAAAAAAATAGAGCGATAATTTGGTTTCTTGTTTTACATAGGAATCCAAGGTTGTTTTAATAGGACGGTTTATTTTATCGGCATCTTTATCATAAAAATTATTGATAATATAACCTGCAGCAACCACGCAAATAGTAGCGATTACTAAGTATAATAAATGCCAATCAAAAAGCACTGATTTTATAGATTTATGATTCGAAAAAATAAAAATAGCAGCCAAATACTGAGCTGCTATTAGTACTAAAATATTGTATCCTCTAACAACTGATAAAAGACTGAATAGTTTTTTTACGATTATTTTTGCTGATACACGGCTCATAAATTCATAAATAATCTTGTTTAAATTCTAATTTTAGAATCGATATACTAGTTCTAATTTATAGTCTTTTAAACTTGTTTTTGCTTTTTCATAATCTTCGGTAAATCCTAAAATATAACCACCGCCACCAGAACCGCAAAGTTTTAAGTAATATTCATTGGTTTCAATTCCTTTTTTCCAAATTTTATGAAAAGCGGTAGGAATCATCGGTTTAAAATTGGTTAAAACAACTTTTGATAATTTTTTAACGTTTCCAAACAACGACTTTACATTTCCTTGTAAAAAATCATCAATACAAGCATCGGTATGTAATGAAAATTCTTCGCTTAACATTTTTCGAAATCCTTCATTTTTCATCTTGTTCATAAAGATATTTACCATCGGTTCGGTTTCGCCTGCTTGCTCGGAATCTAATAGAAAAACAGCACCTTTTCCTTGTTTTTGAGAAGGAATACCGGCAGCTTCAATATGTTCTTTCGAATTGATTAAAATCGGCAAACTTAAATACGAGTTTAACGGGTCTAAACCAGAACTTTTTCCATGGAAAAAAGATTCCATCAAAGAAAAAACTTGTTTTAGTACTAATAATTTATCACGGGTTAAGTTCTCTAATACGGTAATTTTATCAGCGGCATATTTATCGTAAATAGCGGCAACTAACGCACCTGAACTTCCAACGCCATAGCCTTGCGGAATTGACGAATCGAAATACATTCCTTTATCAATATCATTTTTAAAAGATGTTGTATCAAAAGAAACGATATCAGAATTTAGCGTACTTAAATATTCTTGAAATCTCGCTAAATTAGCGTTTGATTTTTCAGCTTCTCCTGTTAAAGTATTGGCTGATTTTAATACGCCTTTATAAGAATTAAAAGGAATTGCTAATCCTTTTGAGTCTTTAATAATTCCATATTCTCCGAAGAGTAATATTTTTGCGTAAAATAAAGGTCCTTTCATTGCTATTTTTATTACGATACAAAAGTACGTGTAAAAGTGCTCGTTTACAAACTAGTACACATTTTTGTAAAAAGTTTTCCAAACACCTACTTTTTCATTATTTCGGTATTTTCCTTTGGTTTTTATTTTTCCATTTTTATAAAAGGTTTTCCAAACGCCTTCTTTTTTCTGATTGTTATAGTTCCCTTGCTCAAAGAGTTCGCCAGTTTTGTAGAATGTTTTTAGTGTTCCTTCAAATTCTTGAACACTATAATATTCATGATTTTTTTTAGATGTTTCTTGTTTATTTTTATCAAGCCAAGTTATTTTTTGAGCCGTTGCAGATACACTTAAAAATCCTATAAATAGTAGTAGTATTACTGTTGAGGTTTTCATATTTTGATACATTACGCTATTATTTGTTTTGCTCCTAGCCCAACAATATCTGTAATATACTGATTTTTTTGACAATACTCTGCTAAATTATTTTTGATAAAAAGCTCCACGTCTTTCTTTTCGTTTTCAGGATACAATACATGAACATTTGCCCCAGCATCTAAAGTAAAACAGATATTACTATTATTTTCAGTTCTATATTCCCATATTTTATTGATGACTTCTAGCGTATTTGGTTTCATCAAAATAAAATACGGATTGCTAGTAAGCATCATTGCGTGCAAGGTTAATGCTTCGCTTTCTACCAAATTGATAAATTCTTTGATATTTCCATTTTGAAGAATATCAGTTAATTTCGATAGGTTTTCATTTGCTTGGATAAAACGTTGTTCGGCATACGGATGCTCGTGCATTAAATTGTGTCCGACTGTGGATGAAACTTGTTTTTCGCCTTTATCGACTAATAAAATAGTATCACAATAATTATCAAAAATCGGATGTATTTTATACGGAAATTTAACGGCAAATAAATCAGAACTTCCTTCAATTTGAGGATGTTTTCCCCAAACGACTAATTTTCCTTCGATACTTCTACTCGCACTTCCAGAACCTAAACGAGCTAAAAAAGAGGCTTTTTTATGGATAAAATCCGCTGTTAAACTAGGATTTAAATCTTTTTCTAAGCTCAATAAACACATTGCAATTGCTGACATTCCACTTGCTGATGATGCAATTCCACTACTATGAGGAAATGAATTTTCAGAAGAAATAATCATTTTATAGTCTAAGATGTACGGACAGTATTCTTGTATTCTTTCGAAGAATTTTGCAATTTTAGGTTTAAAATCGTCTTTCTTTTTTCCTTCAAAAAATAATTCAAAAATTGCTTTCTCTTTTTTTGATGTTGTTGCTGTTATTTTTTCAAAATCAATCGTTGTAATGGTATGGCAATTATTTAACGTAAAACTGATAGACGCATTTTTAGGGATTTGCGGTTCACTTTTTCCCCAATATTTTACCAAAGCAATATTACTCGGTGTTTGCCAAGTATAGCTTGCGTTTATAATTGTTTCTGATGTTTTTTTTGAAATAAAATCTGCTGTGTTCAATTTTTCGGCTATTTAAAAACAAAGATATGTAAAGATATGTTTTGTAACAGTTATTAAGAACGAAAAAAAGGCTGTCTTTTCAGACAGCCTTTTTCAGTAATAAATAAAATACTATTAATTCAAATAATTATATAATATTTATTTTATTAGTATTTATCCCAAAATAATTTGGTAGTCATTTTATCTCCTCCAATTTTAGATGCAGCATCCGCATAATTAGCAGCATTACGTACTCTTACTGAAGATGGATAAATAATTCTAACTGGAACTTTCCCTTCTGATTCAGCAACTGCTGATTTAGGTGCAGTTAATACAGGGAAATCTAAACGTCTATATTCCGTCCAAGATTCTAAACCTCTGTTGTAGTAAGCAATCCATAATTGTTCTGCTATTTTTTGTTTAGTAGAACCTGTAGCCGTTGCAAAAGCAACATCTGGTCTTGCTAAATATGTAGTAACGTCAGCATCAGCAACGCCCCAATATTCCATACTTGCTTTAATACCTTGCTCATAATAATGAGCCGCAGTATTTCCTACTGAAAAACCTCTACTAGCAGCATCTGCTAAAAGAAAAGAAGTTTCTGAATAATCAAAAATTACACCTTCGGTGTCTTTTTTCTTTAAAGCTGTACCTTGTGAAGAAAATAAATCAAAAGCTCCTTCTCCATCTGCATAAAGAAATCCTTTATACTCTTTTATTTTGTTGCCATCCTTATCTAATTTATAGACATTCTCATCATTTTCATCCTTGACAATATTACCATCAGAATCTTTTTCAAATAAGGCTATTTTAGTTGCTGGGTCAAAAAAGAAATCTCTTCTTGGATCTTCTTTAGCATCTAAATTATCCACTAAAAAAGAAGTAGGAATTAATTGAGACTCTTCAACTAAACTTGCATAAAGAGGATTTTGTTCAATCTCTTTATCTAAGTATTTCATTACAGTGTTATCTGCATTTGATGAAATAACTCCAGAAGCATACGCTTCTTCCACTAATTGTTTTGCTTTAGTAGCATCCACATCAGCTAAGTGAAGTCCCATTTTTAATTTGATACTGTTACCGTACATTTTCCATTTAGCAACATCTCCATTATGGATTAAATCAGCACCATCAAAACTACCAACATTTGTATTTAATGAATTAACAGCATTTGTAATTCTTTTTGCTAAATCTAAATAAATAGTTTTCGCATCATCATACTTAGGTGTAGGAAAGTTTGCTAAATCAAGTGCTTCCGTATATGGTACATTTCCAAAAAGGTCAACTAATGTCATGTAAGCATTCACTACTTGAATTTCAATAATTGCTAATTTATTCTTTTTAGCAATTACTTCTTCTGCAGAAAAAGTTTCTTTCTCTTGAATAAGCTTTTTAGACTCATACAATTTCGCTAAAACTCCTGTATATAAAGAACTATAATAACTAGCTCCTAAATCTCTTTTAGCTTGGTTATACTGATCTTCATCTTTGTAAGCTCTAGCACCCCATTGTTGTACGTATTTTCTAAAGTTATTATTATTTACATCAGCGTTGTGTAAAAAATAAGTATGACTTACCTGCGCTGAAGTCATAAAAGCTTCAGGTACTGCTGTTGTAAATGATTTTGTATCGGTATTTAACGACTCTACGTTATCACAAGAACTCGTTACTAATAATGAAGAGATAGCTAAGGCTAAAATCCCTTGTTTATATATTTTTCTCATCTTAAAAGTTAAATTTTACATTAAAATTATATTCTTTCGTACTAGGCATAGCTCCTGTTTGGAATCCTTGTAAGTTTCCTGATGAAGCAGTTGCTTCTGGGTCTGCATACGGTAATTCTTTACTGATAATCCATAAGTTACTAGCACTTGCTGATAATGTAACATTTTTGATAAATGATTTATCTAAAAATTTAGAAGGTACACTATAGCTTAAAGAAACTTCACGTAATTTTACATAAGAGGCATCATAAACAAACGCTTCTTCTGGTTTTTTATCCGCTGCATAGTAGTCCATAGCGATTATCTTTTCATTTTTAGTACCATCCGCTAAAACTCCTGGGTTGATAACACCTCCACTATCTGCTCCAGTTGTAACAGGGTTACGTACAGGGTTTCCTAAGTGATTGTTTCCTACAGTATTAGAATAAATACCTGTTGATTGACCAAATTTCTGATCTAAAGAGAACACACTTCCTCCTTGTTTAACATCAACTAAGAAACTAAAATTAAAGTTTTTATAACTAAAAGAGTTCGTAATACCTGCAATCCAATCAGGATTAGCATCTCCAATAATTACATCCTCTACATTTTCGTAATGACCATCAGTTCCTACTATACGTTGTCCTTTGTCATTATATTTGAAACCTCTACCAATCATAGTACCTAAAGGTCTTCCTACTTTAGCAACCGATTTAATTCCTTGGAAAAATCCTATCTCAAATTGGTCTAAATCATCAAAAAGACTACGTACTTTATTTTTGTTTTTAGACCAGTTAATGTTTGTTCTCCATGTAAAATCATTTGTTTTTACAGGCACTAAACTAAGTCCTATTTCAATACCTTTATTTTCAACCTCACCAGCATTTACATAATATCTGTAATATCCAGTAGTTGGAGCTGCAGCAACATCCATAATTTGATCAGAAGTTACTGTTCTATATGCAGAAATATCTAAACCAATTCTATTTTTTAAGAATTTAAGCTCTAAACCTGCTTCATAAGCACTTGTACTTTCACTTTTTAAATCTGGATTCTTTTTAGTTCCTTCAATAGCAAAACGAGGTTTTCCATCATAATTTGTTTGCTTAGTATAGGTCGATTGAATTACAGCAAAACTTGCATCGTTACCAGTTTCTGCATAGTTCATACGTAATTTACCAAAAGAGAACCAGTCTGCTTTAAGGTGCTTACTAAAGATGTATGTACCAGAAATAGAAGGATAGGTATATACATTACTATCAGAAGGTAATGTTGATGCTTCATCAACTCTAAAAGTTCCTTCTAAGTAGTACGTATCATTAAATCCAAAAGAAGCGTTTGCATACGCACTATTAGTACCAATGGTTGCTAAATTTTCCGATGCTGGATTAGGCGTTTCAATTGAATTTTCAAGAGAATATACATTAGGTACTGACAAACCTCCGTTAGTAACTGAATAAACATTTCTATCTTTAGAGCGTCTTGCATTTGCACCTATTAAACCTGTAAAGCTGATATTTTCTGTAATATCGGTATTAAAGTTAAGGATTAAATCCATGTTAAACTCTCTAAAAGTTTTATCATATCTAGAGTACTTTCCTTTTAAATTACCAGTTCTTTTAGAACCAATAGCAGTACGCTCTTCTTGAATTTGGCTATACGTATCGATACCAGCTCTAGCAGTAGCACCCATCCAAGAGTTAAATTTAGTATTTATACTAAAGTTTCCAAAGAAACGGTCTCTGTTAAAGTTGTTATAGTTTTCGTAACGTTGAAAATAAGGATTATCATGAAAAGCAGCTTCTCTATTGGTAGGAGACCATACATTCCATGTAAGGTTACGTCTTGTTTTAAAGTAAGCATCCTTCATTGTTGCGAAATCTACATCACTTGTGTACCATTGTCTAACACTACTTGCATACCCATTACCACCAGTTCCATAACCAGTTTCATTTAATCCTAAAGCATCTGTTTTAATGTAGTTTGCACTAGCACTAACAGTTGTTTCTTCAGACAAATTATGAGAAGCAGAAAAACTAAAGTTATCTTTTTTATACTTACTATTTGGTAAAATCCCTTCGTTTTGTTCGTATTTCGTATATCCTAAACGGAAAGAACTTTTATCGGTACTTCCTTGTAACGATACCGAGTTGGTAAAAGTAGTACTTTTTTGATAAAATGAATTTGGGTCATTTTTTGGAGCAACATAAGCTCTTGCTTTTCCATAGGTAGCTAATTCTGGGTGAAAAGATTCCCAACCATAAACTAATAATTTTGAATCATATTTTGGTCCCCAAGCAGCATCATCTGCAGTAAGTAAAAAAGGATGACTTCCTGAACCTAAATCTATGTTTGCACCAAAACCACCCCAACCAGCACCGTATTCTTTTTGGTACTCTGGTAATGTTTCTTTATCAACTGAACCTACTGTTACACCGCTATTTACAGTAACACCAAATCCTTTTGCTTCTCTACCTTTTTTAGTAGTTACAATAATAACCCCGTTTGCAGCTCTTGAACCGTATAATGCAGAAGCAGCAGCTCCTTTTAATACAGACATTGATGCAATATCATCAGGATTAATATCTGATGCAGCATTTCCATAATCAAAACCACCATCATTACCACCAGCTTTTTGATCAGCAGTATTGGTATTATCATTATTCATCGGTACACCATCAATAACCCATAACGCTTGGTTATTTCCAGTAATAGAAGTATTACCACGAATTACAACATTCGTTGAACCACCAATATTACCTGATTTTCTAATAGCAACACCCGATACTTTACCAGAAATCGCATTTGCTACGTTAGAAGTTGCTACTTTAGATAACTCATCTCCTTTAACTTCTTGCGTTGCATACCCTAAAGATTTCTTTTCTCTTTTAATACCTAAGGCAGTAACAACCACTTCGTTTAATAAGTTTTGGTCATCAGCTAATGTAACATTAAGTTTACTTGAAGCCCCTACTGTTTTTTGAACGGTAGCTTTTCCTACAAAACTAAAAACAAGAATGTCATTTTGTTTTGCTTTAATTGCATAATTACCATCAAAATCGGTTTCTACACCGGTTGTGGTTCCTTTAATAATAATACTAACACCTGGAAGTCCTCCAGATTCATCTGAGACTACCCCTGATATCATTTTTTCTTGAGCAAATGTAACTTGCGTGATAAGAAAAAGTAGCCATAATAATGTTACTCTCATGTTTTAAAATTTAAATTATTTACTCAAATAACTTAAATAATATTCGTTTTCCCTAATTAATGGTAATAAGGTATCTTATTATGGTAAAAAATTATATTTCAATGTTTTTTTTAGTTAAAATATAATTTATCAAGTCATTTATTATTGATTATTTATTACTGTCTTACTTTCAATGTTAAGAAACACCAAACTAAATGTTTATTTAATGTTTCTAAAGGATTTAAAGCTTGTAAAATTGATTATTAGATAGTAATTATTTATCAGCTGATTAACAATATATCCTATAAAAAAGTGTTTTTAAAATAACGCTAGTAGTAAGGCGATTTAGTATGTTTAAATTTGGTATTTTTGTGGATATAAAACCGTATAAATTTATGGGTAAAAAAATAAAATTAATATGGGATTTTAAAGGTCCTGACGGATTAGCTACTGCCAAGTATCATTGCATTCATTTAAAGGAATTTGCTTTAATTGATAATTTAGCGTATGATGAAGTAAATTTTCAGGAGTTACATCCGATGCATGCTATTGCTTTTATCAATATTGATGAAAGCGTTATGAAAATTTTTAGAGATGCCTTAAAGCCTCACCGAGGCGAACTTGTTTAATTAAATTTAAAAAAATAGAATTATGTTTTTAATAAATGCCTTAGCAAAACCAAAGAAATCGTCTGAACATTATGATGAAGTTGCAGGAGCTTATGTAAGTTTGTATATCGATTATAAAGATATCGAAGGAGCTTTAAAACTTGCCAAACATTATATAAAAGACGAAGGTTGGAAAGTTACTGAAATAGAAGAAGAATATTTTACGTTAAACTCTGCAGATGATGTTGATGAAGATCAAAAAGAGCACTATGAAGAAGCCCTAGAATACGGGTATACAATGGTGTTTAATTGTTACGAAGAGGAAGAATAATCATTTCTGATTAATTTCGGTTGGTTTTATAAGTTGATGTTTTAATCTATAAAAACCAACCGAAATTTACTATTTTTCACTAAAATTATTTATGCTATGAACCTTCGGTATTTTTTCACTTTCATTATTGCTTTTATTTTTTATTTTAGTGGTTCTTTGAATGGTTTTTCGCAACATAAATTTGCGACTTACACAGCGCATCAATCGATAACCGAAGCTATTACGCTTAGTGATAAAATGATTCTCGGTAGAACATTGTTCTTTGAAAAACAAGCACAAGAAAAACCGCTAATGTTTCAACATACTAGCGTTAAAATAGGACAATTAAATAGACTCTCGAATAATGTATCAAAATATATTGAGGAACTTCAAAATCAAGTAAATACCGAACAGATTTTATATGAAATGTTAGCGGAAAATCATTATAAAAACCTACTTTTTGCAAATGATAAAACGCTAAGTTTTAAGGGGAATCAGCTTAAAATAAAAATTGATAGTTTGTATAATTATGCTGTTAAAATTAATGGGCATCAATTATCGCAATTAGAAAATTTTTATAAGGGTCATTTTAAAACAGATACTATTTTTTATGATTTCGATGAACATGAATTAAATTATTTTGAATATCTTTTTTTTGATACTTCAAACTACGGAATCATGATGGCAATGAATTGTTTACTTTTAGATGTCAAAACATTTCAATTATTGTATTTTGGTACGGTTATGAGTTATTAATTAAGAATTGTTTTTGAAGTATTTAGCTAAAATATTCGTTGGATAAAATAAAATATTTTTAAATTTAAACAGCTTTGTATCTCATATTCAGATAATTTGAGTAATTTCGCGGGCTAAATTATTTCATACAGATGAAACGTATAAAAGAATATAAGAAGCTTTTTAATGTAGAAGGCGCTATAGTTTTAAAAGAATTAAAAACCACGTACCGAGGATTGGTAAAAGAGTGGCATCCAGATAAATTTCAAGACGAGGATAAGAAATTAGAAGCGGAAGAAGTAAGTACTCAAATTATTGATGGATATCATTTTTTAGTAAGTATTGCTCCTGAAACTAAAGAAGCACATGCTGATGCGTATAAAGTAACGATTACAGAATCGAGAGTTGCTGATTATCAACATAAAAGTATGTTGTTAGAGGTTACTTTTACTGATGGTAATACGTATGAATACTTTGGTGTTAGTAGAAAATTATTTATCAAATTTGTAAATGCAAAATCGATAAACAACTTCGGAAAAAGAAATATTTTCAATTCTTTCATCTACAGAAAGTCGAAAAAAGCAATGGCAAACGCTTAAAAATTTGCTTTAACACTTCGTTGTTAATTTATATAAAAAAAGCCTTTTTCAAATTTGAAAAAGGCTTTTTTATTGTTTATATTTTTAATTATTCCGCAATACTTTTTGCACAAATAAAGGCACCAGTCCACGCATTTTGAAAATTAAATCCACCAGTAACGGCATCAATATTTAAAACTTCACCAACCATAAATAAGTTTTTGTGTAATTTACTTTCAAAACGTTTAAAGTTAATTTCTTTCAAATCGACACCTCCAGCAGTTACAAATTCATCTTTAAAAGTGGTTCGTCCGTTGGCATTAAACAATCCTTTTGTTAATTGCGTAGCTAAATTATGTAATTGTTTATTGCTTAAATCTCCCCAGTTTTGGGTTGTTTTAATTTCAGCAGCAGCAACAAAACGTTCCCATAAACGACGAGGAATATCAGCAAATGGCGATTTTAAATGTATTTGTTTTCTTGCTTGAGAACTTTTTAGAGCTGTTAATTCATCTAAAGTATCATCAAAATCTTGCCCTAGCCAATTTACTAAAACATTATATTGATAATTTTTATCAGCTAAAATACGTGCTCCAAAAGCCGATAACTTTAAAATTGCAGGTCCACTCAATCCCCAATGTGTAATTAATAAAGGTCCTGAGTTTTCTAAATTTGTTCCTACTAATTTTACATCAGCATTTGGAACAGATATTCCGCCTAAATCTATAATTCTTTTATCCTTGATATTAAAAGTAAATAATGAAGGCACAGGTTCAACAATAGTATGTTCTAAAGTTTTACATAAATCCCAAACTTTTTTAGAACTACCAGCCGCAATTACTAAATAATCGGCTTCAAATTGTTGTTCTTTTGTGTTGATAATCCATTGTTTATTATTTTTTTCAACAGAATTTACACCGTGATTTTTTAAAACTTTAATTCCTAATTTATCAATAGCATTTTGAAAACAATCAATAATTGCTTGCGAAGTATTTGCCTCAGGAAAAACTCTGTTATCATCTTCAATTTTCAACGGAACGCCTCTGTCATCAAACCATTCAAAAGTATCGCCTGTCATAAATTGATGAAAAGGACCTAAAAGTTCTTTTTCTCCTCTAGGATAAAATTTCACTAATTCTTTCGGTTCAAAACAAGCGTGTGTAACATTACAGCGTCCTCCACCAGAAATTTTTACTTTTTGTAAAACTTCTTTTCCTTTTTCAAGAATGGTAATATCTAAATCAGGATTTTGTTCTTTTGCATTAATTGCTGTAAAATGTCCTGCAGCACCGCCACCTATAATAATTACTTTTTTCATTATTTATTTTTATCCGTTTGAATAATTTTGATATTTTTCTGAAAACGATTATAAAACCATTTTTTGATAAGGAACAATTGTATTATATCCTTTTTCTTCGAAATAATTTATGGTATTTTCATTTCCTGTAGCTAAAACAAAATCACCACCCCAAGCACCTAAACTTTTTATTTCTCCAAAATAATCTGGAAAAAGACGTTTTTTTACGGGTGTTTGTTTAATAATTGAACTGATTATTTGTTCGTGTTCAACGATTATTTTATTGATATTTTTAGTAGAGTCTGTTTTTAAAAATTGCTGTGTTAAATTGTTTATTTCAGGAATTAATTTTTTAGCTTCTTCTCGATGATTTTTATATTGTGCAATTCCTTCTCGGCTATTTTGTTTTTGATTTAAATAGATAAAAAATAATTCATCTGTAAAATTTGGATTGAAATTTACTTTTGATACAATCGGTTTTTTTGCATCTAGTTGATATAAAATAGGCGTGTTATTACTTGCACAAGCAATATCATAACCACTTCCTGAAAAGGCATTTTGCAACAAAATAAACGGATTTACTTTTGCCCAAGTTGCGATATTATTTATCAACGTTGATGAACTTCCTAATCCCCAATTTTGAGGAAAAGTTAAGTTTGTTTTTACAAGATAGCCATTATTATCGGCATTTTTATCGCTTAGAAAATCAGGATTTAATTTTTTAGCTTCTTGTAAAATATCCGATAAAGTTTCCGCAATAAATTCGGCACTTCCTTCTTTATCAGAATTAAAAGTAGTAGAAGTTAAACGTAACTTTGGCAAATCGAAAGTAGCTTCAAACCAGCATTCGCCAGTATTGGTAAAACTTCCCCAAATAAGTTGTTTTTCTTTTATGGGTTCAACTATTAAATCTTGCCCAAATTTCGTTGGAACAGCCAATGATATTGCGCCGTCTAAAACAAGGTATTCGCCTGTTACTAATAATTTTCCGTTACTATAAAATGTATCCAAAATTTTAGTTTCTTAATTCGTTAATTTTATCAACTACGGCGCTATGAGAAACAGTTTTGTTATCAAAATAAGTGGTAACAATTTCTTTTTCTTCGGATGTTGCTTCTAGCTGATTTAAAATGTTTTGCAAGTGCATTTTCATGTGTCCGTGCTGAATTCCTTTAGTTGTTAAAGCACGTAAAGCGGCAAAATTTTGAGCTAAACCAGCAGTTGCAATAATTTCCATTAATTGTTTTGCTGATGGTTTTTGCATCATATCTAACGATAATTTTGCCATCGGATGTAAAGCAGTTAATCCACCAACAGTTCCAAGAGCAAGCGGAATTTCAATCCAAAATTTAAAGATTCCGTTTTTTATTTCACAATGCGTTAAACTTTTGTATTGCCCGTCTTTTGAAGCGTAGGCGTGCGCACCAGCTTCAATAGCTCTAAAATCGTTTCCTGTGGCCAAAACAACAGCGTCGATACCATTCATAATTCCTTTATTATGAGTAACGGCTCTGTAAGGTTCTATTTCAGCAATTTTAACAGCTTGTTCAAATTTTTGAGCAAATTTCTGAGGATTTTCTCCGCCTAAATCTTCAATTTTACAAGAAACTTCAGCACGTACCAAACACTCAGGAACATAGTTTGATAAAATGCTCATTACAATTTCAATATCTTCTTTTTGAAAAGTTTTAGCAATAGCTTCTAAACAAGAATTGATAAAATTTGCTCCCATGCTATCTTTTGTTTCAAAAGTGACATGAAGTTGATAATAATTGGCAAGTTTATCGGTTTTATCAATTAATTGAATATCTAAAATACCACCGCCACGTTTTTCCATATTTTTAGTGATGGAAGCCGTTGCGGTATATAAATTTTCTTTTTGATTATTAAAATAGGTGTTTAAATCTTCTTTATTGCCTTCATACATAAAATGTACTTGTCCAATTTTGGTAGTAGAAATAACTTCAGTTTTAAAACCACCACGAGTACTCCAATATTTAGCAACTAACGATGCCGCCGCAACAACCGAACTTTCTTCAACGACCATCGGAATTACATAATCTTGCCCATTGATGATGAAATTTGGCGCAATTCCGTAGGGCATATAAAAATTAGAAATGGTATTTTCTATAAAATCATCATGTAATTGTTGCAGTTTTTCATCAGCATTCCAATATTGTTTTAAGGTTTGAGTAATTTTAGGTTGCTTAGAAAAATACGTTTTCGCTAACCATTCTATTTTTTCTTCTTTGGAAAGTTTAGAAAATCCAGCAATAATTTTAGACATTTTTTAATAATTTTAGATCGTTCAAAGATAAATGAATCCTGTTAAAATAGGGGGCTTATTTAGTATTTATGCTTTTTTTGACACGTTTTTTGCTGATTTTTCCGTAAACTTGGCAAACTTTTCAGATAAACAACAATTCAACATGAAGAAAATATTAATAATTTTCATAGGAATATCTACTTTTTTGCAAGCACAAAAAAAAGAGGTATCCTTAGAAGATATATGGAGAAAAGGCACATTTAGAGCCGATTACATGAATTCATTAAATTCAATGAATGGTGATTTTTATTCCTTATTAAATACGGAAAATGGAACATCAACAGTTGATAAATACAGTTATAAAACCTTAGAAAAAGTTGAAAGCATCGTAAATGGCGCTACTTTAAACGGTTTAAAAACATTTCAATCATACAGCTTTAATAGCGATGAAACAAAACTAATTTTAGGAACTAATTTCAAACCGATTTTTCGTCATTCATTTTTAGGAACATTTTATCTATATGATGTTTCATCAAAAATGCTAACATTAATAGGAGAAGATATTCAACGTCCTACTTTTTCGCCAGATAGCAATAAAGTTGCCTACGCAAAAGATAATAATTTGTTTATTAGAGATTTTTCAAATAATACCCTTGTTCAGGTAACAAAAGATGGTGAGAAAAATAAAATTATCAACGGTATCACCGACTGGGTTTACGAAGAAGAATTTGCCTTTGTAAGAGCTTTTGAATGGAGTGCTGATGGAACAAATTTAGCATATTTACGTTTCGATGAAAGTGCTGTAAAAACATTCTCTATGGATGTATATGGAAACGAAATATATCCAACGCAAGAGGTTTTTAAATACCCGAAAGCAGGCGAAGAAAATGCAAAAGTTACCGTGCATATTTACAATTTAAACACCAACGGAACCGCTAAAGTACTGTTTGGCAATTATGAATATATTCCAAGAATCAACTGGACAAAAGATGCAAATACTCTAGCTGTTCGTACTTTAAATCGTCATCAAAATGATTTGAAAATGTATTTTATCAATGCCGAAACATACGATACTTCCTTAATTTTAAACGAAACAGACAACGCATTTGTTGCCGTAAATGATGATTTAACTTTTTTAGAAGATAACAGTTTTATTTGGTCAAGCGAAAAAGATGGCTACAATCATATGTATCATTATGATAAAAAAGGAAAATTAATCAATCAAATTACCAAAGGAAATTGGGAAGTAACCAATTATTACGGTTTTGATGCCGATAAAAAAACAATTTACTATCAATCCGTAGAAAATGGCTCGATAAATAGAGGTGTTTACAGTATTTCTTTATCGGGTGATTATAAAAAATTAATCAGTAATCCATCAGGAACAAACAATGCTTCTTTTAGTAAAAATAGGCATTATTTTATCAATACTTTTTCTGATGCCACTACGCCAACCGTATATTCATTACGAGATAACACAGGAAAAGTGTTAAAAACCATCAAAGATAACGCTGATTTAAAACAAGTAGTTTCGCAGTATAATTTAAGTAAAAAAGAGTTTTCTACCATTAATATAAACGGAAACGACTTAAATATGTACACGATTAAACCTGCTAATTTTGATGCAAGCAAGAAATATCCTGTTTTGATGTATCAATATTCAGGACCAGGTTCTCAAAGTGTAAAAAATAGCTGGAATGATTCGAACGATTATTGGCATCAAATGCTAGCACAAAGCGGTTATATTATTGTTTGTGTTGATGGTCGAGGAACTGGTTTTAAAGGAAGAGATTTCAAAAAAGTTACCTACTTAAACTTAGTAAAATACGAAACAGAAGATCAAATTTCAGTAGCGAAAAAATTAGCTGATTTACCGTATGTTGATGCCAATAGAATTGGAATCTGGGGTTGGTCATTCGGAGGACACATGAGTACGAATTGTATCTTAAAAGGAAATGATATTTTTACAACCGCAATTGCAGTAGCACCTGTAACTACTTGGCGTTTTTATGATAGCGTTTACACTGAACGTTATATGCGTACACCTTCTGAGAACCCAACAGGTTATGATGAAAATTCGCCCTTAAATTATCCTGAATTATTAAAAGGAAAATATTTATTAATCCACGGAACAGGTGATGATAATGTACACGTTCAAAACGCGTATAGAATGGCAGAAGCACTAATTCAAGCCAACAAACAATTTGAATGGGGAATGTATCCTGATAAAAATCACGGAATTTACGGTGGTAATACTCGTTTGCACTTATATACTAAAATGACAAACTTTATTAAAAATAATTTATAGGAAACATATGACAAATTCAGCATCTAGTACGCAAAAAGAATTATTCGGACACCCAATAGGGCTATATGTGCTATTTTTCACAGAAATGTGGGAACGTTTTTCATACTATGGTATGAGGGCAATTTTGGTATTATATTTAGTTGCACAAACCACTGATAAAAACGCAGGATTAGGTTGGACCAACGGAGAAGCGTTGTCATTATATGGTTGGTACACGATGCTCGTATATGTAGCGTCAATTCCTGGAGGTTGGATTGCTGATAAATTTTTAGGACAAAAAAAATCAGTATTATATGGTGGTATTTTACTGGTTCTCGGACATAGTGTTTTGGCAATTGAGCAAATGTGGGCTTTCTACACAGGATTAGGATTAATTATCGCGGGTGTTGGTTTATTAAAACCCAATATTTCTACCATGGTAGGAAGTTTATATGAACAAGGAGATATCAGAAGAGATAAAGGTTTTACTATTTTTTATATCGGAATTAATGTCGGTGCATTTATATCGGCTTTAGTCGTTGGATATGTTGGAGAAACTTACGGATGGCATTATGGTTTTGGAATTGCAGGTATCGGAATGGCGTTAGGTTTGGTACAGTATATTATAGGTCAAAAACATTTAAATCATGTAGGTAATTTTTTAGGAAGTTCTGAAAACAAAGCAGAACAAGCACTAATGGACAAACCTTTAACTAAAATAGAAAAAGATAGAATTATTGTTTTATTTATTTCCTTTTTATTAGTAATTATCTTCTGGGGAGCTTTTGAACAAGCTGGTGGATTGATGAATATTTATGCCAAAGAAAAAACAAATAGAATGTTAATGGGCTTTGAAGTTCCTGCTTCTTGGTTTCAATCCTTAAATGCGTTATTTATCATCACTTTAGGAACTTTAATTGCTGGTTTTTGGGCGAAAAGAAAACTAAAAGGGAAAACAGCAACATCATTATTTAAAATGATTATTGGACTTATTATTATGGGTGCAGGTTTCTTTTTTATGACAGGTGCTGTTGCTCAATTTAACGAAGAAGGTTCTTCTGCTATGTACTGGTTAGTATTGGCGTACATGCTTCATACTACAGGAGAATTGTGTATTTCTCCAGTAGCATTATCGTTTATCACGAAATTATCACCTACAAAATACGCTTCTATTATGATGGGTGTTTATTTTGCCATGACAGGTTTAGGAAATAAATTAGCAGGATTATTAGGAGAATCTGCAGAAAGCTTAGGTGAAAGTACTATTTTTACTGGAATCGCTGTTTTTTGTATGATTTTCGGTGCTTTAGTATTAGTCTTCCGAAATAAATTAGAAGCCTTAACACACGGTGCTGAAGATAACGAAAGAGCCTTAGAACATTAAATTAATTAACCACGACCAATAAAGAATCGCTTAAATAAAAATTATATAACAAAAGATGAATACAGATATTGAAAATTTATTTGAAGACAAAGTTTTAGGACACCCTGCGGGATTGTTTGTGTTGTTTTTCACGGAAATGTGGGAACGTTTTTCATTTTACGGAATGCGTGTGTTATTGGTAAATTTTTTAACCATGGCTATTGTTGGTGCCGATAATCCAGGATGGGGTTGGTCTGCTGAAAATGCAGGAGCTTTATTTGGTACGTATGCCATGTTATTATATATCACCCCAATTATTGGTGGTGTTGTTGCTGATAAATTAACAGGATATCGAGGAGCTGTTGTTATCGGATCTTTAATTATGACTTTAGGACATGCTGCAATGGCATTTGATACCGAGATTTCATTATACGCAGGATTAGGATTGTTAGTAATTGGAACAGGTTTTTTTAAACCGAATATTACGGCTATCATTTCTGAAATGTATAAGAAAAGCCCCGATAAAAAAGATGGTGCATACACCATTTTTTATATGGGTGTAAATGCAGGAGCATTTTTCGGAATGTTATTATGTGGATATTTAGCTGAAAAAGTAGGTTGGCATTATGGTTTCGGATTAGCAGGAATTTTCATGTTTTTAGGAACTATCCAATTTTGGATGTCAGGAAATTTATTCGGACAAATTGGTGCAAAACCAGTTGCTATTTCTGAAACAGAAGCTATTGAAATTAATAAAAATCGTTCTGAAGAAGAGCAATTAAATCCTTTTACAAAAATTGATAAAATTTTAATCGCAATTTCAGGAACCTTAGGTTTAGGATATGCCTTAAATGACCCAATTTCAAAAATTGCAGGTTTTGATATGTTTTCAGCTTTAAAAATGGGAAGCCTAGAAGGACAATACATTGCTGTATTAGCAGGATTAGGTGCATTTTTAGTATTAGTAATCAGCAGAATTAGTCGTTACACTAGAGTAATCAGAGACCGAATGATTGCGTTTATTATCTTTGCTTTTTTTACGGTTTTCTTTTGGATGAGTTTTGAACAAGGAGCTTCTTCATTGGTATTATTTGCTAGAGATAATGTCGATAGAGTTTTAACTGGTAATAGTGCATTAATATTCAATACAATAAATGCTTTAATTACTGTAATTCCATTAGCAATAATTACCTATGTATTATTTATCCTTTGGAAAAAGACTTTTAAAAAAATACCAGGTTCAAACATTGTTCTAGTAATCTGTTTTAGCCTTATGTGGGCAATTGCTCTTTGGATGTTAGGTCGTGAATTTTCATCGGATATTTCTGAAATTACCGTATCATGGTTTTCGGTATTAAATTCATTTTTCATCATTGCTTTTGCTTCTTTATTTTCGAAATGGTGGGAAAGTAAATACAATCCATCAGTAACGGGAAAATATGCTTTAGGTTTAGTTATTATGGCATCAGGTTTTGGTTTATTAGCGTATGGTTCTTACGGAATGCAAGAGGGTGTTAAAGTAAGTATGGTTTGGTTGATTTTAGCGTATTTATTACACACTTTAGGAGAACTTTGTTTATCGCCTGTCGGATTGGCATACGTATCAAAATTAGTGCCTGCTCGTATGATTGCTTTTATGTTTGGTATGTGGTATTTGGCCATTGCGATAGGAAATAAAGTAGCAGCGGTTATTGGAGGTGAAATTGAAAATATTGCAGAAGAATATAGTTTATCTACATTTTTCTTAATTTTCACAATTGTTCCAATTATAGCGGCGCTTATTATTTTAGCCTTAAGTCCTGTAATTAAAAAATTAATGCACGGAGTTAAATAATTAATTTACAACAAATTAAATTAAGTCAAAATAATTCAAAAACCTATCAATATTAATACAGTATTAATATTGATAGGTTTTTTTGTAAATTTGGAACACTTATTGAGATACTTTTTTTGAAATTTATCAACCATGAAAAAAACAATTTTAACGACATTATTCGTAATAATCGCATTTATTTCGATAAATGTACAGGCACAAGAAAAAATTAATTGGCTAACTTTTGAACAAGCAATTGCTAAAAATGACAAAAATCCGAAACCTATTTTAGTCGATTTATACACCGATTGGTGTGGTTGGTGCAAAAAGATGGATAAAACAACTTATGAAAATAATAGTATTATAAAATATCTTAATGAGCATTATTACGCTGTAAAAATGGACGGCGAAGGAAAGGATGATATTTTCTTCAACGGTAAAACTTATAAATATATCGAGCAAGGACGCGTTAAGTATCATGAATTAGCCGCCCAAATTATGAAAGGACAAATGAGTTATCCTTCTACTGCTTTTTTTGATGTAGAGAAAAGATTAATTCAAACTGTTCCCGGATATTTAAGCGAGCAACGTTTTGAAAAAATCATAAATTTCTTCACGAAAGACCATTACAAAACCACAGAATGGACAACTTTTGAGAAAGAATTTAAAAGTGCGATGTAGAATTATTCTTTTTTGATATAAAACGCTCCGTTTTTTCGAGTACTATGAAACGGAGTTTTTTGTTGACCACAAGTAGCTTCCCACCTATTCACATAGCTTTTATAATTACTTCCGTCAGCAATTATTTGCTTCGGATTTAGTTTTTTTAACAATCGAGTTAAATTAATTTTAGGCGAATTTTGTAAAATTACAATCGGTTTTTTTAACGAAATATCATAAATTCCTAAACTATCAACAAGTAAAATTGTATCCGAATAAAAAGAAAAAATAGCAGGTATTTTTGAGGGAAAATTACTAGTTACGCCTTCATTTATTTGATACGCTTTTATATTTTTTTCTTCAGATATTTCTAAACCTTGAGTATTTATATTCTTTTTAGTTTTTATATTTTTTTGATTCTTATTGTGATTTGTATTGTGAAAAACTTGCAACTTATCGCCATTTCGAATGCCTAATAAAGTACTTTTTCCTTTATGAAAAACAATAAATTCACGTGTTTCTTGTTGCTTTTTTTCATCAAAAATAAAAACAATTTGTAAGGAAATCATCGCAATAAGTACTAAAATAAGCGATTTCATTTTTTTACTGATAATCAGTTGATACGTGAAAATAATAAGGCAATACCAAACCAACATTTGTATAAATGACATCGGGATTTCTTGCCATAAAAATTGTTTTTGCTGGGCAACCCAAGTAACAATTTCATTCATTAATGAAATTATGAATCCATAAAAATCAACAAAAAAAGCTGGTAATATATGTAACAATGCGAATGTAATTGTTAAAATCCCACCCATCAAAATTGCTCCTAAAAAAGGAATAATTAGTAAATTTGACACAAAAAACAATCCAGGAAATTGATGAAAATAATACAAAATAAGTGGCAAAATTCCTACTTGTGCTGTTATGGAAACGCTTAATAAACTCCAAAATTTACTCAAAAACCACCCTTTCGGATTCCATAAATTAAACAACAACGGTTGTACCCAAATAATTCCAAAAACCGCCAAATAACTCAACTGAAAACCGATATCAAATAGAAATAATGGTTGTATCAGCAATAAAAAAAGCATCGAACTTATTAATGAAAATTCAACAACTTTTTTCCTTTTAAAAGAATCGCCAATTGCCACAAAGGTAAACATCGTAACTGCCCGAACCACCGATGCCGATAATCCTGCAATAAAAGCGAACATCCAAAGTAATATAACGAGTAATATTGTTTTAAAAAGTAGCCCGTTTTTAAGGTGTTCGATCGGACTTAAAAAATAATTTAGCATCATTAAAATTATTCCAATATGCAATCCTGAAATCGCTAAAATATGAATCGCTCCCGCATCAGTATAACTTTCGATAAGACTTTTAGAAATATTTTTTCGCTGTCCTAGTAAAAGCGCATTTATTACAGACAATTCATTTTTAGTAAAGTCGTATTTTTTTAAAGATGTTTGAATTTTACGTCTAAAATCGGCAGATAAACCATAAATAGAAACCCTTGCTGTTGGAACTTTTTTATAATTATTTTGATTCAAAAAAACTTGCTGATATACGTGTTTTTTCGCCAAATAATCGGCATAATCAAATTGATGAGGATTTAAAGCAATGTTTATATTTTGAAATTCTGACGCAATAAAAAGACGTTCATCAACCTGTAAAGGCGTTGAAATACTGTCTTTATTGATATTTACTAAAATACTTCCTGTTGTTTTTTTCGTATCAATTTGAATGACCTTTGCAATATATTTATCGGCATAATTTCCCGATTTTAAAACTTTGTGAATTTGCAATATTGCACCCGAATTTTCACTATTTTCACGAAGATGTTCTTGATAATAATTTTTTAAATTTCTTGGATTATCTAAAAAAGTAGTCGAAATTCCAAGAAGTATAAAAAATAAAAAAGTAGTAATTGTATAATAAATTTTACTTGCTATTTTATTTTTAAAAAGCAATAAAACGCCCGTTATTAAAAGCATCAAAATTGCTAAATATATAAAATTATAGTGCCAAATATGCGTGTAATATTGTGTTAAAATTCCAATAATCACACAGATTAAAAAATGAAATGGCAGATAGTTTTTAAGTTTTTTCATAACGTTTGAAAGTTACTTAAAAACAATAATAATTTAGTAATAACTCACAATTAACTACTGACAATTAGCCTTTTATTATCCTAAAATTAATAGTTAATTAATCTGTTTTTGATGTTATTATAAATTATATCATAAAAAAAACTCAAGTTTAAAACTTGAGTTTTAGTGTTTTTATTCTAAAAAAAAAAATAATTCAGTAAAAAAGTAGTACTATTTTTCAACTGTTTTATGTTCCTCTTTTACTTCTTCATCCCTGTACTTACAACAATTATGCAGACTTTCATAAGCTTCGGAAGTTGCTTTAATTTCTTTAGAGTCGTGTCCTGAATTAGCAATATTTTGTTGAATAATTTGTTCGTTTGTTTTTCGTTTATCGACAATTAATTTTAATTCGTGGGTGTTCACATTCCAATTTGCATATTTCACGCCTTTGCAATTTAAAGCTGCTTTTTCAATTCGATTTTTACACATTTTACAAACGCCGTCAATTTGAATAGAAACTTTAGCATTTTTCTGTTTTTTTTGTGCTGATAAAGAGATACTCATTACTAAAACGGTAATTATTATGGCTATTTTTTTCATGTTTATTTTGGTTTAATTTGGGTTTAATTTGGGTTTAATTTTATTATGATTATTTTATTTTGAATCGCAATCCTGCATAAAAATTTCGTCCAAACATCGGTGCGTATATTATGGTACTATCAAAATTTTCTCCAAACGGATTTTCACTTCCAAGAATAGGATTTTTCTGTGTATAATCGGTGATATTCTCTACTCCTGCATAGATTTCAAACTTTTTTGAAAACACTTTGGTAACTTGCGTATTTAATAAATTGTAGCTTTCCGAGTATTTTGGCAGTTGATACGCACTCGGATTTGACACTGTATTAGGCAAGCGTTGTTCACCAATCGAGTTATAGGTTAGGTCGAATTTCCACTGTGCATGGTTTTCTTTTTGATGCGTTTCGTAGGAAATATTGGCGAAAAATCGATGTTTTGCTTGCAATGATTTCGCTAAATTTCCTGATTTAAAATCGGTGTTTACGTCATAATATTTATACGAAAAACGCGTATTTAAATGCGGTACTATATTTTGATTTATTTCTAACTGAAAACTATTTGCAACGCTTTTTCCATCTAAATTATAAAAGGCTATTTCCTGCGGATTTTCCCAATCAACAACCACTTGATTTTGAAAATCTGTTCGATAAAAATCGAATGTTACATCACCTTTTTTATCAAATAATGTATAGCCTTGTAAAAATGACACGCCATAATTCCATGCAATTTCAGGGTTTAAACCATAGATATCATTTCCTGTTTTATCAATAATTAATTGCCTTGAAGAACCAAAAAATTGTTGATTTTCTGTAAAAATATTCGCACTTCTTTTTCCTCTTCCTATCGATGCTTTAAAAACACCTTTTTCCCAAGCCGTATATCGAACGTGCAAACGTGGCGTTAAAAAAGTTCCTAATATCGTATGCGTATCCGCTCTTAAACCCGCAGTAATACTTAAATTATCAGCATTATCATACCCATATTCAAAGAAAGCTCCCAAGGATTTTTCATTTCTATTGAAATTTTGAGGCGTGGAAATTTTCACAAATTCATCGTAAGCATCAAAAGTAAAATTGATTCCTGTTTTAAATTTATTACGAGTATCGCTAATAATTGAATTAAAAATAATACTAGAAAATAAACTTTGATGTTCAATATTATAATCCCTTAATCCAAAATAAGAATCTTGATTATGTTTATTATACGCCACTTGAAATCCGATACTTTGAAACGGTAAATCAGGGAAAACATAGCCTACTTTTGCCGAAGTATCAAAGCGTTTTGTTTTAATTTCACTTCCCCAAAAAGTGCTTGAACCTTGATGTATATCAGGATTAAAAGCCACCTGCCCTACTTGTTTTTCATCATCTAAATATCTAAAATTGATAAAACTAATCCAACCTTTTTGGGCATCTGTATATTGCCAACGATTCATGATATTCACTTGTTTTGCCAGTGGATTATCTAAAAAACCATCGTTATTTTTATCAAATTTTTCATTTCTAGAATTTCCGTGAATATAAATTCCTGTTTGCCATTTATCTGTTATTTTTTGGTTGAAATGTGTATTGAGTTCCAGCCTTCCTCCTGCGGATGCGTACGTATTTAGAAAAAATTTAGCATCGGTTAATGGTTTTACTAATTCGGTATTTATTTGTCCTGAAATACTTTCGAAACCATTAACAACACTCCCCGCTCCTTTAGTTATTTGAATACTTTCGACCCAAGTTCCTGGCGTAAAAGACAATCCAAAAGCCTGTGATGCACCTCGAATAGAAGGAATATTTTCTTGAGTTATCAACAAATACGGACTGGTTAATCCCAACATTTGAATTTGTTTTGTTCCTGTTAAAGCATCCGAATAATTAACGTCAATTGATGGATTTGTTTCAAAACTTTCTGCCAAATTACAGCAAGCCGCTTTTAATAATTCTTCACTATTAATCGTTACTAAATTTTGAGAATGAAAATATGATTTTTCAATTCCCTTTTTTTTAGAATTAATTGTTACTTCTTCTAACGTGCTATTTTCCGTTAAAAAATGATGTATCGGTTTTAAATTATTAGTAGCATTAATCGTAATTGTATCGGTTTTGAATCCGACAAAACTCACGACTAATTTTTTATATGATTTTTTATACGGAATTGTAAACCAACCTTTTTCGTTAGTGGTAACACCTACACTTGTGTCTAACCAATGAACGCTTGCGCCGTAAACGCCTAAATTATTTTTTGGATTATGTTCGTTCATAATCATGCCTTTAAATTCATTTTGAGAAAAGACAACAGTAGAAATCAGTATAAAAATACCGAATATATTTATTTTCATGATTTTATAGTATTAAATTCAACAATAATTTGTTACATATTTACTTTTCACCTCATAAAAATGACGTGAAAATTGACGTAAATACTTAATAAAAATTGCTAAATCATATAATAAAAACTTGATGAAGTATTTGAAAGTTTACCTTAAAATCTGGTGGGAAATATTGCTTATAAACAGCCTTTTCTTGCTCAATTTCTTGAAAAAATAATGTATAAAAAGTGTTAAACGCAATAAATAATTTTACGGAATCAAAGCTTATTTTTTGTAAAGAAACTTTTTGAATATTGTCTTGTCCTTCTATTTGAGAAAGTTCATCTTTACAACATTTCTTTTTTTTAAGAACCGTTTCACAAGTATCTTTTACTACTGATGTTCCACAAGTATCTGCTTTGCCGACATAAGAAACAGCTACTAAAAAATCACCACAATAATGTTTTGCCACCGTAAAAGAAAAGGTAGAAAACATCACTAGCAAAGCTAATAATAGGGTCGTTATTTTTGTAAATAGTTGTTTCATTGGAAACAAAGATACGAAAAGATACGAAAAATTTAAAAAATCAGTATTTAAAAGAATTGTTAAAACTATTTTTGTAGCTTACCTTTTACTTAAAAAAATATCAAAATGAGCTTACAGAATTTACAAGAATTAAAAAGTAATATAAATAACATTGCAGAAAACAATCATTCTAAAGAAGAAAAATTACAACAAATCTGTGATTATTTAGCATCCGAAATTTCATATTATGATTGGGTCGGTTTTTATTTTAAAAATGGCGATAAAGACGAATTAAAATTAGCGCAATTCCATGGAGAACCAACCGAACACACCATTATTCCTTTCGGAAAAGGAATTTGTGGACAAGTTGCCGTTAGTAATGAAAATTTTGTGGTGCAAGATGTGAAAGAACAAGACAATTATATTTCTTGTGGCTGGAAAGTGAAATCAGAAATTGTAATTCCTATTTTTGTTGATAATCAGAACATCGGTCAAATTGATATCGATTCGCATACCGCAAATGTTTTTACAGCAGATGACGAAAATCTATTAGAATACGCCTGTAAAAAAGTAGCGTTATTTATTTCATAACAAATCAAAATAATTATTGTATAAGCTTCACGCTTTTAGTAGCTTTGCGCGCTTAACAACACTGCAACAATGAACAACACAAAAACAATCAAATCTGCCCTAATTTCGGTATTTCATAAAGATGGATTAGCTCCAATTGTACAAAAATTAAACGACCTAGGCGTTACTATTTATTCAACTGGTGGAACAGAAAAATTCATCAAAGAATTAGGTATAAACGTAGTACCTGTGGAAGAAGTTACTTCATATCCTTCTATTTTAGGCGGACGTGTGAAAACATTACATCCAAAAGTATTTGGAGGAATTTTAAATCGTCAAGACCATGAAGGAGATGTTGCCGAAATGAAAGAATACAACATTCCGCAATTAGATTTAGTGATTGTTGATTTATATCCTTTTGAAAAAACAGTAGCTTCTGGAGCTCCTGAACAAGATATTATTGAAAAAGTTGATATCGGTGGAATTTCATTAATTCGTGCAGCAGCTAAAAATTTTAAAGACACAATTATTGTTTCTTCAATGGAACAATATGGTGATTTCTTAAATTTAATTACTGAAACTAACGGAAACACAACAATTTCTGATAGAAAGAAATTAGCAGCAAAAGCATTTAATGTTTCTTCTCATTATGATACAGCAATTTTCAACTATTTTAATGAAGATGAAGTTGTTTACAAAGCAAGTGAAACGACTTCTAAAACGTTAAGATATGGTGAAAACCCACATCAAAAAGGCTATTTCTTTGGTGATTTAGACGCAATGTTCGATAAATTACACGGAAAAGAATTAAGTTATAATAATTTATTAGATGTTGATGCTTCGATTAATTTAATGAACGAATTTAAAGGAGAAGCACCAACTTTTGCAATTTTAAAGCATAATAACGCTTGTGGTTTTGCACAAAGAGACACTATTTCTCAGGCATATACCGATGCTTTAGCAGGCGATCCAACCTCAGCTTTTGGAGGTGTTTTAATTTCAAATACCAAAATAGATAAAGCAACTGCCGAAGAAATTCATAAATTATTTTGTGAAGTAGTTATCGCTCCTTCTTTTGATGATGATGCTTTAGTTATCTTGAAAGGAAAGAAAAATAGGGTTATTTTAGTTCAAAAAGAAATCGCTTTACCTACACAAACCGTTAGAACAGCTTTAAATGGTGTTTTAATTCAAGATAAAGACATGATTACGGATAAATTAGAAGATTTATCATATCCTACAAATACAAAACCATCAACAGCACAATTAGATGATTTATTATTTGCTTCTAAATTGTGTAAAAATACCAAATCGAATACGATTATCTTAGTAAAAAACAAGCAATTATTAGCGGGTGGAACGGGTCAAACAAGTAGAGTTGACGCTTTAACACAAGCAATCGCGAAAGCAAAAAGTTTCAATTTTGATTTAAACGGAGCCGTGATGGCAAGTGATGCTTTTTTCCCATTTCCTGATTGTGTAGAAATTGCAAAAAACGCAGGAATACAAAGTGTAATTCAGCCAGGAGGTTCTATTAAAGACCAATTAAGTATCGATTACTGTAACAACAACAATGTTTCTATGGTGTTTACAGGAACAAGACATTTTAAACATTAATTTATATTCAATGTAAATTACCCACAGATTTTGATTAGATTTGTGAGATTACATTCAAAATAAGTAAAACACAAGTAAAAACAACGGACTTTATATGGGATTCTTCGATTTTATGACGGAAGATATTGCAGTCGATTTAGGTACTGCAAACACACTTATAATCCACAATGGAAAAGTTGTCATTGACAACCCGTCTATTGTTGCACGTAACCGATTGACAGGTAAAATTATTGCCACTGGTCATGAAGCTAGCAGAATGCAAGGGAAGACTCATGAAAATATAAAAACAATTCGTCCGTTAAAAGATGGCGTAATTGCAGATTTTCAGGCATCTGAAGAAATGATTAAAGAATTTGTTAAACAAATTCCTGCCATCAAAAAGAAATTTTTTCCACCATCATTGCGAATGGTTATTTGTATTCCCTCTGGAATTACGGAAGTTGAAAAACGTGCCGTTATTGATTCTGGACGTCATATGAATGCCAAGGAAATTTATTTAATTTTCGAGCCAATGGCAGCAGCAATCGGAGTTGGTATTGATATTATGGAACCAAAAGGAAACATGATTATTGATATCGGTGGAGGAACTACTGAAATTGCAGTAATCGCACTTGCAGGCATTGTTTGCGACCAATCTGTAAAAGTTGCTGGAGATTTATTTACCAGTGATATTATGTATTATATGCGTACGCAACACAATTTACATGTAGGGGAAACTACGGCTGAAAGAATCAAAATACAAATAGGTTCTGCAACCGAAGATTTAGAAAGTCCGCCTGAAGATATGATGGTGCAAGGACGTGATTTATTAAGCGGAAAGCCGAAACAAGTACAGGTTTCTTACAGAGAAATTGCCAAAGCATTGGATAAATCAATCTTACGTATCGAAGATGCTGTAATGGAAACATTGTCTAAAACACCGCCTGAATTAGCTGCCGATATTTATAATAGCGGTATTTATTTAGCTGGTGGAGGTTCTATGCTTCGAGGATTAGATAAACGTTTATCTCGTAAAACAGATTTACCAGTATATGTCGCCGAAGACCCATTACGTGCCGTAGTACGTGGAACAGGAATTGCCTTAAAAAACCTTGAAAAATACAAATCTGTATTAATCAAATAAATTTTGAATGATTATTTATGCAACAGCTTCTTTATTTCCTTCAGAGGTATAAGAATTTCTTATTTTTTCTATTTCTAGAAATTATTGCTGTTGCATTAATGATTAATAATCATTCTTTTCACAGGAGTAAATTTATTAGTTCTACCAATTATATTACAGGTGGTTTTTATCAACAATCCGCCAATATTTTTGAATATCTACATTTAAAAAGTAATAACAAAATACTTTCTGAAGAAAATACCCGTTTAAAAAATAAAATAGCCTCCCTATACAGTACTCTAAATATCGCTGATACAGCAATGATATCTCTTAATGCTGATATGAAGACCAATATTGATTCTTTAAAAAATAAGCAACAATTTACTTATATCAATGGTAAAATTATTAACAATTCTTATAATGAAGCTAATAATTTTATAACGATTAATAAAGGAACAAATGATGGAATTACGACTGAAATGGCGGTTATCAATAGTAAAGGAATTATTGGAATTACAGATAATACAAGCGGTAAATATGCGCGAGTTCAATCTATTTTAAATGCCAAAAGTAGTATTAACGCAAGCTTTAAAAACAATAATTATTACGGTACCTTAAAATGGAATGGACAAAATTATAATACCGTTCAATTAACAGATATTCCTCGGCAAGCAATTTTTAAAGTTGGAGATACGATTATTACAGGTGGAAAATCGACCATTTTTCCAAAAGGAGTTCCCGTGGGAACTGTTCGTGAAATTCCTGATAAATTAGCCGTTTCTTACACAATTGATATTACCTTATTTAATGATATGGCTAATTTAGAACATATCTATATCGTTACAAATCTTGATAAAAAAGAAATCAAAAACCTAGAAAATATTCACAAATAAATACTAATAAATGATTAATGAATAAAACCATCTACCTCTTATTTTTATTTGTTTTTTTATTGCTGCTACAGGTTCTTGTGCTAAATAATGTGTTATTTTTAGGATACATCAATCCGTATGTATACATTATTTTTGTTTTCTTATATCCTTTAAATACCAATAGAATTCCGTTTTTAAGCATCTCTTTTTTATTAGGTTTATGTATTGATGCTTTTTCAAATTCTGGCGGAATACATGCTTTTTCAATATTATTTATCGCCTATATAAGACTTTGGTTTATTAAAGCAATTTTCAAAAAAAATGAAGGCGATTATTTATTATTCGACTTAAAATTGGAATCCTTTGGAAAAGTTTTTAATTATACCGTAATTTTAACAGGTATTCATCACTTTATTTTGTTTAGTTTGATTAATTTTAGCTTTTACAATATCTCTAAAGTACTTTTAAACACACTTTACTCAAGTATCTTTACGTTGATTTTGTATTTTTTAGGAAGTTTTATCTTTAGAAAAAAACTGAAATAAAACTTTAAAAATTAATTATCAAACAAAAAATAGCCTTTTTTATTAAATTTAAGTGACTAAATAGATAAAACAAGGTCAAATACTACATGAAACGAAGCTTTTTATTACTCTTTTTAATTACCCTTGTTGGATTAATTTATATTGGTCGATTATTTCAATTACAAATTATTCGTGGAGTAAATCCTAATCCAATACAGAGTTCTGCCATTAAAATTGAATATGATTATCCTGAACGTGGATATGTATATGACAGAAATAATAAACTACTAGTTGCCAATCAATTATCGTACGATGTGATGATAATTCCTAAAAATGTAACGCCGCTCGATACCTTAGAATTTTGTAAGCTGTTAAAAATCGATAAAAAAAGTTTTAAAAAACGCTATAAAAAAGCTGAAAATTTTGCACGCTGGTTGCCATCTGTATTTTTAAAACAATTGGCGAAAGAAGATTTTGCGTATCTGCAAGAAAAACTACCAAAATACAAAGGCTTTTATATTCAAAAGCGGATTATTAGAGAATATCCTATTAAAATTGGGGCTAATATTCTAGGATTTATTGCTGAGGTAAATGAACAAAAAGCAAAAACAAATAATTATTACGAACAAGGAGAATTAATAGGAAAACTTGGCGTTGAAAAACAATATGAAACTGTACTTCGAGGTGTTAAAGGTCGGAAATTTTTCAAAAGAAATAATCTAAATAAAATTACAGGTTCTTATAAAGATGGAAAATATGATACCCTTGCCGTTACAGGAAAAGATCTAACATTAACTATTGATAGTGAACTTCAAGCATACGGAGAATTATTAATGACAGGAAAAAGAGGTGGTATTGTAGCTATCGAACCGAAAACTGGTGAAATATTGGCACTTGTAACCGCTCCTTCTTACGATCCAAATTTATTAGTAGGAAGAAAACGCTCGCCAAATTCTGTCAAATTATTTAACGATACCGTTAATATGCCCACTTTTGATAGAGGATTACAAGCCATGTATCCGCCTGGTTCCCCCTTTAAAATACTCAACGGTTTAATCGGGTTACAGGAAGAAGTTATTGATGAAAATTTTGGTGTGTATTGCCATCACGGATACCGATATGGTTCAGGTAAAAGCCAATTTATGGGATGTCATTGTGGTATCACAGGAAGACCGATTCACTTAAAAACAGCCATTGCAAAATCGTGTAACAGTTATTTTGCAACCATCTATAAGAAAATTATTGATAAATCGGGCGACCCAAAAGAAGGAATGGATACTTGGAACAAACATGTGGAAAGTTTTGGCTTAGGAAATTTTCTAGGATATGATTTACCCGTTGGAAGAAAAGGTATGGTTCCTAATGCTGAATTTTATAATAAATGGTATAAAAACAGATGGCGATCTACCTATACAATTTCAAATGCGATTGGACAAGGAGAAATATTAACCACGCCAATGCAATTAGCCAATATGACCGCCGCTATTGCAAATAAAGGCTATTTTCATACACCTCATATCGTTAAAAAAATTAATAATAAAGCAATTATAGACACCACATATACTATCAAAAGAAATACGACTATAGACCCAAAACATTTTCCAATTGCCATTGAAGCAATGCACGAAGTGTTCACCAAAGGAACTGCAAGAAGATATCAAGTAAAAGATATTGAAATTTGTGGAAAAACAGGAACTTCCGAGAATAAAACCAAAATGGTGGATGGTAAAAAAGTACAAGCAAAAGACCATTCAATATTTATTGCTTTTGCCCCAAAAGATGATCCAAAAATAGCCATCGCAATTTTTGTTGAAAATGGTGGATATGGTTCTACAATAGCAGGTCCAGTAACTAGTTTATTAATTGAAAAATACTTAAGAGGTTCAATTACCAATAAACATCTCGAACAACGCATGATTAACATGAGTCTTCAAAAAGAATACGATAAATTAATTAAAAAGAACGATACCCTTGCGACAGGAACGAAATAATATTTTTGAAGGCATCGACTGGTTACTTGTGCTACTATACGTAGTGCTTGTAGGCTTCGGATGGATGAATATTTATGCCTCATCATCAACAGAAGATAGTAGAGCTATTTTTGATTTTTCAACAAAATATGGCAAACAATTTATTTTTATAGGACTCAGTATTCCATTAATAATTCTGATTCTATTTTTTAATTCAAAATTTTATGAACGATTTGCCAGCGTATTATACGTGCTTTCTTTAGTGTTATTGGCAGGAGTTTTTATCTTCGGAAAAAAAATTAACGGCGCAACTTCTTGGTATAATTTTGGAGGTATCGGCTTACAACCTTCCGAGTTTTCAAAAGCATTTACAGCACTAGCGCTTGCCAAATTAATTAGTGATAGAAAGTATAATTTTAAGTTACTTAAAAATCAATTAAAAGCTTTTGTACTTATCTTTTTACCTGCTTTTTTTATTGCGTTACAACCTGATATGGGATCTGTTTTAATTTATTTTTCATTCTTTTTTGTTTTAAATAGAGAAGGCTTAACCTTAAATTATATTGTTTTTGGAACTGTTTCAATTATTTTATTTATTCTGACAATCTATTTTGGTGCAAATTGGATTCTTTTTAGTTGTTTATTTCTGATAACTTTAGGAGTTTTTTACGGACTTTATAAAGATAAACGCTTTTTTCGATTCAATACATTAAAAGTTATATCGTTATATTTATTTACGACTTTATTTATTTACGGTATCGGTTATACGTATGAAAACGTGTTAGAACCGCATCAAAAAGATAGATTTGACATTCTTTTAGGGAAAACAACCGACCTTAAAAATAAAGGATATAACACGTACCAATCTGAATTAACAATTAGTTCTGGAGGTTTTCTAGGCAAAGGTTTTTTACAAGGCGATAGAACACAAGGTAAATTTGTTCCAGAGCAAGAAACTGATTATATTTATAGTACCGTTGGCGAAGAATGGGGTTTTTTAGGCAGTACTTTTGTTATTATTTTGTTTATGTTTTTACTATATCGAATTATTTATTTAGCTGAAAATCAAACTAATAAATTTGGAAGAATATATGGTTATGGCATTGCTTCTATTATCTTTTTTCATATTATTGTAAATATTGGAATGGTTATCGGTTTATTACCAACTATTGGAATTCCACTACCATTTTTTAGCTACGGAGGCTCGTCTTTATGGGGATTTACGGTACTTTTATTTATTTTTATTCGCTTAGATGCGCATAAAAAATATGATTTTTAAAGTCTTTTGAAGTTTTTCTGATAATTTAGAATCTTAAAAAATAAAAAGACACTTTTAATGATTAAAAACAAAAAACTCCTTACAATTTGTAAGGAGTTTTAGATAAAAATAGTAGCGGGAACTGGACTCGAACCAGTGACCTTCGGGTTATGAGCCCGACGAGCTACCTACTGCTCTATCCCGCGATTTGAATGGCAAAGATACACTTTTTTATCAAAAAAACATCAAAATATCATTATTATTATATTTTAAGAGCCTGTTTAAATTTCATCAAAAAAAAGTTTTATAGCATGAAAACAGAAAATCGAATCCGTCAAACTGAATTTATTTCAGTTTCGCATCCTGATTTGCCATAGTTCTTCTCTTTATGCGATTCTGAAATAAATTCAGAATGACGAGAATTTGGTTTTTATTTAATTTTTAAACAGGCTCTAAATTATTAAGGTTAAAATTAATCTTAATAATTTGTTATCTTTTTGTATAAAATTGACTGAAATTCATGTATGTAGAAAGAGAACTTCTAAAGAATTAACATCAAAAATAAAAATCTATTTAAAATTTAACTCAATATTTTGTTTAACTTAAAGCTGAAATAGTTAAACATTTACTATCTTTATCCGAAAAATTGTCTAGGCTTATCTATCGATAACTTATGACAACGATAAATACTACAAAAAATGTTCGGAATATTTAAAAGCAAAACACCCAAAGAAAAACTTCAAATTCAGTATGAAAAATTACTCAAAGAAGCGCACAGCTTATCAACAACAAATAGAAAAATGAGCGACCAAAAAAGTTTTGAAGCAAACGAAATTCTTAAAAAAATTGAAGAACTGAGCTAAACCATTTCAATAAAATGACAGAAGATAAAAAACCAGATAACGTAGTTTTTAATACAACTACTCAAAAATATGACGCTTCACTAAAACCTTACGCAACCTCTGTAGGTGCACCCGTTATTACAACAACCGATACAATTGCTTGGAAAAATAGAAGTATCAATAAAATAAATCATAAAGTAGCTACTAAATATTTAGAACTAAAAGCCGAATATGATAAAATGATGCAAGATTTTGAATATAATAAAATCATTTTTGAAGCAAAATTTACTTTTGAGCCAATTATTGGACAAATATACCATCTTTATAAAAGAGAAAATGGAGAGTCTTTTCTTTCGATAATAGCTCCTGAAGAATGTGACTTTAACTCATTAGGAAGCTTTTATTTAAATGTTGATCAAATTTGGGAAAAAATAATATAAAATAAAAAACTCCTTACAATTTGTAAGGAGTTTTAGGTAAAATAGTAGCGGGAACTGGACTCGAACCAGTGACCTTCGGGTTATGAGCCCGACGAGCTACCTACTGCTCTATCCCGCGATTTCGAGTGCAAATATACGTTCTTTTATACTAGCTAACCTAATAAAATTAACTTTTAAATAAAAAATTTCTTAACTACTACAATAACAGTACTATAAAAAAATTAATTTTTAATTTAAACAGCTTATCTTTGCCCTATGACACATAAAGCAGGATTTGTAAACATCATCGGAAACCCAAATGTTGGGAAATCAACCTTAATGAACGCATTAGTTGGTGAAAAATTATCAATAATTACCGCTAAAGCACAAACCACCAGACACCGTATTTTAGGAATCGTAAATGATGAAAATCATCAAGTTATTTTTTCCGATACTCCTGGAATTATAAAACCCGCTTATGAACTACAAAATTCAATGATGGATTTTGTAAAATCAGCTTTTGATGATGCCGATGTACTGATTTATATGGTCGAAGTTGGTGAGAAAGAACTCAAAAATGAAGCTTTTTTTAAGCGAATTATTCATAGTGAAATTCCTGTGATTTTATTATTAAATAAAATTGACAAATCATCACAAGATGAAGTAGAAGAAAAAATTGAGTACTGGAAAAATAAAGTGCCAAATGCTTTTGTATATGTAATTTCAGCTTTAGAGAAATTTAATGTGGATTCCGTTTTTACTAAAATTATAGAATTACTTCCTGAAGCGCCCGCTTTTTATCCGAAAGATCAATTAACCGACAAACCTGAACGCTTTTTTGTCAATGAAAAAATTCGTGAAAAAATATTAACACACTATAAAAAAGAAATTCCATATGCTATTGAAGTGGAAACCGAAGAGTTTTTCGAAGAAGAAAATATTATAAAAATCCGTGCCGTAATTATGGTAGAACGCGATACCCAAAAAGGAATTATTATCGGACATAAAGGAATGGCGATAAAACGTGTAGGAACAGAAGCGCGTAAAGATTTAGAAATCTTTTTTGATAAAAAAGTGTTTTTAGAATTATACGTAAAAGTCAATAAAAATTGGCGTTCCAACGACCGACAATTAAAACGTTTCGGTTACAAAGATTAAAAATATATTTAAATTTTAATCAAAAAAAATTTGTAACGTCAAAATAACAATAAAGCAAGGGGTTAAAAAATCCTTGGCATCATTTTTTGACACCATATTTTTTCAGATGAAATTTAAACAAGCGCTTAATTTATTTTAATTAATAAATCTTGTGTAAACTCTTTTAATTCATCCATTTGCTTTTTCCCGATAGACTTCCCCATTGCGCCTACAAGATATAGCAATACCCAAACAATTGGCAAAACAACCAACATCACAATAGGAAATATCGACCCGTTTTTTAACGACCAATTGCTATACGCCATCACGCTAGAAATTAAAAAAGCCGATGCAACCACAAAATGTATGAACATAAAAAAAGTCCAAATTTGTGGTTTTGGACCAAATAATCCTTTTATTTTTGACCTTGTTTTTGTCAATTCCGCTACTTCCAATGATAATTGTGGCGACCAAAGATGCGCATCTTTTATCGGAACATCAATAATTATATGAGCATCTATAATTGCCATTTTATAACGTTTATCATCTAATAAATGCGCTTTTATATTATTTAATAAATCCTGTGAATTCATCTCAAAATCAAACTGAAATCTTGGTTTTAAAAAAATTTGATTGTATAATTTATCATTCATAATATATAAGAGCGTTTAAAAGTAATTGTGCCACAATGTACTAAAAATACGATACTCTTTAAAATTCCATCAAAACTTAATTCCCTAAGTTGTATCTTTGCACAAATTTTAGTATAAATGAGTAGTATTGTAGCCATTGTTGGAAGACCAAATGTAGGTAAATCCACGTTATTTAACCGTTTAGTGCAACGCCGTGAAGCTATTGTTGATTCTGTAAGTGGAGTTACAAGAGATAGACACTACGGGAAATCAGAATGGAACGGAAAGGAATTTTCGGTAATTGATACTGGTGGATATGTTGTCGGTTCTGATGATATTTTTGAAGAAGAAATACGCAAACAAGTACAATTAGCCATTGAAGAAGCTGACATCATTATTTTTGTTGTTGATGTGGAACAAGGAATTACACCGATGGATGCTGAAGTTGCCAAAATTTTACGCCAAGTTAAAAAGCCTATTATTATGGCTGTTAACAAGGTAGATAATGCAATGCGTGATGCAGATGCCGTTGAATTCTATAACCTTGGTTTAGGAGGATATCACACTATTTCTTCAATAAATGGTAGTGGAACAGGTGAATTATTAGATGCCGTTGCTGAAGAAATTCCTGTTGAAGAAGAAGAAGAAGAAAATGAACTTCCTCGTTTTGCTATTGTAGGACGTCCAAATGCTGGAAAATCGTCGTTTATCAACGCTTTAATCGGTGAAGATAGAAATATTGTAACCAATATTGCAGGTACAACACGTGATTCTATTGATACAAAATACAATCGTTTTGGTTTTGAATTTAACTTAGTAGATACTGCTGGGATTCGTAAAAAATCAAAAGTAAAAGAAGATTTAGAATTTTATTCTGTAATGCGTGCCGTTCGTGCAATCGAACATTGTGATGTTGCCGTTTTAGTAGTCGATGCAACTCGTGATTTTGAAGGACAAGATGAAAAAATATTTTGGCTTGCTGAAAAAAATAAAAAAGGTGTCGTTATTTTAGTAAACAAATGGGATTTGGTTGAAAAAGAAACCAATACCATGCGTGATTTTGAAGCACAAATCCGAAGAAAAATTGCCCCTTTTACTGATGTGCCTATCGTATTTACATCCGTTTTAACAAAACAACGTATTTTTAAAGCCATCGAAACTGCCGTAGAAGTTTTTGAAAATAGAAAACGCCGTATTCAAACAAGTAAATTGAATGAAACGATGTTAGAAATTTTAGAACAAAATCCGCCACCTGCAATTAAAGGAAAGTATATCAAAATTAAATACTGTATGCAGTTACCTACTTACACGCCACAATTTGCGTTTTTCGCCAATTTACCGCAGTATGTAAGAGATCCGTACAGACGTTATTTAGAAAATCAATTACGTCAACATTATAATTTTAATGGTGTACCAATTATTATTTATTTCAGACAGAAATAAACAACGACAATTCTTTTAAAAGAACTTGTTAAACATTTGGCACAGACACACAATATATAGGGCAGACACACAGGTCTGCCCATACGTTGTCTGGATTTTTGTAAATTTGTAGTAGATTAATCATCATTTTATGAAAATTAGAAAATTAAACGCCTTTAAAAATCCTGAATTACCACTACAATTACATATTAGTTTTCAGAAAATATATAATATGCTTAAGCAGTATGCCAGTGATACTGCCAAAAAACACCCTTTTAATGCCTCGGCAACTATCATTTTAAAAGAAGTTGCTAAATATCCTGAACTTATTAATGGTTTTTCTGATGTTTCATTATTAAAAAAACACGAAGCGATTATCGATGTTTTACTAGAAACATTATTTCCAGAAATGCTTACCTTAAATGAAATTAAAGTAGCCACAATTCCTTTTTCATTTACCTCTTTTAAATTTACAAAAAGACTCGAAGATATTCTTAAAAATGCAGGAGATGAATATCAATTTAAAGTGCGAAATTTTGAAAATGATAAAATGTACATCATGGCATGTACTTTTATTTTAAATACTGTTTATCAATATAATATCGATTTAAAACGTCCATTTTTTTTTGATATTCCTGATAAAACATTAAATATTATAAAACATTATCGGGTGGCTTTTAATGCCGATTTCATGGAAATTATACCCACTGAAAATGCACCAAAAATCACTAAAGAAGACATTAAAATTCTCTTAAATAATTATGAAGATATTGCTATTTGGAAAGAAAAATTTCCGCCAAACAGCTATATTTTTAAAGGATTTGGAATCATGAATTTGTTTGATGTTACTAGCGATGAAAATATTTCATCCATAAGAACCACCTTGCTTGAAAAAGATAACGGAACAATTATCGAAAAACTACGCAAAGATTTAAGTGAATTTTATAATATTAAAGATTTAAAAGTAGGATTTTCTATTTTTGATACCGCTACACTTTCGTTACAAACCACACGTATTAAAAAATCAGAAAGTCTTCTTTTTCCTAATAATGAAAAAAAAATAGCCTGTAATAGTTTTTTTTGTAATCATGTAATTTCTCAAGTTTTTGAAAAACAAGAAATTATAGCCATATCTGATACGGAAAATTATGGAAGAGGCTCTGAATATAATGAATTTTCAAAAAGATTAAAAAATCAAAATATTGGTAGCATTTTGTTGATTCCCATCAAAGCAAGTAGCAATAATGATTTAGCTTTGTTAGAAATCGCATCACCAAGAGCCTATGAGTTAAATTCGGTAAATCAACAAAAATTAAAAGATATTATTCCTGTTTTTAAAGCCGCTATAAATCGTTCATCCGAAGAATATTTAAACGTCCTAGAAGCAACCATACAAGAACATTATACTGCCCTACATCCTACTGTAAAATGGAAATTTTATGAAGCCGCAGAACAATATCAAGCAGGAATTTATAGCAAAAAAGAAAACTTAAAAATAGAACAAATAATCTTTAAAAATGTATATCCGTTATACGGACAATCGGACATAAAAGGTTCCTCTTTCGCTAGAAATGAAGCCATTAAAGAAGATTTAATAACACAACTTAACATGGCTATTTATGTACTTAAAAAAGCCTATATATTAGAGAAATTACCCATTTATAAAGAGCTGATGTTTCGTGTGGAAGTATATTTAAACAACGTTATCAACGGCTTAAAAACAGGCGATGAAATTGGAATTTTAGATTTTTTAAAACGAGAGATTTATCCTGTTTTTAAACACATCAAAAGCAATAACAACAGCTTGGAAACTACCATAAATAGGTACATGAATCGAATTGATAGTAATTTGCATGTCGTCTATGAAAAACGAAAAGCATACGAGCAAAGTGTTACTTTTTTAAATGATAAATTAGCCAAATTTATTGATGCGAAACAAGAAGATGCACAAGCAATGTTTCCGCATTATTTTGAGCGTTATAAAACCGATGGCGTCGAATATAATATGTATATCGGGCAGTCTTTAACCAAAGATAAAACCTTTGATGAAGTCTATTTGTACAATCTTCGGTTATGGCAATTACAAACAATGTGCGAGATGGAAAATGTAGCTAATATTGCTAGAAAATCGATGGAACACGACCTACAAGTGGCATCGTTAATTTTGGTGCATAGTACGCCCTTATCCATAAAATTTAGAATGGATGAAAAACAATTCGACGTAGATGGTGCATACAATATTCGCTATGAAATCATCAAAAAAAGAATTGATAAAGTACATCTCAAAAATACCAAAAAACGCCTTACCATTCCTGGAAAAATTGCCATTGTATATTCGCAAGATAAAGAAGCTAAAGAATATTTAAAATATATTAATTACTTGCAATCTAAAAAATTAGTAGGCAACGTAGAAAACCTTGAATTAGAAGACTTACAAGGTGTTTCTGGTTTAAAAGCGTTACGTGTTACGGTCATTTATCAAGATGATTTTAACAGTGAAAAAACCATCACGATGGATGAATTAACCAAGCAGTTTAAATCCTAAAAATAAATAATTCATAATTTTATAAAATTATAAAATACTTGCCATGTCTTGTATTTTAAAAGCCACTGCAAAAGCGAGTACACTTACAATAATTCCAATCATAAAAACGGTGTAGGTTACGCGCAATAATTTGTATTTTCGGTTTAAAACCAAGCCTAAAAAGTACAAATCTTTGGTAAGCGAACCGTATAAATAATCACGATCTTGCATCATTTCTTGCATTGCCCATTCAAAATCGGGCAAATTCATTTGATGAAAATTCCCAAAAAACAATAAATTTACTTTTTTATTTGCTACGTCTTCTTTAGTAAATTTCCCTTGCGTTACATTTGGGCGGGTTGCCATTATCGATAAAATAATAGATGCCACGGTAAATAAAACGAAAATTAATGACGGAATTATTAAATAATGATTGGTCGGATTATCGAGTTTCGGAATTAATGTTGATAAGGTCATCGAAATTATAATAGCATTTACCGATAACAAAATATTTGCCTTTGTATCGGCGATATCACTTAAAGTTATATGATTTCGAAGGGCGACCCGAAACATTGTTTCTACGCCTCTTTCGGGTGCTTTTTGTACTTTTTTATGTGCTGTTTTTTGTTGATATATTAATAATTCAGCTAAATTTTTATGCGCTATTTTACCCCAATTTTTAATCGCAAAAGTTGTCTGAAATCGAAAATTAGATAAAAATTCAATATTTCCAGCATTCCAAACGTCATCAGAAACGACCTCATTTTTGGTTAATTCCCACTCCTTTCGCAATAAAGAAGTATAATTACTGAAATTTTTACTTCCTAAATGTGCACAATCGGCATCTTTCATTATTTTTTGTAGTTCATCAGTAGCGATTGCACCTATTTTTGTAGCCAAAATCAATCTCGAAACTTCCGAAATAAGCTCAGCTGAAACGGCCTGTTTTTTCAAAAAATCCGATGCTATTTGAACACTTTCTTCTTCATGATTTTCAATGGAAAAAATATAGCCAGTATCATGAAACCATGCCGATAACAGCAAATTAGTAGCGTCTTTTGCATCAATTTTTAATTCTTCAATTAATATTTTTGTTTTCTCCACCACCCTTTGTGTGTGAAATATATTATGATATAAAAAGGAAGCAGGTAATTTTTCATTTAAAAGACTGATTACATAATTCTCTACTTTAAGTACTAATTTTTCCATCAGATTTTTTTTTACAAAATTACAGATACTTTTTTGAATTTTATTACCCATAATTATTAACTATCTTTCGTTTAAATTAAAAAGACAATGATACTTACTTGGAAAAAAATCATTCATTTTGCTGTAAATGGCAATCCAACACCAATAAAAAGAGTTGAAAAAACTGAAACTCAATGGAAAGAATTATTAACAGATGAACAATTCAGAATTACCCGTTTAAAAGGAACGGAACGTCCTTTTTCTGGAGAATTATGTACTACTTATGATGAAGGAAAATACAATTGTACTTGTTGCGATACGCCTTTATTTGATTCTACTATTAAATTTGATTCAAGCTCAGGATGGCCTAGTTTTACCCAACCAATTGCCGAAAATGCCATTAAATATCATAGAGATAGTACTTTGGGAATGGTACGAGTAGAAGTTTTATGCAACAGTTGTGATGCACATTTAGGACACGTTTTTCCTGATGGTCCTCAGCCTAGTGGTTTAAGATATTGCATCAATTCGGAATCAATGATTTTAAATAAAAATTAAAATAATTCAATTTAATGACTAATCAAAATTTACAAATAGCCACCTTAGGCGGTGGATGTTTTTGGTGCACAGAAGCAGTTTTTCAGGAAGTAAAAGGTATTGAAAAAGTGGTTTCTGGTTATGCTGGCGGAAACGTACCAGGACACCCAACATATAGAGAAGTTTGTAGCGGATTAACAGGACATGCCGAAGTAATTCAACTTACTTTTGATGCAAATATTATTTCATATCAAGATATTTTAATTATTTTTATGACAACTCACAATCCGACAACCTTAAATCAGCAAGGAGCGGATAAAGGAACAGCATATCGTTCTGTAATTTTTTATCATAACGAATCGCAAAAAGAAATTTCAGAAATTGTTTTAACTGAAGTTGCTCCTTTTTATGAAGATAAAATTGTTACAGAAGTTAGTCCATATGCTATTTTTTACGAAGCAGAAATAGCTCATCAAAATTATTACAGACAAAACCAAACACTAGGGTATTGTAGTTTTGTTATTTCGCCAAAATTAGCAACACTTCGAAAATTACATGCTCATAAATTAAAGTAATTTACCGTAATTTTGTCAATCCATTTATCCAAAAAATAATGAAGCTTAACATTCAAAATACTTTTACAAAAGAATTACCTGCTGATAAAATTTTAGAAAACACCCGAAGACAAGTTTTAGATGCTTGTTTTTCGTTTGTTGAACCTAAAAAAACAGCAAATCCGAAGTTACTTCATGTTTCAAAAGAAATGTTAACTGCTATTGGATTAACTGAAAAAGATGCTAAATCAGAAGAGTTTTTACAGATTTTTACAGGAAATAAAGTCTTAGAAAACACGCATCCATTTGCGATGTGTTATGGCGGGCATCAGTTTGGAAATTGGGCAGGACAATTAGGCGATGGTAGAGCTATCAATTTAACCGAAGTTGTACACAATAATAAACGTTGGGCAATACAATTAAAAGGTGCTGGAGAAACTCCATATTCAAGAACTGCCGATGGTTTGGCCGTTTTACGCTCATCGGTCAGAGAATATTTATGTAGCGAAGCAATGTTTCATTTGGGCGTTCCAACAACTAGAGCTTTATCGTTAAGTTTATCGGGCGATAATGTGTTGCGAGATATGTTATACAACGGAAATGCAGCCTATGAAAAAGGTGCAATTGTAAGCCGCTTAGCTCCAAGTTTTATTCGTTTTGGAAGTTTTGAAATTTTATCATCTAGAAAAAATTATCCTGCTTTAAAAACATTAGCAGATTATACGATTACTCATTTTTATCCTGAAATTACATCCGAAGGAAAACAAAAATATCTTGATTTTTTAACCGAAATAAGAAATCGAACTATTGAAATGATTGTTCATTGGCAACGTATTGGTTTTGTTCATGGCGTTATGAATACCGACAATATGTCTATCCTCGGATTAACCATCGATTACGGTCCTTACGGATGGTTAGAAGGCTACGATGCTGGCTGGACACCAAATACAACCGACAATCAACACAAGCGATACCGCTTTGGAAATCAATCACAAATTGGTGTTTGGAATTTATTTCAATTAGCAAATGCCTTGTTTCCACTTATCGAAGAAGCACCGCCTTTACAAGAAATTTTAGATGAATATTCTGATATTTATCAAAAGAAATATTTAGAAATGATGAAATCGAAAATTGGTTTATTTTCTGAAGATACTAACGATTATGAATTAATTGGACGCTTAGAAGAAACTTTACAATTAACAGAAACCGACATGACGCTTTTCTTTAGAAATTTAGCCTTAATTTCTTCGGATGATACTTTTGAAACTGCTTTCGATAAAATAAAAATCGCATTTTATACGATTATCGAAGTTAAAGATGAAATAAAAAATCATTGGCAAGATTGGTTTGAGCGTTATTTAAAAAGATTAGAACTAGAAACTTTATCTGATTCAGTAAGAAAAGAAAAAATGAATGCTGTAAATCCGAAATATGTATTGCGAAATTATATGGCACAATTAGCTATTGATGCTGCCAATAAAGGTGATTATAATTTAATTGATGAATTATATGAGTTATTAAAAAAGCCATATGATGAGCAACCAAAGCATGAAAAATGGTTTGCAAAACGTCCAGAATGGGCTCGTAATAAAATTGGATGTTCTGCATTAAGTTGTAGTTCTTAAAAAGAGTGTTTTTCATCTGAATTAAAAGAATATAAAGTATTTTTACAGCCTAATTAAAGAGAGATGAATTTTAGGGGAAATTTTAGATATTTAGTATTCTTTTTTCTGGTGATTATAAGTACGCTGTTCAATAATTGTGCAACGTACAAAGCTCAATATGCCGATAAAAATACCGTAAAAAATCTTAAAAAAGAAAAAAACAACCCAAATTCTGATAAAAAAATAGCCCATACTTTTTATTTAATTGGCGATGCTGGAAATTCTGATTTAGGAAAAATATCGCCTGCATTAAAATATTTAAATAAACATATTCGCACAGCTCCTAAAAATTCAACCTTGCTTTTTTTAGGTGATAATGTGTATGAAACTGGTATTCCTCCCGAAAATTCTAAAAAATATCCGTTAGCAAAACATCGAATTAAAGTACAAACCGATATTGCTGAAAAATTTGCAGGTAATACTATTTTTATCCCAGGAAATCATGATTGGTACAACGGTTTAGAAGGCTTAAAAAGAGAAGAAAAATTAGTCGAAAAAGCCTTAGGAAAAAACACTTTTCTCCCCGAGAATGGCTGTCCTTTAAAAAAAGTAACTATCAGTAAAAAAGTTGTTTTAATTATTGTTGATTCGCATTGGTATGTAACAAATTGGAATAAACATCCTAAAATAAATGATAATTGCAACATCAAAACAAGAGCCAAATTTTTAGAAGAATTTAAAAGTTTGCTCAAAAAATCCAACGGAAAAACAACCCTAATTGCCATACATCACCCGTTATTTACCAACGGTTCTCATGGCGGTTATTATTCTTTTAAAAGTCATTTAAAACCACTTCCTGTTCTTGGAACGCTAAAAAATATCCTACGAAAAACAACAGGAATTACCAATACCGATTTGCAAAATAAAAAATATAATGAACTTAAAAAGCATCTGGTAACACTGGCTCAAGAAAATGAAAAAACCATTTTTATCTCTGGGCATGAACACAGTTTACAATATATTGAACAAAATAATATTGTTCAAATTATTAGTGGTTCAGGTTCTAAAACTACGCCAACCAAATTGGCAGGTGGAGCAAAATTTACCTATGCAAGTCAAGGTTTTGCACAATTAGATATTTATACTGATGGAAGTTCAGAAGTTCATTTTTATTCAGAAAAAGAAGCTAAAAAAGTATATCAAACAGCTATTTTTCCTGCGGATAAAAAAAAGAATTTTACTACGTATCCGCATCGAAATATCACTCAAAAAAAAGCAAGTATTTACACCGATAAGGAAGTTGAAAAAACAAAAGTATTTGAATATTTTTGGGGAAAACGTTATCGAAAAGATTTTGGCACAAAAATAACCGCACCTACCGTAAATTTAGACACGCTTTTTGGCGGATTAAAACCCGTTCGAAAAGGAGGCGGAAATCAATCAAAATCATTGCGATTAAAAGATAAAAAAGGACGAGAATATGTAATGCGTGCTTTGCGAAAAAATGCCGTGCAATACTTACAAGCCGTTGCCTTTAAAGACTATTATTTAGATGGACAATTTAACGATACCTACACCGAGAATTTACTGCTCGATGCCTTTACAGGTGCGCATCCTTACGCCCCATTTGTTATCGGAACTTTAAGCGATGCCGTGGGAATTTATCACGCAAATCCTGTTTTATATTACGTTCCAAAACAACATGTCTTAGGTACTTTTAATGCCGATTTCGGCAATGAATTATACATGATTGAAGAACGAGCTTCTTCAGGACATCAGGATAAAAGTAGCTTTGGATTTTCAAATGAAATAATTAGTACCGATGATTTATTAAGCAATCTATCAAAAAATGAAAAACATCAATTAGACGAATCTGCTTACATAAAAGCACGTTTATTTGACATGCTAATCGGTGATTGGGATAGACATGAAGATCAATGGCGATGGGCTGTTTTCAAAGAAAATAAACGTACTATTTATCGCCCAGTTCCAAGAGATAGAGACCAAGCTTTTTCAATTATGGGTGATGGATTTTTGTTAAGTATCGCTACTAGAATTATTCCCGCTTTGCGATTAATGAAACCCTATAAAGAAACCTTAAAAAGCCCAAAATGGTTTAATTTAGAACCATATCCGTTGGATATGGCACTAATTAATAAATCTGATAAAAGCATTTGGGACGCACAAGTAAAACATATTACCAATAATATTACCGATGAAATTATCGACAACGCTTTTGAAAATTTCCCAAAAGAAATTCAAGGAAAAAATACCCAAGAAATCAAACGAAAACTAATTGGAAGAAGAAAAAATTTGCAGAAAATATCCGATGCTTATTTTAAACATATCAATAAATTTCAAGTAATTAAAGGAACTGTAAAAGACGATTGGTTTGATATCATTCGATTGCCAAACGGACGCACCAAAGTAACAGCGTATCGCATCAAAAAAGGAAAAAAAGCAACGATTTTTCATCAAAGAATTTATGATAAAAAACAAACAAAAGAATTATGGATTTATGGCTTGGCAGATGATGATGTTTTTATGGTAAAAGGTACCGGAAATCATTTGATTAAACTGCGAATTATCGGAGGACAAAACAATGATAAATACACGATTTTAAACACTAAAAAAGTTACAATATACGATCATAAATCAACCAAAAATACCTTTACGACCAAGAATAGCAGGAATATTCACAAAAAATTAACGGACGATTATCAAACAAATACGTACAATTATAAAAAGCTGAAAAATAACGCAAATGTTCTCAAACCCGTTATCGGAATGAACCCTGATGACCGTGTAAAAATAGGCTTTTCAAATACGTATACTATCAACGGTTTTGAACGAAATCCGTTTACCTCACAACATAAAATTTCAGGTGCTTATTATTTTGCTACTGATGGTTTTGAACTAAACTATTCCAGCGAATTTGCCAATGTTATTGGCAATTGGAATGTAAGTGTAAACGCCTTATATACAAGCCCAAATTACGCTATTAATTTCTTCGGATTTGGGAATAATTCCATCAATTTAGAAGCAAATAACCTTAAAGATAAAAATTATAATCGAGTAAAAATAAAGAAATTTATAACAGGAACTGCCCTACATTGGAAAGGCGATTTAGAAGCCGAAGTAAAATTAGGCATTAATTTTCAATCCTTTAAAATAGATAAAACAAACCATCGTTTTATTACAACACCTTTAGAATCAGTTACTTTTAAGCGTCAAAACTTTGTGAATGCCGAAGCCAGTTACGAATTTGAAAACACGGATAACAAAGCTTTTACAACCATGGGAATGAAAATGTTATTTCGAATTGGTTATACAGCAAATCTGAATACTATAAATGAGAACAATAATTTTAGTTATCTAATTCCTGCGATTTCTTTTGATTATAAACTAATTCCGAGCGGTCAAGTAGTATTGGCAACCAAAGTGAAAAGTCATTTTATTTTTGGGGATACTTTTGCCTTTTATCAAGGAGCAAATCTAGGGGCAAATAACGGATTACGAGGATACAGAAACGAACGATTTACAAGTAAAAACTCGGCATATCATAGTACCGATATTCGAGTAAACATAAAGAAATTAAAGACAAGTATACTACCTTTACATCTTGGTATTTATGCTGGTTTTGATTATGGAAAAGTATGGCTTAATGAGCTTAGTTCACAGGATATAAAAACCTCGATCGGTGGCGGAATTTTCTTTAATATGACAAACATGATAACCGCAAATATAGCTACATTTCATAGCCAAGATGGTTTGCAATGGTCTTTTGCAATGGGCTTTAATTTTTAATATTTTATTCTCTTAATTTTTTAAAATGATAACACAACAAATAGTAGTAATATCAGGCGCTTTATTTGGCGGATTAGCCGTAATTTTTGGAGCTTTTGGCGCACACGCTTTAAAGAAAATTTTATCCGAAGAACAATTAAAATCGTTTGAAACAGGCGTAAAATATCAAATGTATCACGCCCTTGTTTTATTGTTTATAGGGAATTATTTTTCAACGTCAAATTCAATATTAAATTCAACAGCAAATACCTTGATGAGTTTTGCTTTTATTATCGGAACTTTTCTTTTTTCATTTAGTATTTACGGATTAGTTTTATCCGATGCCAAAGGAAAAAAAATGTCATTTTTAGGACCAATTACACCTCTTGGCGGTTTGTTATTAGTTATCGGCTGGATACTGCTTTTAGTTGCATTTATTTAAGCGAAAACTCATATAATTTCCCACCTTTTCCATGTGCTTTTTCATCAGCAATATACAACGTATTATGATCTTTAAAAGTGATGCTTTCTTTTTGCGAAACAAAACCTAAGGGAAATTCCTGAATTTTTCCTGAAAAGAAATCATCTTTTTTAAAATCACTAAAAATAAAAACCGATTGATGATTTAATAACGCCATTTTTTTTCCATTAGGAGCAATCGCACTAGCAGTTATCGAACAAGATAAATCATTACAAGTTTCAAAACTTGAAATACGCTGTGCTATATGTGTTCCTTTTTGGGCAGGAATTTTATACAAAGTTGTTTTTCCGTAGTTATTTTTAACCCTACTTTTGGTGAAAAAATATAAAAATCCGTCATTATATAATAAGCTTTCAGCATCAAAAAAACGATGTTTCTTTTTAGGAGGAAATTTTGTTTGAGAAGCATACGAAAACTTAATTTTATCGACATCAACAGCTTCTTTTTCTACTAAATCTTGATGCTTAATTTTAAGTATTTTTAAGTTTTTCCGAGTGTTATCATTATTTCCAAAATCGGCAATATATAAGTTTCCTTTTTCATCGGATGTCATATCTTCCCAATCATTATTTTTGGCATTGATAGCGATTTCTCTAATGATTTTTCCTTTTGAATCAACACCATAAATAACGGCTTTATTACCACTATCATTATGCATCCAAAGTAAATTACTATTGTTTATTTTTTCGATTCCTGAAACTTCTGCTAATTTTTTAGGTAAATTATATTGAAGCTTTAATTCGCCATAATTTTTACAGTTACTTAGTAAAATAAAAAGAAGACATCCTATTAATTTTTTCATAAAAACACACTGTTATTAAACACAATGATACGATTTTATTTTTTAGAGAAGTAACTTGTTTTTTTGCATAATTTCAATAATTTGCAAATACCCCTAGCCCCGATTGAAGCTTTGTTTGAGCTCCTTTTTTTGATTTTTTTCAAAAAAAGAGCGAGTGCGGAAAGCGGGAAATTGCTTCAAAAAATATTTAAAATAAAATAGTTCCTCAAAATAAATTTCAAGGAACTATTTTATATGATTTTAATATTTTTGATATTTAATAGACTGATTTTAAACCGTTACACTGTGTCCTGTTTTTGTGGTATAGGTTTCGCTAATTACAGTACTTACATATTTCCAATTCGAAACTACCGATGCTTGATTTATATGTAATTCCATAAAACCTCTTTGTGAGAAATCGCTATACTTTAAATCATCGACTAAAAGTTGTAATGCTTTTTCGAGTTGTAATGCTCCTTCGCCTAAATATTTTTCTAATCCTGGTGATGACACCGAACTTGTCGCTAATTCTACGCCTACTTTATCTCCATTTGCATTGGTTAAATCACTTTGCCAAGCATTATGCGTATCGCCTGCTAAAACAACTACTTTTTTGTTTTTGAAACTTGCTAAAAGTGCTTCTCTTTCCATAAAATAACCGTCCCAAGCATCTAAATTATAAGGTAAAACAGTTTTTATTCTGGCTATTTCTTGAGGCGTTAAACTTGGATCTTTTTTCAAAAATCTTGTTTTGATAATAACCAATTCGGTAATTGCTTTTTGAAAAGCACCAAAAGTTTCCGCCGATGCGCCACCTTTCGTTTCAGCTTCTGCCGAAACACGTGCTAAAATCGGTAATAATTCTGCGGGCATTAACATTTTCCCCATCAAAACTTGTTGCCCAATAATTTGCCAACTCGCATTTGATGTTTTTATTTGATTCGTAACCCATGTTTTTTGCGTAGTTCCTAACATCGTTCTATTTGGATTCAGCCATTCTTTTTGAAAACTAGGAATATCAAATTCTCCTTTTGAAGTGTAGAAATCTGCATAATTTAACTGCTTTTCTCGTCCTATAATTCGAGTATCTAATAAAATTAAATCGGCTAAATTTCCTATTTTCAGATTTCTATAAATGATAGCATTATCAACAATATTAGTCGTATTTGGTAAATATTCGCTGTATGCTTGTAACGCACTATTTTTTCGAACGGTGTAACTTCCTTCGTTTTCTTGATGATTTTCAGCACCATCTTTATACGAATCGTTTGCAACTTCATGATCGTCCCAAATACAGATAAATGGTTTCTTTTGATGCAACTCTTTTAATTTATTATCCGAACGATATTGGCGATAACGAGTTCTATAATCATCTAAAGAAATTATTTCACCTTTTGGATTTGGCGTTCTAAATGAGCCGTACGTATTTTCGCCATATTCGTAGATATAATCGCCTAAATGCACGACAACTTCAGCCTCCGATTTGTTAATTGCTTCATAGACATTAAAATATCCGTAGGCATAATTTGCACAAGAAGTTACGGCTAATTTCACATCAGAAGTTTTCGTTCCGAAAGTTAATGTTTCGCCGATTACAGAAGTTGTTTTATCTTTTATATTGATAAAACGGTAATATAATTTTTGATTTTCGGCTAATTCTTTTACTTCGATAGCGATTGTATAATCTCTAGAAGCATCTGTAATTACTTCGGATTGACGTACAATATTTTTAAATTTGATATCTGTTGCTACTTGCCAAGTGATTGCTACGGAAGATTTATCGGTTGTATATCGTGTCCAGATAATTACTTGAGAATTTGTAGGATCAAAACTTGCGACACCTTCTTTAAAATTTTCTTCGGATAAATTATCAGGAATAGGATTTGTTATTTCGTCATCATCATTACAACTGATAAAATTGGTTGCCAAAAGTATTCCTCCACTTGCTAAAAGAGTATTTTTTAAAAAATTTCTCCTTTTAATATTTGTTGCCATCTTTTACGTTAATTTTTGCTTTAATTAATTTTTATTAATTTGTTTTGTTATCAAGCAAAAGTAAAAGATGTAGTTGTTTAAATTGTTAGGTGAATATTATGCTAAAAAGTTTAATTTACCAATCTCCTGATGCACCACCACCACCAAAGCTACCACCGCCAAAGCCTCCACCGAAACCTCCGCCTCCAGAAGAACCTCCTCCAAAGCTTCCGCCACCGCCAAAACCACCACGACCTGCACTGCTTAAAATAATGGTTTCCAAAATACTACCTGCAATATTTCTTTTATTCGAACCATTATCGTTCCCATCACGACCGCCACTATTTTTATTTCCTCTTGAGATGATGATAAAAAACACCACAAGAATAATGATAAAGATGATAAAACTTGGATCAAATTGGTCGGATTTTTTACGAGTTCCTGAATATTCTCCTTGTAAGGTTTTAAAAACAGCATCCGCTCCCCTATCTAAACCTGCATAATAATCGCCGCGTTTAAATTCGGGAATAATTGCTCTTTCAATAATTCTTTTAGAAGCAAAATCGGTTAATAAATGTTCTGTTCCTTTTCCTGCTTGAATCGATATTTTACGGTCTTGTTGTGCTAATAAAATTAAGACACCATTATCTTCTTTTGCCTGTCCAATCCCCCATTTCTCGCCCCAATTTGCAGTTAAATAATTAATATTCTCTCCTTGGGTAGAATTGATAATAGCAATAACTATTTGTGTTGATGTAGTATCAGAATATTGAATTAACTTATCTTCTAAGCGAGATTTTTGTTCTGCAGAAAGTAAGCCAATATAATCGTAAACACTTGTTTCAAATTTCGGTTTTTCAGGGATTTTAAATCCTTGAGAAAATGTTGCTTGAATAAAAAAGAGTCCAAGAATAAAAAATAAAATACGTGTCGTGTTCTTCAAACTTTTTTTATCCTTTAGATATTTCGTTAGATAATTCATTTTCATCATCAGTTTGCCAAGGAAAATGAACTTTTAATTCTTCTCCTGCGGTTAAAATACCAGCAACAATTCCTTGCTTAAAAGCTCCTTTTATAAAATGTGCTTTCATGGTATTTTTTGTAGTATCCCAAAAGTTTTCAGGCACTACTTTATCGATTCCTTTATCGCCATAAACCACAAATTTTTTATCATTTACCGCCACGTAAAATAACACAGCATTTTGGGCTTTGGTATCAAACATTTTGAGCAGTTCAAATACTTCTAATGCACGCTGAAAAGCATCTTTATTAGCAGATGCTTCGATATGAACTCGAATTTCACCAGAAGTATTTTTCTCTGCAATTTGAATAGCAGCAATAATTTCTTGTTCTTCTTGAAGTGTCAAAAAATCTTCTACTTTAGACATGTTTTTATATTTTAGATATCTTATTTTTTATTGAAATCAAAATTGATATTTGGTGCATTTTCAGAACCTGCATCCGATTTATAACGATTCATTTCATCAAAATTAAAAATACCAGCTAATAAAGAACTCGGAAATTTCTTAATCAATTTATTGTAGATATTTACGCTTTCATTAAAACGATCACGAGCGACATTAATTCTATTTTCGGTACCTTCTAATTGACTTTGTAATTCTAAGAAATTTTTATTTGCTTTGATATCAGGATAGCGCTCTACAGACACTAATAATTTAGATAAAGCACCACTTAATCCTGCTTGTGCTTTTTGAAATTGCGCCATGTTTTCAGGCGTTAAATCTCCTGCGTTGATATTTACAGAAGTTGCTTTAGCTCTAGCTTCAATAACTCCGATTAAGGTACTTTTTTCAAAATCGGCAGCTCCTTGTACTGTTTTTACTAAGTTTCCGATTAAATCATTTCTTCGTTGATACGAGCTTTCTACATTTGACCATGCTGTTTTTGCATTTTCTTGATATTCTACGGCGGTATTTTGAAATCCTACTGCCCATTTATATATTGAGAAAGCAATTAAAACGATTATAATTATAGGTATAAATTTTTTCATGTTTTGATTTTTATTTTATTTTAAATTATTTAGATAATTAATTTTTATAGTTGATTTTTTATGTTTAGTAAAACGGCTTTTACGGCTTCTAATTTACTAATAATTTCATGATTTCGAATTACATCTTCAGGATTTCTCTTTAGTTTTTTTTTGGCACCTTCTAATGTAAATCCTCTTTCTTTTACTAAATTGTATATCAATTTAAAGTTTTCGATATCCTCTTTGGTAAATAATCTATTTCCTTTAGCATTTTTTTTAGGTTTGATAACCTCAAATTCTTGTTCCCAAAACCGAATTAAGGATACATTTACCCCAAATGCTTTAGAAACTTCTCCTATTTTATAATATCTTTTTTCAGGAAATTCTACATACATTCATTGCATATTTTATCTTAATTATTTTGAACTATTTTTAATCGTATGATTGTCCTTTTTGTTGTGATGCTTTTTGCATTGCTATAAATTCTTCAGGGCTTAAATCTCCATAATAATAATAAATAGGATTTACAGGTCTGCCATTTTTATGCACTTCATAATGTAAATGTGGCGCAGCAGAACGTCCTGTATTCCCTACATATCCTATTAAATCGCCACGTTTTACCTGTTTTCCTTCTCGGGTTGCAATTTTACTCATGTGTGCGTAAATAGTTTCATATCCGTAGCCATGATCGATATATACAACATTTCCAAAAGAGGCACTACGATGTGCTTTTTTTATCTTTCCATTTCCTGATGCAAAAATAGGCGTACCTGTTGGTGCGGTAAAATCCATTCCATTATGCATTCTCCACGATTTTAAAATAGGATGCAATCGCATTCCATAACCAGATGCCATTCTTTTTAAATCTTGATTTTTTACAGGTTGAATTGCAGGTATAGAAGCTAGCATTTTTTCTTTTTCTTTGGCTAATCCTACAATTTCATCTAATGATTTCGATTGCACGACCATTTGTTTCGACAACATTTCTATCTCTTTGGTTACGTTAGTAATCATGGCACTATTTTTAAAGCCTTCTAAATGTTTATATCGGTTTACTCCTCCAAAACCTGCTTTACGTTGTTCTTCAGGAATTGGGCTTGCTTCAAAATAAGTTCTATAAATATTGTCGTCTCGTTTTTGTAGTTCTGTTAATCTTTCCGATAACATTCCTAATTCTTTTGACATTAATTCTGTATGCAATTTGAAATTTTCAAGTTCTCTTTTCTGAGCCCTTTCATTAGGCGACATCAAAAATTGACTAAAACCAATAAATCCAAAAAAGGCAATTAATAATACTCCTATAATTCCTAAAAAAGAATTTTTATATTTTTCACTTTTCTTCGACTCTATTTTTCGATACGACAAGGTATCAGGGTCGTAATAATATTTTACTTTCGCCATAGTGCTATATACTACTAAATGTACTGTTTTGTTCTTTTAAACAAACTACTTTATTCATTACTTTATTTACATTTTGATTGATAAAGTATTGTTTGTAAACACACAAATTTACAAAATGTTTTAAAACTACTTTTAATTAGTTGTTTTTTAATGATAATTTAACAAAAAGTCTAATCAAAAAAAGGAACGTTTTTTTAAAACGCTCCTTTTTATTTTTATTTAATTATTTTTTTATAAAAAACTAAAAATCTTGTTTTTTAATGGTTGGATTGAACAAACCGAAAAAACCTAATGCCTTTTTCCCTGTGGTTTTATTTATAATATTTCCTTCTAAATTCGCTGGTGGACCAGAGAATAATTGTGAAAAGAAATCACCATCTTCAACATCTTGTGCTTCTACCTGAGATAAATAATTTTTGAAGAAGTTATAATTATTATAACCAATGTTTGAAATTTCAACTTCTATACTTTTTGCAGTATCCTCTATCTCAGAAAAAGGATCTTGGTCTTCTTCAAAAAGAATATCATTTTGAACAAAAAAATCAGTAAAAATAAAATCTCCTTGTTCATTATATAATCGATAGACTATCAAATAAAAATCTTTTTGATCTGTTGAAGAATCCTTAAAAGTTACGCGTGTATTTTCATTATTTATAGTGATACTTTTCACCTCAACTTTCTCTTTAAATACTTCAGGATATGATTCTAAAACAGTTCCATCTTCTAAGATTATTTTTATCCAATAATAATTATTTACTATCGGATTAAATTGATTTTCTATAACATATATTCCGTCTCTTTCATCTAAAATTGATAAATCAGCAATTTTTGTATCTAAACTATTTTCTCCTTTAGCATACAAAGAAACTTTTGCTGTATTAATTGATTTTTTCGTTATTACATCTACAGGAACAGTTTCTTGTATATCAACATAAACAACATTATTTTTTGTTATTCCTCCTTTTATTATTATGTTAGGTTCGTGTATATCATCTAATGGAATGGTTTGTGAACAACTTAAAAAAGCAACCATATTTATGATAAGTATGAATAATATATATAGTAATTTCATTTTTTTAAAATTTAAAATTATACGTAATAAATGGTATTGGAGCTCCAAACAGCGAAAACTGTTTCTTGTTTAATGTTTTAGAAATTCCTGTATTTTGATTTTCTTTATTAGAAAAAGTATAATAATTAGAAAAAGCATTTTTTCTTCCATAAATATTATAAACTCCAAAACTCCAACTCCCTTTCCATTTTGAATATAAACTAGATTCTGGTGTATATGTTAATGAAACATCTAATCGATGTGTATTTTTCATTCGGTATGCATTTCTATCAGAATAGGTAAAAATAGATTTATCTTGATTTTCACCATAAACACCTCTTCCTGTTATTAATGTAGTTGGTCTTCCTGATTGGAAAGTAAAAAAAGTTCCCAGCGTCCATTTATCACTAAATTTATAATTGGCAGTTGCATTAAATATGTGAGGCTTATCATAATTTGATGAAAAATATTCGCCATTATTTATATTTTCTGATGAAAACTCACTAACAGTTTTTCTTTTAGAAACCGAGTACGTATAATTTAAATTACCTGTTAATTTTCCTTTTGTTTTATAAACGGCAAACTCTGTTCCATAAGCATATCCATTAGCAGGAAGCAATTGTGTTTCAATATTTTTATTGATAAATAAATCGGCATTATTTACATATTCTACTAAATTTTTAAAATCTTTATAATAGCCTTCTACCGAAAAATTATAGGTTCTATTTTGATTGTCAAATGCAAACCCAAAAGAATATTGATTTACCGCTAATGGCTTTACATGTTTTCCTGAAAGTTTCCAAATATCAAAAGGTAATGCAGCGCTACTATTACTCATTAAATGTATATATTGATACATTTTATTGTACCCAATTTTTAATGATTTTCGATTATCAATATCATATTTCAAAGACAAACGCGGTTCAAAACCAGCATATTCTTTTATTGTTTTTCCATTTTTATACTTTACCTGTGCTGTTATTGTGCTTGGTGTTTTCGGAAATCCTGAAGCATAAGAAGCAACTTCATAGGGTCCAATATTTCTAAAGATAGCATAACGCGCTCCTAAATTTAGAGATAACTTATTCCATTTTTTTTCTAGTTCATAATACGGTGCTATTTCCAAGCCTTTTTCTACAGAAAAATCTATATTACTTATTCCTTGTTCAGTACTTGTAATCTTTGCTGGTGTGAATCTATAATACGTTCCGTGTATTCCAAACCTCATCTTTGTTTCTGGATTCAAATAATAGGTAAAATCTGGTTTAAAAATATAATTTTCAACCGATGATGTCCATTCAAATGCACTTCCTGAATCTGTTTGTGAAGGACCATCATTTTCAGCAGCTAAGGAATATTTATAAGAACTATAAATCGTTGATACATTCATGAACAGTTTATTCGAAAATATATGATTCCAACGTAAACTTGTAGTGGCATTATTCCATAAGAAGTCTATTTTCCCTCCAGGTTCTTTTTTATTTTCTTTTGTTTTTTCATCATATACAAGTTCTTCTTCAGCTTTAAACTTCATTACATCTTGACCGAAATATCCTGATAAAAACAATTTATTATTATCATTTATATTCCACGCTAATTTTGTATTTAAATCATAAAAATACATTTTTTGTTTTTTCAGGTCTTCTCCTGCTAATGGAAAAAACAAATCAAAATAAGTTCTACGCCCTGACACTAAAAAACTAAGTTTATCTTTTTTTATCGGTCCTTCTAGGGTTAATCTTGAAAATAACAAACCAACGCCTCCTTCTGCTTTAAAAATTTTAGAACTACCTTCTTTCTGTCTCATATCTAATACCGAAGAAGCTCTACCTCCAAAACGTGCTGGAATACCTCCTTTGTAAAATTTTATATCTTTTAACGCATCGGCATTAATTGCCGAAAAAAGTCCCCATAAATGAGATGAATTATATAATGGTGCTTCATCTAATAATAATAAATTCTGATCAATATTACCTCCTCTAACATTAAATCCACTAGCGCCTTCTCCTACCGAACTAACTCCAGGTTGTGTTAAAATTGCTCTTGTAATATCTGGTTCACCAAAAAATGCAGGAAGCTTTTTTATTTCAGAAGCTTTCAAACTAGAAACGCCCGTTAAAATTGTTTTTAGTTGACTTTTACTAGTATTCGTTGATTTTACAACAACTTCTTCTAAGGCATTTTCACTTAAAGTTAATTCAAAGTTCTTCTTAATATCTTTATTTAAAACAACCTCAAGTTGTTTACTTTTATAACCGATATAAGAAATTTCGACAACATAAATACCTTTTAAAAGTGTCATAGAATAGAAACCATATTCATTGGTAACCGTTCCCTTTAAAGGATTTTTCACAATTACATTTGCACCTAATAATGTTTCACCAGTTGTAGCATCTTTTACGGTTCCACTAATAGTATATTTTTGTTGCTGTTTTTTTAAAATATTCTTTTGATAAGTTTCTTTATCTTTAGATAAAATTATCAATTCATTTTTTACCTGATGTTTTATTGCTGTATTTCTAAACAATAGTTTTATAGCTTTATTAAGCTCTTTATTAACTACATTAATCGTAAATTTTTGTTGAATATTAACTTCATCATTATTAAAAACAAAGTTATAATTAGTTTGTTTTTCTATTTGATTTAAAATAGCTTCTAAAGTTGTGTTTTCATAGTTTAGTGTTACATTTTTTTGAGAAAAAGTATTCGTTGCTGCTATTTGTAAGCAACAAAATAAAAAAATTGATAAAGTGATTTTCATTAAAAACGCATGTTTTTGGGATACATTTTTTAACCCTAATTGGGTTATAAATTGTTTGTTTTTCATAGATTTGAATGTTGTTAGATGGTTTTGTTCAATTAAAATTAAATTTATCAGCAATTTTAAATAGGAGAATTGCAGTTCTCCTATTTTTTATTTAATAATCCAAGTATTTTTTTGAGTATTAAAATGATATTCAAAAGGTTTTGTTATTTTTAAAATTTCTAAAATTTCTCCTATAGGCATTGTTTTTTCAAAAGTTCCAGTAAATTTTATATTTGATATTTTTTCATTTTCAAAATGAAACTTCAAATTATATTGATTCTTAAAATCGGTAGCTATTTCTTTAAATGTTTTGTTCTTAAACTGAATTTTACCTTCTCTCCAAGAAATAGTATTCATTTTATTTTTGATAACAGATTTTATAATTTGTTTATTTTTCTTCAGAATTCTTATTTTATCATTAGGTAACATTATCATTTTATTTTTTTCAGAATCTTTAACATTAACTGCTACTTTGCCTGTAAATAAAACTGTTTCATAATAATTATTTTCTTTGTAAGATTTAATATTAAAGCTAGTTCCTAATGCTTTAACTATAATATTATCTGGAGTTTCTACCGTAAACGGATGCTTTTTATCTTTTGCTACTTCAAAAAAAGCTTCCCCTTCTAAACGGATGGTTCTTGGAGAATTTTCCTTATATGAAATTTTACTCGAAGCATTTAACCAAACAACAGATCCATCTGAAAGCGTTACTTCCTTTTGTTCTCCGTAAGTTGTTGCTATAAATATTTCTTTAGATTGTGTTATAAAATAGGCGAAAAAAGAAGTACTTAATACTATTATTGCTGCCGCAGCATATTTAAAGAAAAGCTTTTTAAAGTTATTTTTCTTTTCCTTACTTTCTATCTTTTTGAAAAAGTTGGTTTTATTCTTTTCTATATTAGGTGTAGCTACACTACTATTTTCTTTAGTAATTTGATTTATTTTTTTGATTTCCTCAAATAATTGTTCATCATATTCTGTTGAGTTTTTCCATCGCTCAACCTTAGCTTTAATAGCAACACTTGCTGTGTTTGATACATAAGCCCAAAGGTCTGTTTCTTCAATTTTGTCTCGCTTCATAATAATATGAGATTTATTATAAAACGTTTCTGAACAACAAGTACCCTATTTTTTTTATAAAAAATTTACTAATTCTTTTTTAAAAACTTGCAAAGCCTTTGAAATATGAGCTTCTACCGTTTTTATTGATATATTTTTTATGGATGCTATTTCAGCATAAGTATGTCCTTTATCTCTTGAAAGCTTAAAAATTTCAATTGTTTTTTGAGGAAGTAACCTATATACTTCTTCTATTGTTTTTAACAAATCCCATTCATTATTTATTTCTTCTTCAATATCTTTATTTAAAACATACAGATTTAAGTGTTTCTTTTTTACGTTTTCTTTTCTAAAATGATCTACAATTTTATTTTTTAATGTTATAATCAAAAAAGATTCTATAGATCGATGATTTATTTTCATCGAATCGATATTTTCCCATAACTTTATAAAAGTGTCTTGTAATAAATCATTCGATATACTTTCATCTTTTACTATTTTAATAGCGTAGTTATATAATTTTTCATAATGTGTATCAAACAATCCTGAAAAATCTACCTTTTCTTTTAATTTCATCAATTTTTAATGCTAAAAATTCACTTAATACGTTCTTTTAAATACGCTTAAATTAATCTTATTTTTATTCAAGCTGATTAAAAAAACATTTTGCTTTCATACTACTAAATATCTTATTTTTGTCTTTTTCAAGTAAGTAATAAAAATACAATACTTAGCAACTAATATAATAACTATTTTAAAACTACTTCTAATTAGCTGTTTTTTAATGATTATTTAACAAAATTTTCGAGCTCAAAACATATGAAATCTCAAGAAATAAGATCAAAATTTTTAGAATTCTACAAGTCTAAAAACCATGCTATCGTTCCATCTTCGCCAATGGTGTTAAAGAACGATCCTACTTTAATGTTTGTAAATGCAGGAATGGTTCCTTTTAAAGAATATTTTTTAGGACAGAAAAAAATAGTGGATGCTAGAGTTGCCGATTCTCAAAAATGTTTGCGTGTTTCTGGAAAACATAACGATTTAGAAGAAGTTGGAAAAGACACGTATCATCATACATTATTTGAAATGCTTGGAAATTGGTCTTTTGGCGATTATTTCAAAAAAGAAGCGATTGCTTGGGCTTGGGAATTATTGACTGAAGTTTATAAAATAGACAAAGACATTTTATATGTTACTATTTTTGAAGGTGATGAAAAAGAAGGTTTAGCAAAAGATACAGAAGCCTACGATATTTGGAAACAATATATTGCTGAAGACCGTATTTTATTAGGAAATAAAAAAGATAATTTCTGGGAAATGGGTGCACAAGGACCTTGTGGACCGTGTTCTGAAATTCATATTGATATTCGCTCTGCGGATGAAAAAGCAAAAGTTTCGGGAGCATCTTTGGTAAATTTAGATCATCCACATGTGGTGGAAGTTTGGAACTTAGTTTTTATGCAATTCAACCGTAAAGCTAACGGAAGCCTAGAAAACTTACCTGCTACACATATTGATACAGGTATGGGATTTGAGCGTTTATGTATGGCTTTACAAGGCGTACAATCTAATTATGATACTGATGTTTTTACGCCGATTATTAGAGAAATTCAAACTATTACAGGCGTAAAATATGAAGATTCATCAGTTGCAGATGATCAAACAGATATCGCAATTCGTGTAATTGCCGATCATGTTCGTGCTGTAGCATTTTCTATTGCCGATGGTCAATTACCTAGTAATACTGGTGCAGGTTATGTCATCCGAAGAATATTAAGAAGAGCTATTCGTTACGGTTTTACGTTCTTAAATCAGAAAGAACCTTTTATCTATAAATTAGTCGCAACGTTAAGCGACCAAATGGGTGATGCTTTTCCAGAGATAAAAGCACAAGAACAATTAGCCCGAAATGTTATTAAAGAAGAAGAACAATCTTTCCTAAAAACATTAGAGCAAGGTTTGTTATTACTAGATACTATGACAGCTAATGCTGGAAACAAAGTAATTTCTGGTAAAAAAGTATTTGAATTAAAAGATACGTATGGTTTTCCTGAAGATTTAACGGCATTAGTTTTATCTGAAAAAGGATTAGATTATAATAAAGAAGAATATAAAGAAGCTTTAAAACAACAACAAGACAGAGGAAGAGCTGCAACGGCTATTGAAACTGATGATTGGAATGTTTTAATTGAAGATGACGAAGAAGAGTTTATCGGATACGATACCTTAACTGCTGATGTTAAATTAACTCGATACAGAAAAGTAACCACTAAAAAAGATGGTGAACAATATCAATTAGTTTTTAACATGACTCCTTTTTATCCTGAAGGTGGTGGACAAGTTGGTGATGTTGGACATATTAAAACTTCTAACGGAGATTTAATTTACGTAGTAAACACTAAAAAAGAAAACAATTTAATTATTCACTATACTAAAACTTTACCTGCAAATTTATCAGAAAAATTTAAAGCCGTAGTTAATAAAAATAGTAGAAATTTATCTGCAAGTAATCATACTGCTACGCATTTATTACATCAAGCATTACGTACAATTTTAGGAACTCATGTTGAGCAAAAAGGTTCGTTAGTGAGTCCTAAACATTTACGTTTCGATTTTTCTCATTTCTCTAAAGTAACTTCGGATGAATTACAAGAAATTGAAGATTTTGTAAATGCTCGTATTCGTGAAAATCTTTCTTTAATTGAAAGAAGAAATATTCCGATGCAACAAGCTATTGATGAAGGAGCAATTGCTTTATTTGGCGAAAAATACGGAGATGCCGTAAGAGCCATTAAATTTGGTCAATCAATGGAATTATGTGGAGGAACTCACGTTCCACAAACTGGTGATATTTGGCATTTTAAAATAAAATCGGAAGGTGCTGTTGCTTCAGGAATTAGAAGAATTGAAGCAATTACAAATGTAGCTGTTGGTAATTATTTTGAAGATGTTGAACGTAACTTTACTGATATAAAACAACTATTTAAAAACCCTAAAGATGTTGTAAAATCGGTAACTAATTTACAAGATGAAAACGCTACTTTAAAAAAGCAAGTAGAACAGTTACTTAAAGAAAAGGCTGAAAATTTATCGGGTGAATTAAGAAATCAATTACAAGAAATAAACGGTGTGCAGTTTTTAGCGACTAAAGTTGCTTTAGATGCCAACGGAATTAAAAATTTAGCATTTGCTTTAGGAAAAGATTTTAAAAATTTATTCTTATTCTTTGCCTCTTCTGAAAAAGCAGATAAAGCAATGTTAACTTGTTATATTTCGAAAGAATTAGCTGCAGAACGTGGTTACGATGCTGGTAAAGTTGTTAGAGAATTAGGAAAACTAATCCACGGTGGTGGTGGTGGACAGAATTTCTTTGCAACTGCTGGAGGTAAAAATCCTGGCGGAATCCCTAAAGCTTTAGAAAAAGCGAAAGAATATATTGTTTAGTAAAATATAAAAAAGATAGCAGAAAATTCTAGCCCCGATTGAAGCATTTGTTTGAGGGCTGTTTTTGATTTTTCTTCAAAAAAAAGCGAGTGCGGAAAGCGGGAAATTGCTTCAAATAATTATAAAAAACAACTTCAAAAAGGTTCAAAGATTTAATTCTTTGAACCTTTTTCTTTCGCAATTAATTTAAGGCTTCTTTATAAGTCGAAATTGCTCTTTCTCTGGCAAATTTATGTTCAACCATTGGCTGTGGATATGTTAATTCATCAAAATTTTCAATCCATTTTCGAATGTATTGTAAGTCTTTATCGAACTTTTTTAATTGTGCTTCAGGGTTAAAAACTCTAAAATATGGTGCAGCATCACAACCTGTTCCTGCTGCCCATTGCCAATTTCCATTGTTTGCTGACAATTCGTAATCTAATAGTTTTTCAGCAAAATACGCTTCGCCCCAACGCCAATCAATTAACAGATGTTTACATAAAAAACCTGCCGTAATCATGCGTACCCGATTGTGCATATAACCCGTTTTATTTAACTGTCGCATGCCTGCATCGACCATCGGATACCCCGTTTCTCCTTTACACCATTTTTCAAATTCGGCTTCGTTATTTCTCCACGGAACGGCATCGTATTTTTGCTTAAAATTATTTGTAACCACTTTTGGAAAATGAAATAACACTTGCATAAAAAATTCTCGCCAAATCAATTCATTTAAAAAAGTAGCATTCGTTTTTAAAGCAAATTGCACCATTTTACGAACACTGACCAATCCGAAACGAAAATAAGGCGATAAATAAGATGTTTTATCGATAAAAGGAAAATCACGAACTTCATCGTAATTTGTTAAATTTGATAAATTATAAGGCTTTACTTTTATACTACTTTCATTAAATCCTATGAATTTTAAAGAAGGTATTTCTGATGTAAATTGATGAAAATTATCAAAATTTATTTCATAATTTTTTAAATCTTCTTCGGCATTAAATTTCTGCAACCACTTATTTTTATAAGGCGTATAAACGGTATATGGCAAACCATCATTTTTGGTAACCTCAGCTTCTTCAAAAATAACTTGGTCTTTATAACTTAAAAAATCAATACTTTTTGATTTCAAAAAATCGCTAATTTCTGCATCTCTTTGTAATCCATACGGTTCGTAATCTTTATTGGTATAAACTGCTGAAATATCAAATTCTGAAATTATTGTTTTCCAAACTTCAAGAGGATTTCCTTTTTTTATCAATAAAGATGAACCAACTGCTTTTAAATCGGTATCTAATTGCTCTAATGTTTGATAAATAAATGAAACTCGGGCATCATTTTTGGGTAAATTATCTAAAATTTCTTCATCAAAAATAAATATTGGCAGTACTTTATTTGATGAATTTAAAGCATTAAATAAAGCTACGTTATCTTCTAAACGCAAATCTCTACGAAACCAAAATATCGCTACTTTATTTGCCATTAAACATTTTTTCTAAAATTATATATCGATATTCAAAAATACTTGTTAATTGTTTTTTGATAAAAAGAGCTTGCGCTATATGTCCTAAAAAACCGAACGGTATTTTATAGGAAATTTTATCTTTCATTAAGGTATTTCCGTTTGGCAAGGCTTCAAAAAAATGTTCGTGATGCCACATTGAATAAGGTCCGAAACGTTGCTCATCAATAAAAAAAGCTTGTTCTTTTACTTGCGTTATTTCTGTTACCCAATTTGTTTTTACAAACGGAACAGGCGATACTTTATATGTTATTATTTGCCCAGGATATGCTTTTTTATCAACTTTTGAAGTGATATTAAAACCCATTTTTTTTGGCGTAATTTTGGCTAAATTTTCTGGTGATGAAAAATAATCCCATGCTTTTGCTAACGGCATTTTTAATTCTTGTACTGTTTCTAGCGTATAAATTCCTGAGTGTTTTTTAAAATTCATCATTTATAAAAGGCTTGTTATTTTAGTACTCATTGGTTTTGTAATTGAATAGAAAACATCAATTAATCTTCCTTCTTCGTCAACTAAATATTTTTGAAAATTCCATTTTACAGACGAATCCATTTTTGCATTTTTTTCTTTTTCTGTTAACCATTGATATAACGGATGTTTGTCAACTCCTTTAACGGCTATTTTTTCGGTTAATGGAAAATCGACTCCAAAATTTAATTTACAAAACGATTTTATTTCAGATGCTTCACCAGGTTCTTGTTCTCCAAATTGATTACACGGCAAACCGATGACTACTAATTTATCATTATATTTTGAATATAATTCTTGTAAACCATCATATTGCTTGGTAAATCCGCATTTAGAGGCAACGTTTACAAATAATATTTTTTTACCTTTATATTGATTTAAATCTAATCTTTTTCCGTCAATTCCTTTAATTTCTATGTCATATAAAGATTGATTAGGAGATACTGTTTCTGAATTTGATAAAAAACTAAATAATGCCATAATTACTAGTATTGATAAGGTTATTTTAAGTGTTTTCATTTATTGAAGTGTTATTTTTTCTATGGATATATTAAAATTTTCGTTCTTTTTGTTACCTATCAAAATTACAATTTCTGAAATAGTAGTTGCTGAATAATTTGGCACATCAACTAAATTACCTCTAGATGAAGCATAAAATTTATGTAAAGGCAAAATAATTTCTTCTGATTTATTGGTCGTTTCAAACGGCTGAACATACCAAAAATGCTGATCTTCTTTGGCTTTTATTCTAAACTGATACTTTTTACCATCGCCTTTTAACTTTATAACTAGATTTGTTTTTTTATCATCAAAATTAATAGCGATAGGTAATCTTGTCATTGCAAAACCGCCGTTATTATCTAAAGAAACAGCTCCCGAAAAAACAAGTTGTTTATCGTTATTCAATTTCATAGATGATGTCGATACGCCTCCCATAACATCATCATTTGTGATAATCCAATTTTGGGATGTTGTATTTTTATCAAAAATTATTACCTCATCATTCATACATAAAAAAATAGTGAATAAAATTAGCCATTTCATTCGAGTACAATTATAATTTTACACTTACAATTCCTGCATCCATAGGAATAATTTGTCCTGTTATTGAACTTGCATCCTCTGATAATAAATAACTAGCCAAACCTGCAACTTCTTGAGGTGTTAAATATTTTTTTAGCGGATGCCTGTCTTGCATACTTTCTTGTTGCTTTTCATTTCTTAACAAACGTTTTGCAAGTGGTGTATCTGTTACGGTTGGAGCAATCGCATTAAAACGAATTTTAGTTGCATACTCTGCTGCTAACGATTTTGTTAAACCTTCAACTGCCGATTTACTTGTAGCAATACTTGCATGAAATGGCATTCCTAAAGCAGAAGCAACTGTACTAAATAAGACCACGCTTCCGTTGTTTTTTGCCAAACTAGTTTCGTATGCTTTTAAAGTATTGATTGCGCCTATAACATTTATTTCAAAATCAGTTTTAAAATCGGCAACTTTAAGTCGAGTAAATGATTTTAAATTGATACTTCCAGGACAATATACCAATCCATTAATATCTTTTAAAACTGGTAATTCATCATTTAAAACATCGCATGAATAATGCGTTACATTTTCATGTTCTTCGGGTGCTGTTCTACTTATATTGATGATTTGATGTGTATCTTTTAATTTATTTACAATAGCTTTTCCGATACCCGAGCTACCTCCTACTACTACAATTGTTTTCATAATCTTCCTTTTAACCTTTTTTCAATTTTCTGTTTAATCAATGTAATACGTTTCATAATATCCATTAATTTTTTATCTCTATTTTTCTTATAAATTTCATTGATAGCTAAAACTATTTCTTTAGCTTTTCTAGAAGCTATTATTTTGTCGTTTCTTGTTCTAAAAGATTTATAATTTTTTTCAAAATCTAATGCTTCTTCTACTAAATTTAATGTACTCATTTTAAATAATTTTGAAGTTCGACAATTTTCTCTGAAGTATTAAAAACACCTCCATAATAACAAGTTAAAGTAGATGATGCATTATCCTCTACTCCTCTAGATGATACACATAAATGTTTTGCATCTATTATTACTGCAACATTTTCGGTATCTAATATCTCTTTTAAATCTGTTGCAATTTGATTGGTCAAACGCTCTTGTACTTGTGGGCGTTTTGCATAATATTGTACTATTCTGTTTAATTTAGATAGTCCTATTACTTTACCTGATGATATATAAGCTATATGTGCTTTCCCTATTATTGGAACAAAATGATGTTCACAATTAGAGTAAAAAGTAATATCTTTTTCTACCAACATCTGATTATATTGATATTTATTATCAAACAATGCTATTTTAGGTTTATTTTCTGGATTTAACCCTGAAAATATTTCATCTATATACATTTTTGCAACTCTATTTGGAGTGCCTTTTAATGAATCGTCATTTAAGTCTAAACCCATCGTTTGCATAATTTCTTTAAAAAGCATTGCTATTTTTTGCTTCTTTTCTTTATCTGACATTAAAAATGCATCAAGTGTCATTGGTGTATCAATACCTATTGATAAATGATTATCTCCTATCTCTTCTACAGACAGACCGTTATAACCATTTTTAATAGGGGTATTCAACAAAGTTTCTGGCTGTTTCATATAGTTTAATTTTTATTTCTAAATCGTTACTTATTACTTTTTTTAATTTATTATAAATTACAACTGCAATATTTTCTACAGTTGGATTTAAAAACTCAAAATCTTCTGTATCAAGATTTAAGTTTTTATGATCAAAAGGTTCTAATATTTCATTTTTAATATGATTTGAAAGTATCTTAGTATCTATTACATATCCTGTATCAGGATTAATTGCTCCGATAATAGTTACCTCTAAATCGTAATTATGCCCATGGTAATTTTCATTATTACATTTACCAAATACCTCTTTATTTTTTTCAATTGACCAATTAAGATTATGAAGTCTATGAGCCGAGTTAAAATGCTCTTTTCTTGTAATTGCTATTTTCTTCATTCACTTTATCTCTTATTATCGCTTAGAAACTTTATTATTACTGATACTTTTTTGCCTTGTACATTTGAACCTTCCTTTTTCGAAAATTCGTTTTGCTTGATGTTTGGTTGAACGACCTTGAACTCTTGCTCTCCATAATTTAAAACTAGACAGTTTTAATTCTTTACGCATTAATTCGATTACTTGTTGTTCTTTTAAACCAAACTGAAACTTTATAGCATCGAACGTAGTTCTATCTTCCCATGCCATTTCTATTATTCTATCTATATCTCTGTGATTCATAATTTTTGATTATTTTTTTACCAAAGCATTTATCATTCCTTTAAATACAAAAGCATGAAACGGTAAAACGGAATACCAATACAAGCGTCCTAAAACTCCTTTGGGTCTGAAAACTGCTTTTTGATGTAAAGTATCATTTACTATTTTGAACTCTAACCAAGCTTCTCCAGGTAATTTCATTTCTGCAAATAACAAAAGTCTTTTTTCTTTTTTATCAGCCAATAAAACACGCCAAAAATCTAACGGATCACCAGCTTCTAAAGATGCATCATGTGTTCTTCCTCTACGCAAGCCAACTCCTCCGAAAATTTTATCGGCATAACCTCTTATTTTCCATAACCAATTAAAACTATACCAACCATTTTTCCCTCCAATTGACCAAATTTTATCAAGAGTAAAAGCATCATCAATAACTTTTACAGTACGTTCATCAATAAAACAACCGTATTGTGGTATTTGAATATGATCAGATAATTGAGCTTGAAAAACACCGCTACTAATAGCATCTTTCCAGCTTGATATTACAGCATTTTGTTCTATTCGTTGAAAAGCTAAATCGACCGATTCTTTATAAGAAATAGGCTGTATATTTAAAATTTGATTGATATTACTTGACTTGGCAATTACCTCAACTTTCATACTATCCACCAAAGCTTGTGCTAAATTAAAAGACGTAGAAGTTACAAAATACAACCAATACGATGATAATTTTGGCGTTAAAAGTGGTAGTGTTAAAATGTAACGTTTAAAGCCTCTTACTTCTGAAAATTGCAAAAGCATTTCTTTATAAGTAAGCACTTCTGTACCGCAAATATCAAAGGATTTGTTATACAATTTTTCATTTCCAACAGCACGTTCTAAAAAAGTTAATACATCTCTAATTGCAATTGGTTGCGATTTTGTATTCAACCATTTTGGCGTAACCATTACAGGTAACTTTTCAACAATATCTCTAATAATTTCAAAAGATGCACTACCGCTTCCAACAATAATTCCTGCTCTAAAAGTGGTCAATGCATATTTTTTTGAAGCTAAATTTTTCTCTACCTGAAAACGAGAAGCCAAATGCTTAGACAAAGAACTATCATTTACAATACCACTTAAATAAATGACTTGCTTACAATTTATTTTTTCGACAATATTTTTAAAATTCTTGGCACAAGTTTGCTCTAAATCTTCAAAATTAGTAGCATCCGTAGCCATTGAATGAATTAAATAATACGCAACATCAATATCCGAAGGAAAAACAATTTGTTCGGTTTGTAAAAAATCAACTTTTATAAATGAAATATTGTCTTTGTATTCTATTTCATCAGGAATTCGTTTTAAATCACGGACACAGCATACTAATTCATGACCTGCATCTAGTAATTTTAATACCAATCTTTTTGCAATATATCCTGTTGTTCCTGTGATTAAAATTTTCATTTTCTTGATGTTTTACATATTAATTATTGTGTTACTTTGGTCTTTGGTATGATAATCTTTTATATTCTTTTGCAACCATATACGTATCTAAACCATTAATTGCTGCAATTTTTTCTTCGGATAAATTTAAAAAACCATCCTCAGAAAGCATTGAATCTTTAAAATACAAATCGGTTACTTCGCCTAGAACTAAAATTGTTCCGTTTGCTTTTATATGATGTTCTTCTAAAAATTTCATTCCTATTTTTATAGGCGATTCTGCTACATAAGGTGCAAAAAAATCATCTTTATAAATTTCGGTTAAATCCGTTTTATCAAACTCTGAAACTCCTGAAGGATATTTAGCCGATGTATGATGTGCATCTTCAATTATGGCTTCGTTAATAGCATTTATCGTATAAAAACCTGTTTTTTTAATGTTGTCATAGGTATTTCTTGCCACGGTTGTCGGACGCAAAACAAATCCTAAAATTGCAGGACTAGAGCCATAATGAACAATAGAACTAAAAACAGCTACATTACTAGTTCCATCTTCCGATTTTGTAGCAATTAAATTTGCTGGTTTATAACCAGAAATACTGTTCATTAGATTTATTTTATACAGATGATTCATCTCATCTATAGCTTTTCTTGATAAATGCATTTATAAATTCTTGTAATTATTAATTTTTATATGAGTCGATTTTAAATCGTGCATTAAATTATATAAACCGAAAAATGTTCTGTTGATATAAATAAAATGTTTCGAACCTCTATTTCCGTTCATTTTTTTCAACTCAGTACTTTTTGCATATTTTTGTCCTAAATCGGCTATTTTACCAAAGAAAATACCATCAGAAAAATCAAAAGATTCTTGCTGAAAAGGCGATGTAAATAAATACAACATTTCGTAAAACAATTCTTTAAAAAAGGCTTTTTCTTCTTCGGAATCGTCTTTTTTCAAAATTTCTAATTCGTATAATTTACTTTCAAAAAAAGCAGGATTTTCAATATTTTCTCGTTTGGCTAACTCGAAATATGGCGTATAAAAAGTCATTGGTACTTCTTTCATACATCCAAAATCGATAACAATTAAATCATTTTCTTTGGATACCAAAAAATTACCAGGATGCGGGTCGGCATGTACTTTTTTTAAGACATGCATTTGATACATATAAAAATCCCATAAAGCTTGTCCTAATTTATTTGCCGTTTGTTCATCATATCCTTTTGATGTAAATTCTGACAAATGAATTCCGTCCATCCAATCCATTGTTAAAATTCTATCCGTAGAAAATTCTTCGTAATATTTCGGAAATTTTAAATTTGGAATATGTGCACAAGCATTCGCTATTTCGTTACTCTGTGCTAATTCTAAAACGTAATTTGTTTCTTCTAATAGTTTACTTTCAACTTCTTTAAAATATTCATCAGAACCTTCGCCTCTTATATTAAACATTTTCATAGCAATCGGTTTTACCAATGCTAAATCGGTAGAAATACTATTTGCAACACCAGGATATTGAATTTTAACAGCCAATATTTTTTCGCCTATCGTAGCTTTATGAACCTGTCCGATACTTGCCGCATTTACAGATTCTGCTGTAAACGTGTCAAAAACATCTTCAGGTGTTTTGTTAAAATATTTTTTAAAAGTTTTAACTACTAAAGGTCCTGAAAGTGGCGGAACAGAAAATTGTGATAACGAAAATTTTTCAACATAAGCACTTGGCAATAAATTCTTTTCCATGCTTAGCATTTGCGCTACTTTTAATGCCGAACCTTTTAATTCTTTTAAACCGTCATAAATATCAGTTGCATTATCTTCATTTAACTGAGCTCTTGCCTCTTCTTCTGATTTTGTGATTTTATTTCCGTAATACTTTGCATAGTTTACACCAAGTTTTAAACCTGTAGTAACTAATTTAGTTGTTCTTTCTATTTTTGATGTTGGTATTTTATCGAGTCTTTTCATATTTTCTTATGTTGACATTCCTTTTTCTTTCCATAAAAATTTCGCTAAATCAATAACGCTTTTTACGGGAGTTATTTGTTGAATTTCAAAAGCAGCTTTAATTGATTTTTCAATAAAAACATCTGTTTTTTCGAAGTTTGAAGATTCATCATCAATCCAAAATTTCAGAATCATTAATAATTGCATCCAATAAGCTTCTGTTATTGTTTTATCTTGAATTTCATTGATTTTATCATTCTTAAAATCAATTTTTTCTATTTCAATTTCACTGATATATTTTAGAAATTCTGAACGTAATTCTTTTAAAACTGCTAGTTTTGAAAAATCCGATTTCATATCTTGAAATTGCCATAAAACATAGGATCTGTTTGCAGTTAATAATTCAAAAAAAGTAAAATAAAAACTTAGTAATTTATCTTTTGACTCATAACCTTGATAAGCTTCTGTTTTATGCAATAAATGGATTGTTTCTTTAGCAAAAATTCCAAATATTGATTTTTCTAAACTCTTAAAACTTGAAAAATGTTTATAAAAATCGGTTTCTTCAATATTATTTTGAAGGGCAAAAGCATAAATAGAATTCGGTTTTCCTGAAATTAATACTGAATTCATGTATAATTCTATAATTTTATCTTGGGTAATATTCTTTTTTTTTGCCATAATCATTTAATTATTAACACTATATATTAGTTATAAAGTACTGTGTATGCGTTTAATGTTGTTGCTATGGTCATCCAAATTAAATAAGGCAGTATCCATAGCGTGTTTATTTTTAATTCTTTCAGATATTTAAAAGTAAAATACCCGATTAAAAGCCATAATAAGGTAATAACAAGCAAGCCAATTCCCATTAAATGTTGATTGAAAAACAAGTAATTCCAACCGACGTTTAAAATCCACTGAACACTAAAAAGGATTGTTAATTTTTTATCTAAAAAAGGAAATTTAAAACTCAATTTTGTCATATAAAAAGCAAATAACAGCATAATTGTTGACCAAGCTGCTCCAAAAACCCAACCTGCGGGTGTCCAAGGTGCTTTATTTAATGATAGATACCACTCACTTTTTGGACCATTTTCCATCAATATAACACCGATACCTAAGGCTAAAAAATTAACTACTAAAAAGAGTAAAAATCGTATGTATTTATTTTGTTTCATATTTTATTTTTTTATTAGATTTCTTTAAATGATTAAAAATTAATTGTACTGAAAACAATAGCGTAAAAGCATAAAAAACATCTTCAATAGGAATTGTAAAAATTCTAAAATTCAAGTTTTCTGTATTATTATACCAAACTACAGGTTGCTCAATAAAGCTTCCTGTTAAGATTCCATTTGTTAGTAAAAACGGAATTAAAATCACCAAAAAACTTGGAAAATACGCTTGTAGTTCCGATAAATTATTTTTTAATGAAAAAAGCATCAATACAATAAAAAGAATGAAATTTACAGTCGTATACCATTTTCCAAAATTGAAAATCAATAATAAAAAAGTAATCAAAATCAATAAAAAACTCAACAATACTGTGGGAGTTTTTGATAACTTAAATTGAGGTGCTAAATATTTTAAAACCTCGTGCGTAAACAAGCAAGCATACGGAATACAAAAGAAAAATAGCCATTCTTCAATAGGTAATTTAAATAGTTTTATTCCTAAATAATAATCAGTATTAAAGCCCCAAACTCCCATCTGAGCAAAAACCGCATCCCAAGTTATAAACGGTAAAGCGACTAGCGAAATACTGATTAAAGCACTTTTAAAATGCTGTATAAAATGAAATTTTTTCTCAAAAATACTGTAACCTAAAGGGATACTTAAACTTCCTAAATTCAATAAGAGATATAGATATTCACTCATTATTTTAGTATTATTAGCTAGATTAATTTAATTATTTTTATTGTCTTTTCTTAAAATATTTAAACGGAACGAACAACATTCCGAAGCATTCTCCATCAGGTTTCCCTAAATGCTTGTGATGTATTTTATGTGCTTTTCGAAGTCCTTTTAGATATTGATTATTCGTATTTTTAAACCAATTAAAACGCCTATGAATTAACACATCATGCACTAAAAAATAAGCGATTCCATAACATAAAATTCCTAAGCCTATAAAAAACAAATAATTTAATGCTGGATTAATTCCGAAGTAAAACAACAACATACTCGGTATGGCAAAAACCACAAAAAAAGCATCGTTTTTTTCAAACACATTCGGGTATCCTGGCTGATGATGGTCTTCGTGTAAATACCATCCAAAACCGTGCATTATATATTTATGGGTGCACCAAGTAACGGCTTCCATCCCTATAAAAACCAGTAAAGTTGTAATTGCAAATAACATTTTTAAATAAGGTTTAGTTTATATTTTACGTAACTTCTTGCCAAAAGATTAATTTTCATTGGGTCAGAGATTCTAATTCTTGTGTCCATTATTTCTGATGATGGCGTTGCTTTTAATTTATTAAGCAATTTTTTATAATATCGATACGCCATGTAAACACCAAATTTTGCTTCAACAGGTAATTTTAAAATACCATTTTCATAGGCATAATCAAAATCAGCTTCAATATCTTTAATAATAATTTCTTTGGATGCTTGATCTAATTCTTTAAGGTTGATATTTGGAAAATAAGAACGGTTTAAGAGTTCTAAATCATCTTTTAAATCTCTTAAAAAATTTACTTTTTGAAACGCAGAACCTAAACGCATTGCGGCATCTTTTAATTCGTTATATTGATTTGCATCACCATTTACAAAAACCTTTAAACACATTAAGCCAACAACATCAGCCGAGCCATAAATATATTGTTTATATTCTTCTTGGGTAGTGTATGTTGTTTGATGTAAATCGGCTTTCATACTTTTTAAAAAAGCTTGAATTAAATCTTCGGTAATTTTATATTTTTCAACAGTATGTAAAAATGCATTTAGAATCGGATTTAAACTAATACCTTCTTTTTTTGCGTTGTAATATTCTTGTTCAAATCGTGTTAATAAAACTTCTTTATTATACTGATGAAAAGAATCGACTATTTCATCAGCAAAACGGACAAAACCATAAATATTATAAATTTCGGCACGTATTTTTGGCGATAACATTCGAGTTGCTAAAGAAAAAGAAGTACTGTATTTTTCAGTAACTAATTTACTACAAGCATAAGAAACTTCATCAAATAATTGTTTCATTTTTAATGGTGTTTTAAAATTAAATCTGAAGCTATTTTACCCGAAATTAATGACGGTGGCACGCCTGGTCCTGGAACCGTTAATTGCCCTGTAAAGAATAAATTCTTTACTTTTTTACTTTTTATTTTTGGTCTTAAAAAAGCAGTTTGTGTTAAAATATTTGCTAATCCGTAGGCATTTCCTTTGTACGAATTATAATCTTTTACAAAATCCTTGACACAAAAACTCTCTTTAAAGATAACATTTTCTTTTACAGATTGCTGTGTTAATTTCTCTAATCTGTTGATAATTAAATCAAAGTACTTTTCTCTAAGCTCAGGAGTATCTTCAATACCTGGCGCTATCGGGATTAAAAAAGTGGCAGCTTCGTTATGAATTGGCGCAAAAGAATCCTCTGTTACGGAGGGGAAACTTGCATAAAACATCGGATCTTTTGGCCAACTTGGAGTATCATATATTGATGCCGCATGTATATCAAAATCGGTATCAAAAAATAAGGTATGATGACAAACATCTTTTAGTTTTTTATCAAAACCAACGTAAAACAATAATGACGATGGTGCAAAAACTTTTTTATCCCAATATTTTTCAGAATACTGTCTATATTTTTGAGGTAATAATGTTTCTGTATGATGATAATCGGCACCGCTCAACACAATATCCGAAGCAATAAATTCACCATTTACAATAAGCCCGATAGCTTCGCCCACTTCATTAACCGATATTTCTTCAACATTAGCATTGGTTTTAAACTCAACGCCTACATCTTTAGCTAAAGTATGCATTGCTTCAATCACTTTGTACATTCCGCCCTTTGGATGCCAAGTTCCTAAAACAAAATCGGCATAATTCATAAAGTTATAAAAAGCGGGTGTATTGCTTGGTTTTGCGCCTAAAAATAAGACAGGAAATTCTAAAATCTGAATTAATTTTTTACTTTTAATTTTTCTACGAACTTCTTTTCTTATGGATGAAAAAAACTGGGTTATTTTTCCAATCGTAACAGGAGTTACTAATTCTAAAGGAGAAACTCCTGGGTTATAGACTAAATCGTTTATCGAAACATCATAATTATAGGCGGCAGATTTTAAGAATGCTTTTAAATGAACTGAACTTCCTTTTTCTTCTGTTTCAAAAATTTCATAAATTTCTTCAACACTACCAGGAATTGTAATCGAATCTGCGGTATCAAAATAAACTTGATATGCTGGATCTAACTTTTCTAATTCATAATAATCAGATGGTTTTTTACCAAAATCGGCAAAAAACTTCTCAAAAACATCGGGCATCCAATACCATGTTGGTCCGATATCAAAAGTAAAACCATCTTTTTTTAACTGACGTGCTCTGCCTCCTAGTGTTTCATTTTTCTCTAAAATTACAACGTCATATCCTGCTTTTGCTAAATAACACGAAGCTGATAATGATGAAAAACCCGAACCTATTATATGTATTTTCTTTTTCAATTTCAATTTTATTTTTTTTTAGTAGGATTACTAATACACTCACAAAATTATACTCACAAAATACTTTCTGATAAATTTAAGGATTTTTAAGAATTAAAAAACATCTAAAAATAATTAAATATATAAAATTAAAGAAGGCTCTTTATGAATACCCAAATTTACAACTTTTGTTTAATTAAGACAAAAAAGAGTTAAACAAAATTAAATTAATCAAAAAAAGCTACATTATTTTTAAAAACTCAATAATAGAAGGATATAGCGAAATATTTGCTTCAAAATCTATTTCTTTAACGTTGGCTGTTTTTGCTCCTATCGCAATTAATTGATGCTTTGTATCTTTTAAAATAGCTTCTATTTCCTTAAAATAATCGGTTATTTTATCGTCGTAGGGCTGTACGGTTAATGAAGTTACAAAACGAATTTCCGTATCACTTTCAAAGAAATAATTCAAATTATTTAACGGCAAACTTTGCCCTAAGTAAATCGTTTTATAACCACGCAACACTAACTCATAATTTAAGTACATCAAACCTAATTCGTGTATTTCATGTTCTGGTAAAAACAATACGTATAATACTTTTGAATTTAAAATATTATACGGCAATCTTTCGGTACTTATTTGAATTTTCTGAGTAATTAAATTTGATATAAAATGCTCGTGAGCAGGAAGTAAGGTGTCTGTTTGCCATAGTAAACCGATGTGATTTAAAAAAGGTACAAAAACATCTTTGAAGATTTCTCGGAACGTTTTTTTATCCAACAATTGATTGTAAGTATTGTTAAATAACTCTTTATCAAACTGAAACATTGCTAATTTCAAGGAGTTCATTGCTTGGTCATTAGAGGCTGTTTTTAAGGCTAATTCTCTTGAAGCAATCAATATTTCTTGGTTAGACATTGCGGCTATTTTAGAAATTTTATAATTGTTTTTATTCAGTAGAACAACGTTTAATAATTTCAATAAATTTTTTGAAGAATAATACCGAATATTCGTATCGGTTCTTTCGGGGGATAATAAATTATAGCGTTTTTCCCAAATACGAATGGTGTGTGCTTTGATTCCTGAAATATTTTCAAGATCTTTAATGGTAAAAGTATTTTTAATATTGTTCAATTTATTATGTTTTAAGATAAACAAAGATACATTTTTACGGAGTTTGTCTTTAGTTTTGGTTTGACTTTATTTTTAGAATCATTTTTGATAAGTATAGTTATGACTATTTTTATAATTATTTTTGATGTTTATGCTTTTGATACTATTTTTATAAAATGAAACTTCAAACACAACTTTCTTTAAAAAAACAAGCGCATCATTTAATTGATTATAACTCGAAATTATTTTTATTGGGGTCTTGTTTTTCTGAAAATATCGGCGATAAATTATCGTATTATAAATTTCAATCGACACAGAATCCTTTTGGAATTTTATTTCATCCAAAGGCTATTGAAAAATTAATTACCGATGCTATCAATCAAAAAAAATATACAGAAGAAGCTGTTTTTTATCACAATGAATCTTGGCATTGTTTTGATGCGCATTCGAGTATAAGTTCTTTGGATAAAAATGAAGTTTTAGAGAATTTAAACACTGCCAGTTCGGCAACATTTACGCAGTTAAAAAACGCTAGTCATTTGATAATTACCTTGGGAACTTCATGGATTTATCGTGAAATTTCTTCGGATACAATTGTAGCGAATTGCCATAAAATTCCACAGAAAAACTTTACAAAAAAGATTTTAAGTATTGCTGAAATCACTGAAAGTTTATCAGAAATTATAGCTTTAACAAAATCCGTTAATCCTGATATTGCGATTCTTTTTACCGTATCGCCTGTGCGTCATCTAAAAGATGGATTTATTGAAAATCAGCAAAGTAAATCGCATTTAATATCGGCAATTCATTCAATTATCGATATTAAAAAGAGCGTTTATTATTTTCCTTCGTATGAAATTATGATGGATGAATTGCGTGATTATCGTTTTTATGCCCAAGATATGATTCATCCAAATGCTACTGCAATAAATTATATTTGGGAAAAATTCATAGCCGTTTGGATTGCTGAAAACACCCAAAAAACGATGAAGGAAATTGAAATAATTCAAAAAGGATTGGCGCATCGTTCTTTTAATCCAACATCAGAAGCCCATCAAAAATTCTTACAAAATATCGCACAAAAAAAGGAAACACTTCAAAAAGCATTTCCTTTTATTCAATTTTAAAAAAACGTATAGACACTTAAAAAATCAAAAATTATTTTAAGTGTTTATCGACATTTTGCCAAGGTCCTCCGTTAATAATATCGACACCTTGTGCATGTAAAAAGTCGGTTGCTTGTCCACTTCTAGCGCCACTTCTACACACTGCGATTACAGGTTTTTTCCATGCTTTAATTTCAGCAACTCGTGCCGATATTGTTGTTAAAACAATATGTTTTGCTCCTTGTGAATGTCCTTCGTTCCATTCATCTAAAGTTCGTACATCTAAAATAATTGCGCCATTATCTAAATACGTTTGTATTTCGTTTGTCATATCTTTTTTTCTAAATAAGTTAAATAATCCCATTTGTTTGCGTGTTTCTACGGCAACAAATGTAGTCCGTTTTCTATTAAAGCTTTGTAACTCTTGTTACTTTTTAAGTTTTCTAAATATTTTTCCAGTTCATTTTTGATGCTAAAATTATTTTCTACGGATAGTTCATAGAGTTCTAAAACGAGCAACCAATCTGTTGGAAACTCTTTTTTCAAGCGCTGAAAAATGGTTTCAATATTGCTATTTGTGGCTTGTTTTTGTTCTCGCATTTCTCGAACTTCGGCATATAATGTATATAATTCTTGCTGATTTTTAGTATATGTTATTTTGTGTGTTTTCGTTTCAGAAACTTTCCCTAAATTTTCAAAAGAAGTAACATCGGCAGGACCTGAATAAGCGGAAACCACTTTTTTACCGATTGCCATGTCATAAATTCCCCAAGAAGGTTCAAATAATGTTTCATTTTGATAGGTAACTGTACAGTTTTTAAAAGAGATGATTAAAATTTTCCCTCTTAAATCGCGTGTTCCCGTGATGATATTTCCTGTAACAAGCACGCCACTTTCAAACTCTAATTTGATATTTTTTCCTTCATAAATTCCGTAGGCTTCTAAATCGCGCGGACTCATATTTTCGATCGGCAAATTAATACCTTTTAATTTCCCGATTGGGCTTCCAAAACCTTCGGCATGATACGAAATTCCGTGTCCAATTAATTCTTTATCTCTGTTTGATAAAGCAGTATTTCCTGTTGTTTGTAAGTACGCAATTTTCCCATTTTCATCTTTTATTACGTTGCTAAACATCCCTGAAATTTGAATTCCTGTACTTAATTCAACAGTTCCTAAATTTTTAGATGTTATCAATTTTTGAACTCCAGATAATCCTCCAGTACGAAGTGCCATCGTATTTGCAAATTCATTTAAAACGAAGCTTAAATGGGCAAAATCTGGGGTTACAAAAAGTTGTGGTTGTGGTTTGGTGATATCAAAATTAACCGTTGCAGAAGCTATCGAATAGGCTATTTTTTTAACCTTTGATTTCAGACAACCTTTACTTTCTCCTATAGATGATAACAATCCTGCGCCGTATATCTTCGGATTTTCAAGTGTTCCGATTAAGCCATATTCGACTGTCCACCAATGCAGATTTCGAATTTGTGCCATTTCAGATAATTCGCCCATATTATCTTGTAAATAGGTAACTTTTTCTTGCGCTTGGGCGATTTCTTTTTGGGTTGAATTTGGATCTTCTTTTAAAATCGATAATAATCGAATTGCTTCATACATTTCATAGTCTTCTGCGGATGAAATTGCTTTTGAACCTATTTCACCGAATCTTCGTAAATACTCTGCATATTCTGGATTTGCAATAATTGGAGCGTGTCCTGCGGCTTCGTGAATAATATCTGGAGCAGGCGTGTATTGAATATGATTGATAGTTCTCATATCCGAAGCAATAACCAGCACATTATAGGCTTGAAATTCCATAAAAGCATTTGGCGGAATAAAGCCATCAACAGAAACTGCCGCCCAACCGATTTCTTTTAAAATTCGATTCATTCCTTCCATATACGGAATGCTATTTACAGAAATACCTGTTTTTTCTAATCCTTTTAAATATGATGAATGAGCAACTTTACCTAAATAATCAACATTTACTCGCATTACATATCGCCAAACCGCCTGATTTTGAGCTGTATATTCATCATACGGTTGTTGAACAACAAATTTATGCAGATGTTTTGGTAATTTTTTTGTTACGTCATTTAACTCGAAATGAGGTTTCATATTTTCAATTATTTTGTAACTATTTTGTAAAGGTAAAATTAAGTTTTTTATCGTTTACAAAAAATCGATATTCGTTAAAATATATAAATTGTATATTTACTTTTATCAAAAAAATTAAAAAAAGAAAAATTATGAGAAATCGCGGAGGTTTAAAAATTAGACTTTTAATTGGTGCAGCAATCGCACTTTTTGCTTTGGTAAAATACTGCGCTAGTGCAGAAACAAATCCGTACACAGGTCAAAAACAACATATTTCTATTTCTCCGAAACAAGAAATCGCAATCGGCTTAAGTAGCGCTCCTCAAATGGCACAACAACACGGTGGATTACATCCGAATATAGATGCTCAAAAATTAGTGGACCAAATTGGAAAAAAATTAGTTGACAATAGTATTGCTAGAGAATCTGGCTATCCTTTTGAATTTCATTTATTAAGAGATGAAAGAACTATTAATGCTTTCGCACTTCCTGGAGGACAAGTATTTATTACGTATGCATTGTTTTCAAAGTTGAAAAATAAAGATCAGTTAGCGGGCGTTTTAGGACATGAAATTGGACATGTTATCGGGCGACATTCTGCGGCTCGCATGGCAAAACAAGATTTAACACAAGGATTACTCTCAGGAGCTTCTGTTGGTTTTGACCCAAGTACTGCACAAGGAATGGCAGGAATTGCCAATGTTATTAACATGAAATATGGTCGAGGCGATGAGTTAGAAAGTGATGAATTAGGTGTTAAATTAATGATTGATGCAGGCTATAATCCTGAGAGTTTAATTGGCGTTATGCAAATTTTAAAAGCTGCCGCAGGACCTAACAGAACTCCAGAATTTCAAAGTACACATCCCGATCCTGAAAATAGAATCGAAAAAATTAAAAACGCGATTCGAAAGTATCGTAAATAATTTTTTATAAACCTTATTTGTAGCTAGCGCGAGCATCTTGCTCGTGAACAAAATGAATAGGAAATATAAGTTTTTAAGTAACGGCACAAGCAAGATGCTTGCGCTAGCAATGGATTTATCAAGTGAAAACACATTTTTATAAACCTTATTTGTAGCTAGCGCGAGCATCTTGCTCGTGAACAAAATGAGTAGGAAATATAAGTTTTTAAGTAACAGCACAAGCAAGATGCTTGCGCTAGCAATGGATTTATCAAGTGAAAACACATTTTTATAAAACGTATTTGTAGCTAGCGCGAGCATCTTGCTCGTGACCAAAATGAGTAGGAAATATAAGTTTTTAAGTAACAGCACAAGCAAGATACTTGCGCTAGTAATGAGGAAAATCAGTAAGATAAAAAATGAGTAGAAAATATAAATTTCATAACAAATCAGGTGTTTATTTCATAAGTTTTGCTACCGTATATTGGATTGATATTTTTACTCGACAAGCTTATTTTAATATTTTAGAAGAAAGTATAACCTATTGTAGAAAAGAAAAAGCAATGCAGGTATTTGCATATTGTTTTATGCCAAATCATGTTCATTTAATTTTTCGCTCAACGGATGAAAACCCTTCTGGATTGCTACGTGATTTTAAAGGTTTTACTGCCAGAAAATTAATAAAAATGATAGAAGAAAATCCTCAAGAAAGCAGAAAAGAATGGTTATTATGGATGCTAAAAAGAGCGGGAAGTAAAAATAGTAATGTTAAAAAATACCAACTTTGGCAACAACACAATAAACCTATAGAATTGTGGAGCGAAAAAGTAATACAACAAAAGATAGATTATATACATAATAACCCTATTGAAAGTGGTTTTGTAACAAACCCTGTAGATTGGAAATATAGTAGCGCTAGAAATTATCAAGGTGATCAAACAGTTTTAGAGATTGATATCTGATAAAAATAATGCTTTTAGCAGCAACGGCACAAGCAAGATGCTTGCGCTAGCGATGGATTTATCAAGTAAAAATAATTTTTATAGAATTTATTTACGGCTATCGCGAGCATCTTGCTCGTGACCAAATGAGTAAGAAGAAAGCGATATATAAAAAATATAAGTTTCATAACAAACTCTGTAGATTAGAAATATAGTAGTAATTATTAAGACAATAAAACAGTTTTAGAGATTGATATCTGATAAAAATAATGCTTTTAGCAGCAACGGCACAAGCAAGATGCTTGCACTAGCGATGAACTGACTATTTATTTTTTAAACAGGCTCTTAAAACGATAAAATCTTTCTTATTTTTACCGTTCAATTCAACAAAAATGAACAAGAAAGTAATTTTAATGATTCTCGATGGCTGGGGAATTACCCAAGATCCAAAAGTTTCTGCTATATACAACGCCAAAACGCCTTTCATAAATTCTTTATATGATAAATTTCCACACGCACAATTACGTACTGATGGAGAACATGTCGGTTTGCCTGAAGGACAGATGGGGAATTCGGAAGTTGGACACATGAATTTAGGCGCAGGTAGAATTGTATATCAAAATCTTGCTAAAATTAACAAGGCTGTTGAACAAGGAACTTTAGCGCAAGAAATTGAATTATTAAAAGCTTTTGATTACGCCAAAAAAAACAATAAAAATGTTCATCTTTTAGGATTGGTTTCTAATGGTGGGATTCATTCTCATATCAATCATTTAAAAGGACTTTTATCCATCGCAAACGAGCAAAAATTGGACAATGTTTTTTTACATGCTTTTACTGATGGTCGTGATTGTGATCCTAAATCTGGAAAATATTTTATCAATGAGATAGAAGAACATATGCAAAAAACCACCGGTGAATTGGCGACAATTACAGGGCGTTATTTTGCAATGGATAGAGATAATCGTTGGGAAAGAGTGCAACTCGCTTACGATGCTTTAGTAAACGGAAAAGGAAGTTTTTCTAGAGATGCTAACCAAAGTATTCAAGAAAGTTACAATGAAAATGTTACGGATGAATTTATCAAACCTATTATTATGGTTGATCAAAATAAGCATCCTAAAACAACAATCAAAAAAGATGATGTAGTTATTTTCTTTAATTTTAGAACCGATAGAGGTCGTGAATTAACCGAAGCATTATCGCAAAAAGATTTTCCTGAATTTAACATGAAAAAAGTGCCGTTATATTTTGTTACACTAACAAATTATGATGAAACTTTTAAAAACATCAAGGTAATTTACGATGGTAAAAATATCGAAAATACACTTGGCGAAGTTTTAGAAAATGCTGGTAAAACGCAAATTAGAATTGCGGAAACTGAAAAATATCCACATGTAACTTTTTTCTTTTCTGGAGGAAGAGAGCAAGAATTTAAAGGCGAAAAACGTTTATTATGCCCATCGCCAAAAGTAGCAACCTATGATTTACAGCCAGAAATGAGTGCGTATGAAATCCGAGACGCTATTATTCCTGAATTAAAAAATAACACTGTTGATTTCGTATGCTTAAATTTCGCAAATGGCGATATGGTTGGACATACAGGCGTTTTTGATGCCGCAGTAAAAGCTTGTGAAACCGTCGATAATTGCGTAAAAGATGTAATTACAACGGCTTTAGAAAACGATTATACCACTATTTTAATCGCCGATCATGGAAATTGTGAAACGATGATGAATCCTGATGGTTCACCACATACATCGCACACCACGAACCCTGTTCCGATGATTTTAATCGATAACGATTTAAAAACTATAAAAGATGGCGTTTTAGGTGATATTGCACCAACTATCTTGCACTTAATGAACGTACCGCAACCTAAAGAAATGACACAAGATTCGTTAATTTAAAATTATACCGATGAAAAAAATAACATACTTATTTATTGTATTATTAGTTACTTCTTGTGCATCAATATCAAGAGAGCCTGCTACTAAAAATAATCAGAATGACTTAGTCGGAATTGCTACCAAAAAAGATTTTAAACAAGAACCTTATGCCTCAGAATGGTTTAATGATTTTTATAGGTATTACCAAACCGATAAAAAAACGATTAATAAATTGAAAATACATCTAAAAGATGTTACTATTAGAGGTTTTGTAGCAACTTGGTGTGGAGATAGCCAACGCGTACTTCCTAATTTTTATAAAATTTTAGATCAAGCTAATTTTAACTATATAAATTCAGAAATAGTAGCTGTTAACCGTAAGAAAAAAGGAAATGGATTAGAAAAAGGACTTGATATTATTCGAATACCAACCTTCATTTTTTATAAAGATGGAAAAGAAATTGGTCGTTTTGTTGAGCATGCACTTGATGGTAGTACTATCGAAGAAGATATTTTAAAAATAGTTTCTGGCAAGCCATACACACATCCTTATCAAAAATAACCGTAAATTTGTCCTTCAATATTTTTAAGATGATTAAATCAAAAACTAGAGAAGAAATAGAGTTAATGCGTGAAAGTGCATTAGTAGTATCAAAAACTTTAGGAATGTTAGCTAAAGAAGTGAAACCTGGTGTTTCCACTTTATATTTAGACAAACTTGCCGAAGAATTTATCCGTGAACAAGGAGCAATTCCTGGTTTTTTAGGATTGTATGATTTCCCGAATAGCCTTTGTATGAGCCCAAATTCACAAGTAGTACACGGAATTCCGAATAAAAACCCAATGCAAGAAGGAGATATTATTTCCATTGATTGTGGTTCGATTAAAAATGGTTTTTATGGCGACCACGCCTACACTTTTGCAGTGGGTGAAATCGCTCCTGAAACGCAAAAATTATTAGACGTTACCAGAGAAAGTTTATATGTTGGTATTCGTGAATTAAAAGTAGGAAATCGTGTTGGTGATGTTGGTTTTGCTATTCAAAACTTTACTGAAAAACATGGATACGGTGTAGTTCGTGAATTAGTTGGTCATGGCTTAGGACGTGTAATGCACGAAGACCCTGAAATGCCAAATTACGGTCGTAGAGGTCGTGGGAAAAAATTTATCGAAGGAATGGTTGTTGCCATCGAGCCGATGACAAACCTAGGAACACATAAAATTTTACAACATAATGACGGTTGGACAATTACAACTTTAGACAACAAACCTTCCGCTCATTTTGAACACGATGTTGCTATTGTTGATGGAAAACCAGAATTACTTTCTACCTTCAAATATATACATGAAGCATTAGGAATTGAAACAAATGAAGAAGACGAATTTAGACAACAACCTTTAACAATATAATTTGTCAATATTCAAAATCATATTAAACACCATTCCAAGACCTTTATTAATTAAAGCAAGTTACTGGGTTCGCCCAGTAATTTCTTGGTGGTTACAAGGTGATGTTTTTACAGATCCTATTGATGGAAAATCTTTTCGCAAATTTTTGCCTTACGGATATCAAGATCAAAGAGAAAATGCCCTTTCTCCTTCTACTTTATCCTTAGAAAGACACCGTTTATTATGGTTGTATTTACAAAATGAAACAAATTTTTTAGCTTCAAATAACTTAAATAGTTCTTCGGATAAAAAACTAAAAGTACTTCATATTGCACCTGAACAATGCTTTTTAGATATCTTCAGAAAGCAAAAAAACTTAGACTATATTACTGCTGATTTAGAATCTCCAATTGCGGATGTAAAAGCCGATATTTGCGATTTACCTTTTAAAGATAATGAGTTTGATGTTGTTTTTTGCAATCATGTTTTAGAACATATTTCTGATGACACCAAAGCAATGCAAGAATTATACAGGGTTTTAAAAGTTGGCGGATTTGGAATTTTTCAGATTCCTCAAGATTTATCAAGAGAAAAAACTTTTGAAGACGATTCCATTACCGATGAAAAGCAACGCACCAAAATATTCGGTCAATACGATCATGTTCGCGTGTATGGACGTGATTATTTCGACAAACTTCGTTCCGTAGGTTTTAAGGTTGATGAGGTTGATTTGACACAAAAAATCGCCCCAGAAAAACTAGCACGATTTGCATTGATGAAAGACGAAATTCTGCCTGTTTGTTTTAAGAGTTAATTTTTATACTCTTTTAACTCATTATTTTCGTCATTATATAATAAGACTACTTTTAATTCAGGATATTTTTGTAAAAATGCTTTCGTTTTTTCTAATCCCATGGCTAAAAAAGCGGTTGCGTAGGCATCAACATCGGCACAATCGCCCTTTAAACGAACCGAAACACTCAATAAATTACTTTGACTTGCCAAACCTGTTTTTGCATTTACCGTATGTACAATTTTATCGCCGTTTTCATTGATTTTAAACTTTCGGTAATTCCCAGAAGTTGCCATCGATTCATTATCCAAAGAAATAACTTTTTGAAGCGAACGTGTGCCATCAATATTTGGTTTTTCAATCGCTACTTTCCATAATTTACTGTTCTTTTTTCCTCTCGCTCGAATCTCCCCTCCTATTTCTACCAAATAATTTTCAATGTTTTTATCCTCTAAAAATCGACCGATAATATCAACTCCATAACCTTTTGCAAAAGCATTTACATTAAATTCAATATGATCTGATTCACGATAAACCTTATTATTTTCTAATTTTACTTTATCAAAACCAACGCCAATCATTAGTTTTTTAATTTCTTCGGATGTTAAATTTTTAATCTCTTTTCCCGCTCCAAAACCATACGCATCAATTAATTTTCCAATCGTTGGATCAAAATAACCATCGGTTTGTTGATGAATTTTTTTAGCTTTTTTAAAAACTTCGACAAACATCGCATCAACAACTACCGTGGTATCGCCTTGATTAATCCTAGAAATATCGGAAGTTGGTAAATACGTAGACAATGATTTATTCACTAAATTAAATAAACTATCAATTGATTTTTGAAGCAACTTTTTATTTAATTTTTCACTCGTTTTAGTAGTCGTTTTATTGATTATTTTTTGAGCGATTTCTTGATTTTGAGCATCAAAATAGGTAATATGATACGTTGTTCCAAATACAAAACCTGTTAATTTCGTAGGAGTTATTTCTTTTTTCTGATTACAAGAAATCAAAAATAATAATAGAAATATTATTGATAATAATCTTAAAAATACTGTGCAAATTCTATTTTGAATCATCGTAAAAATTTAATATTTAAAATGTAACGACAAAAATAAATCATTATCGCTTCATAAAAGATTGTTAATTCTGTTTTTTTACGCATTGATTTTCATAAATTTGTATTTTTCAAAACAATACTAATTCACCACTTAAAAACAGCCTAAAATGAAGAAAATATTTTTAGTTATTACCGCTTCTTTTTTACTAGCATCTTGTGTTTCTACCAAAGAATTAAACGCTTTAAAAACTAAGCACGAAAAAACAAAAGATGAATTATTAGCTGTAAAGGCAAATTTAACGAAATGTTTAGTTGAAAAAGAAAGTTGTCAAGAAAAAGTAAATACCTTAAAATCATCCGTTGGTGATTTAAAACAAGACAAACAAAATACGCTTCAACAAGTAGAAAACTTAACCGTTTTAACCAAAGGAGCAAATGATAACATCAAAGAAACCTTAACGCAATTAAGCAAAAAAGACAAATATATTAACCGAATTAGAGCAGCAGCTTCTAAAAAAGATTCGTTAAATTTAGTCGTTGCTTTTCATCTGAAAAAAGAATTACAACAAGGTATTGATGATGAAGATATCACTATTAACGTAGAAAAAACAGTGGTTTTTATCTCGATTTCTGATAAACTATTATTTAAAAGCGGAAGCTATACAATTTCTGATAAAGCCTCTAAAGTTTTAGGAAAAGTAGCAACGGTTGTAAATGGTCAGCCAGAAATGGATGTAATGATTGAAGGACATACTGATAATACACCTGTTTCGAAAGGATCTAGACTAATAGATAACTGGGGATTAAGTGTATTACGTTCAACAGCTATTGTTCGTGAATTACAAAATAAATACAGCGTTGCTCCTAAAAGATTAATCGCAGCTGGTAGAGGAAGTTATGTGCCATTAGTAGCAAACGATACTCCTGATAATAAAGCCAAAAATAGACGAACAAAAATTATTATTTTACCACGTTTAAATCAATTCTTTGAATTATTAGAACAAAAAACAGAGTAAAATAACCTGAAAAATAGAATAAAAATTAGAGCATTTTTATTCAAAATACTATTTCATAAATAAAAAAACGTGCAACTGCACGTTTTTTTTATTAGAAAAAATTAAACAAACCTACTATTTGTCAATCAAATAATTAGCCGTATATTTGCACACCTTTTTTAAGGATAAAATCATATATTAATAAACAAAAACTAATCGTGTAATTATGAACACATTAAGTTACAAAACAGTATCAGCAAACAAAAACACTGTTAATAAAGAGTGGGTTTTAGTTGATGCGGACGGGCAAACGTTGGGTCGTCTAGCTTCTAAAATAGCAATGCTAATTAGAGGTAAGTACAAACCAAATTATACTCCTCACGTAGATTGTGGAGATAACGTGGTTGTTATCAACGCAGAAAAAATTGTTTTAACTGGTAAAAAATGGACTGATAAATCTTATATCCGTCATACAGGTTATCCAGGTGGACAAAGATCATTAACTGCTACAGAAATGTTCGAAAAAGATCCTACAAGATTAATCGAAAAAGCAGTAAAAGGAATGTTACCTAAAAATAAATTAGGAAGCGCTTTATACAAAAACTTATATGCGTATGCAGGTACTGAGCACCAACAAACTGCTCAAAACCCAAAAGCTATTAACCTTAAAGATCTTATATAATGGAAACTGTACACAAAATAGGTAGAAGAAAAACAGCAGTTGCTCGTATTTATCTTTCAGAAGGTAAAGGAAACATTACTGTTAATAAAAAAGACTATAAGAACTACTTTACAACAGGAACTTTACAATACAAAATCCAACAGCCTTTAATGTTAACGGAGAACTTAGAGTCTTATGACATTAAAGTAAACGTTTTTGGAGGTGGTATTACTGGTCAAGCAGAAGCAATCCGTTTAGCAATTACTAGAGCATTAGTAGCAATTAACGAAGAGCACAAAGCAGTATTGAAACCAGAAGGTTTATTAACTCGTGATCCTAGAATGGTTGAACGTAAGAAATTCGGTCAGAAAAAAGCACGTAAGAAATTCCAGTTCTCTAAACGTTAATATATTTTCATTGCCTTGCAAAAGGCAATGTTCTTTATTTTCAGAAGAGACTGTTATTTATACATTTATTTTTAACAGTTTAGTATCTAAATATTTCAGACTTTTTACAACTACTGAAATATTGTGAAAACAGAACGTAAACACATTTTATTAAAATGGCAAATATTCAAGAATTATTAGAAAGCGGAGTGCACTTCGGTCACTTAACTAGAAAATGGAACCCAAACATGGCTCCATACATTTATACAGAACGTAACGGTGTTCACATCATCGATTTGTATAAAACATCTGCTAAAATTGACGAAGCTGCTGCAGCTTTACAAAAAATAGCAAACTCTGGACGTAAAATATTATTCGTTGCAACTAAAAAGCAAGCGAAAGATATCGTTGCTGAAAGAGCAGCAAACATTAACATGCCTTACATTACTGAGCGTTGGCCAGGTGGGATGTTAACAAACTTCGTAACTATCCGTAAAGCTGTTAAGAAAATGGCTACTATTGATAGAATGAAGTTAGATGGTTCTTTTGACGCTTTATCTAAAAGAGAAAAGTTACAAATTAACCGTCAGAGAGCTAAATTAGAAAAGAATTTAGGTTCTATTTCTGATATGACTCGTTTACCTGCGGCTGTATTTGTAATCGATGTTAAAAAAGAACACATTGCAATTGCTGAAGCAACAAAATTAAACATTCCAATTTTTGCATTAGTTGATACGAACTCTGATCCTAGACCAGTAGATTACGTAATTCCTGCAAATGACGATGCTTCAAAATCTATTGATAAAGTTTTATCTTATGTAACTGATGCTATTGCTGAAGGTTTATCTGAAAGAAAGGCTGACAAAGAAAAAGTAGCTACTCCTGTTAAAGAAGAAGCTAAAGAAGTAAAAGCTACTACTGAAACTGTTGCTACACAAGCACCAGCTAAAGAAGAAGAAGAAGAAGCTAAATAATTTCAATTTATTTCCGTTAAAGGTTTCATTTACTTGAAACCTTTAACTATTTTTACAAGTATAAATTCACAACTAAAAAATAACAATAGATATGTCAGTAAAAATTAGCGCTGCAGACGTAAAAAAATTAAGAGAAACTACCGGAGCCGGTATGATGGATTGTAAAAATGCATTAGTAGAAGCTGAAGGTAATTTTGATAAATCAATTGATATTTTACGTAAAAAAGGACAAAAAATCGCTGCTAAAAGAGCCGATAGAGATTCTACTGAAGGTGTTGCTATCACTAAAATTAGTGATGATAATACTTATGGGGTTGCTATTGTATTAGCATGTGAAACAGATTTCGTTTCTAAAAATGATTCTTTCAAAGATTTAGCTGCTGAATTTGTTGCTATTGCTTTTGATACTAAAAGTAAAGAAGAATTTTTAGCTGCTGATTTCGGTGGAGTAACTGTTGCTGAAAAATTAATCGAACAAACAGGTGTTATCGGTGAAAAAATCGACATCACTTCTTTCGAAAGATTAGAAGCGCCTTACGTAGGTTCTTATACACACATTGGTAAAATTGCTGCTATGGTTGGTTTATCTGCTGCGGTAGATAATGCTGCTGTTTTAGCTAAAGACTTAGCAATGCAAGCTGCTTCAATGGGTGCAATTTCTTTGTCTTACAAAGATTTTGATCCTGCTTATGTAGAAGCTGAAACTGAAGCAAGAATTGCTGTTATCGCTAAAGATAACATCGAATTAGGACGTTTAGGTAAAACTTTAAAAAACGTTCCTCAATATGTTTCTAGATTACAATTAACTGAGGCTGCTTTAGCACAAGCTGAAGAAGTTGCCAAAGAGCAATTAAAATCAGAAGGGAAACCAGAAAAAATTTGGGATAAAATTTTACCAGGAAAAATGGAAAGATTTATCTCTGATAACACAACTTTAGATCAAGAACAATGTTTATTAGATCAAAAGTTTATTAAAGACGAAAAGAAAACTGTTGCAGAATATGTTTCTTCTTTTGGTGACGTAGAAGTTAAAAACTTCGTAAGAGTTACTTTAGGATAATTCTTAAACACCACAAAATATTTAAAACCATCCATTTTTTGGATGGTTTTTTGTTTTATCAAAATTCAAACTCAAAAAAAATGCGTAATTTTGCATAACTTTCAACAAGATTATGCAATATAAAAGAATCCTTTTAAAATTAAGCGGCGAATCATTAATGGGCGACCTTCAATATGGTATTGATCCTAAAAGACTTAAAGAATACGCCCAAGAAATAAAACAAGTAATAGCTAAAAACATTGAAATTGCCATTGTTATTGGCGGTGGAAATATTTTTAGAGGGGTTGCTGGAGCAAGCCAAGGCATGGACAGAGTACAAGGTGACCACATGGGAATGTTAGCAACTTGCATTAATGGTTTAGCTTTGCAAAGTGCTTTAGAAGCTGAAGGAATTCATACCCGTTTACAAACAGCAATCGAAATTAAAGAAATAGCAGAACCTTATATTAAACGTCGTGCAAATCGTCATTTAGAAAAAGGTCGTGTCGTTATTTTTGGCGGAGGTACTGGAAATCCCTATTTCACTACTGATACAGCAGCAGTTTTAAGAGCTATCGAAGTAAATGCCGATGCCATTTTAAAAGGAACTAGAGTCGATGGGATTTATAATGCAGATCCTGAAAAAGATAAAAATGCCATAAAATACGATAATATCACCTTTAGAGACGTTATTGACAAAGGATTAAAAGTAATGGATATGACCGCTTTTACCTTAAGTGAAGAAAATAAACTTCCAATTATCGTTTTTGATATGAACAAAAAAGGAAACTTATTAAAATTAGTTTCTGGAGAACAAATTGGAACAATCGTTGATAATTAATAAATAGCAATACAACCTCTTACTTTTTTCAGAGGACACTAAACACAAGCAAAATGAACGAAGAAATTGATTTTATTTTAGATGCTGCCAAAGAGGCAATGAATAATGCAATCGCACATTTAGAAAAAGAATTACGTACTATTAGAGCTGGTAAAGCATCACCTGCAATGCTTGCAAATGTACAAGTTGATTATTATGGCGCAGCAACTCCTTTAGGGCAAATTGCCAACGTAAGCACTCCTGATGCTAGAACAATTACCATTCAGCCTTGGGAAAAAAATATGCTTCAAGAAGTTGAAAAAGCAATTATGAACGCTAATTTAGGATTCAATCCAATGAATAATGGCGATGTTATTATTATAAACGTTCCTGCTTTAACAGAAGAACGTCGTAAAGAATTAGCAAAACAATGTAAAGCTGAAGCTGAACACGCTAAAGTTGGCGTACGTAATGCACGTAAAGATGCTAATAACGATATCAAAAAAGCCGATGTTTCTGATGATGTTAAAAAAATATCCGAAGAAAGTGTACAGAAATTAACCGATACTTTCAGTAAAATTATTGATGAAAAAGTAGTCGTGAAAGAAAAAGAAATTATGACTGTTTAAGAATTAATTGAAAATATTTTAAACGTATTTTCAAACATATTTTGATTCTTTATCCGCTGAAAAAACAGCAAAAAAAGATAAAGAACCTAGATAAACAACGAATAAAAAATAAATAAAAAGAGTGTTTTTTAAAGACACTCTTTTTTTGGTTTAATAATTTCATTTAACATAACTTTGCAAAAAATATTTGAATGACTTTTTGGACTAAAATCGCAGGATTTATATTAAGAAACCGATATCTAGTTTTAATCGCTATTGCGATTGTTACGGGGCTTTTAGTCACCCAAATGAAGTATATGCGCTTCTCCTATACCGAAGCAAATTTACTTCCAGAAGATCACGAAGCAAACATACAATACAATAAATTTTTAGAAATTTTTGGCGAAGAAGGAAACTTAGTGATCTTAGGAATTAAGGATTCTACTATTTTTACGCCTGTAAAATTCAATGCTTGGAATAAACTTGTTAAAGATTTAAACAAAGCAACACAAGTCGATTTTACAGTTTCAATTGCAGATGTAAAACAATTAAAAGCAGACCGAAAAAACAAGAAATTTGTACTTGAACCATTGTTTGAAACAGCTCCAACAACCAATGAAGAAGTTCTCAGGATTAAAAAACAATTGTTTGAAAAACTGCCTTTTTACGACAACCTATTATACAACGATAAAGGAACCTTACAAACAGCACTTTATATTGATAAAAAAATTGTAAACACGCCTGCTCGTAGAGATTTTATTGCAGATATATTAATTCCTACCGTTGAAAAATTTGAAAATGACCATCAAATAGATGTACGAATGTCTGGAATGCCATACATACGAACGATCAATTCTCAAAATATTATTGACGAAATGAGTCTTTTTGTATTAGGCGCATTAGGAATTACAGCCGTTATTTTCTTTTTCTTTTTTCGTTCGTTTAGAGCTACTTTTATTACGCTACTCGTTGTAGGAATTGGTGTTATTTGGGCATTTGGTTTTATCGGATTATTTGGCTATGAAATCACCGTTTTATCAGCGTTAATTCCACCATTAATTATTGTGATTGGTGTGCCAAATGCCGTGTTTCTTATCAATAAATATCAGCAAGAAATAAAAAAACACCGAAATCAAGCAAAATCTTTGCAACGTGTTATTTCAAAGGTTGGAAATGCAACCTTAATGACCAATATTACCACTGCATCAGGATTTGCAACCTTTATTTTTGTGAAAAGTAATTTATTAAGAGAATTTGGAATTTTAGCATCTATAAATATTATTAGCATCTTTATTTTAGCGCTATTGATAATTCCTATTATTTACAGTTTTATGCCACTTCCAAAGGAAAAACACTTAAATCATTTGGAAAATAAATGGATGAACAATGTGGTTTCGTGGATGGAACGCATGGTAAAAGAACGCAGAAATACTATTTATATTACCACTGTTTCGGTAATTATATTAAGTATGATTGGCGTATATCAAATCCGTGTTTCGGGAAGTTTAATTGAAGATATGCCCAAAGAAGCACAGTTTTATAAGGATATTAAATTCTTTGAAACAGAATTTGGAGGAATTATGCCTTTGGAAATTTTGATTGATACCAAAAAAGAAAAAGGTGTCATGAAACTTTCTACCTTAAAAAAGATGGAAAAATTAAATGAAACCATCGAATCTTTTCCAGAATTATCCAAACCAATTTCGGTTACCAATTTGGTTAAATACTCAAAACAAGCTTTTTATAAAGGAAATCCTAAATATTATCAATTACCAACGAGTCAAGAAAAAGCGCACATTTTTGCCTACACTAAAAATTCCGATGGTAATTCGAATATGCTTAAAAACTTTGTAGATAGTACTGGAAGATATGCCAGAATTACGACATTTATGAAAGATGTAGGTACCGATAAAATGGACATTATTCAAGATCGATTAAATGCCGTTATCAAAAAACAATTTCCTGAAGATAAATTTACCGTTTCGATGACAGGAAAAGCGTTAGTTTTCTTAAAAGGAACAAATTATCTGATTAAAAATTTAGCAATTTCCTTATCATTAGCTATTTTATTAATTGCGATATTTATGGCATGGATGTTCCGTTCGTATAAAATGATTTTCATTTCATTAATTCCAAACATGCTTCCTTTGTTGATAACAGCTGGATTAATGGGCTTTTTTAATATCCCAATAAAACCTTCTACTATTTTAGTTTTTAGTATCGCTTTTGGTATTTCTGTCGATGATACCATTCACTTTTTAGCAAAATATCGTCAAGAATTATTAGCAAATAATTGGAAAATCAAACCTGCCGTTTATGCCGCACTTCAGGAAACTGGCGTGAGTATGTTTTACACTTCTATTGTTTTATTCTTTGGGTTTTTGGTGTTTACGATTTCCAGTTTTGGAGGAACGATTGCTTTAGGAGGCTTGGTTTCAGTAACGTTATTATTAGCGATGGTATCGAATTTAATATTATTACCATCACTCCTACTTTCGTTTGAAAAGAAAATTGCGAATAAAAAAGTATTGAAAGAAACTAATTTTAAAATTTTACCGCCAAAGGAAGAAGAATAAATTCGATATAACGAGAAACTGATTTTTATTTTATTTTAAATAGCAAAATTGCTAAATTCTTTGTAAAAAAGTATCTTTGCTATTCAATTTTTAAAAGATGAAAAGAAGTAGCGTTAAAGAATTATTACATTCTGATAAATTTTTACAAGAAGTACACGTAAAAGGATGGGTTAGAACCTTTAGAAGCAATCGTTTTATTGCTTTAAATGATGGATCTACCATTAATAATATTCAATGTGTTGTAGATTTTGAAAATACAGAGGAAGAACTTTTAAAAAGAATCACAACAAGTGCTGCCGTAAGCATTACGGGAACCTTAACAGAGAGTCAAGGAAAAGGACAGTCGGTAGAAATTACAGTTACAAAACTAGAAATTTTAGGCGATTCAAATCCTGATGAATACCCAATTCAGCCAAAAAAACATAGCTTAGAGTTTTTAAGAGAAAATGCACATTTACGTATCAGAACAAATACATTTAGTGCGGTAATGAGAGTTCGTTCGGCATTATCTTTTGGTGTACATAAATACTTTCAAGAAAATGGTTTCAACTACGTAAATACGCCTATTATTACAGGTTCTGACGCTGAAGGTGCTGGAGAAATGTTCCACGTATCTAATTTTGATACCAATAAAGCACCGTTAAACGAAGCAGGAGAAATTGATTATACACAAGATTTCTTCGGAAAAGAAACAAATTTAACCGTTTCTGGACAGTTAGAGGCTGAAACCTACGCGATGGCATTAGGAAAAGTATATACTTTTGGTCCTACTTTTAGAGCTGAGAACTCAAATACAACACGTCATTTAGCCGAATTTTGGATGATTGAACCTGAAGTTGCATTTAATGATTTAGATGCCAATATGGATTTATCTGAAGATTTTATCAAATCAGTTTTAGGATATGTTTTAGAAAACTGTAAAGATGATTTAGCCTTTTTAGACAATCGTTTAACGCAAGAAGAAAAAACAAAACCACAAGCTGAACGTAGCGAAATGGGCTTACTTGAAAAATTAAACTTTGTAGCGAACAACAACTTTAAACGTGTTTCTTATACCGAAGCTTTTGATATTTTACGCAATTCGAAGCCTAATAAAAAGAAGAAATTTCAATTTCCTATTACTGAATGGGGTGTTGATTTACAATCGGAACATGAGCGTTATTTAGTAGAAAAACACTTTAAATGTCCTGTTATTTTATTCGATTATCCTGCAAAAATTAAAGCATTTTACATGCGTTTAAATGACGATGGTAAAACAGTTCGTGCTATGGATGTTTTATTCCCAGGAATTGGAGAAATGGTTGGAGGATCACAAAGAGAAGAACGTTTAGATGTTTTAAAAGCTAAAATGGCAGATTTAAACATTGACGAAGAAGAATTATGGTGGTATCTAGATACTCGTAAATTCGGAACAGCAGTACATTCAGGATTTGGTTTAGGCTTTGAACGTTTGGTTTTATTCACCACAGGAATGAGCAATATTCGTGACGTAATTCCTTTCCCAAGAACACCACAAAATGCAGAATTTTAATATATATCTTTTTTAAAGATACGAATCGTCATTCCTCACAGAATGACGATTTTTTTTTGTGCTTAATTTCATATATTTGTAAGTATGCTAAAACAAGGTTTACATTATAAGTTACTTCAAAAGTTATCGCCTCAACAAATTCAGTTGATGAAGTTAATTCAATTGCCTACACAAGCATTTGAAGAGCGTTTAAAGCAAGAAATTGAAGAAAATCCAGCACTAGATACGGGTAAAGAAGAGCCTGAAAACTTTGAAGACACCCTAACAGATGCCGAAGATTACGATGATGGAAATGAAAAAATAGATACGGATGACATCAATATTGATGAGTATTTAAGTGATGATGAATATCCTAGTTATAAAACACAAGCGAACAATTATTCGGCAGATGATGAAGAAAAACAAATTCCCTATGCTTCAGGAACTAGCTTTCATCAATCATTAAATAATCAATTAACAACCTATCCTATTAACGAAGAAGAACGTGCTATTGCAGAGTTTCTAGTAGGAAGCCTTGATGATAGTGGTTATATTCGTAGAGAAATTATTGATTTAGTAGATGATTTAGCATTTACACAAAATATTTTTACATCAGAAGAAAATGTAATCGCTATTTTAAAAAATGTAATTCAAAAACTAGACCCTATCGGAATTGGTGCTCGTAACTTAAAAGAATGTTTAATTATTCAATTAAAAGCGAAATCAGCAAAAGAAACAAGAACATTAGCCATTGCTATTCTTGAAGATGCTTTTGATCATTTTGTAAAAAAACACTATAAAAAATTACTCGAAAAGTTTACAATCAGTGAAGAAAAACTAAAAGAAGTAATTGAAGAAATTGCACGATTAAACCCAAAACCAGGTAGCTCCTACGCTGGAAATAATAAATTTGCAGAACAAATAGTACCCGATTTTTCCATACAAATTATTGATGGAACGCTCGATCTTACCTTAAACTCTAGAAACGCACCAGAATTACACGTTTCTCGTGAATATAATAACATGCTTAAAGGCTATAGCGATGCTACAAAGAAAAGCAAAACGCAAAAAGATGCCGTAATGTTTATCAAGCAAAAATTAGATGCCGCAAAATGGTTTATCGACGCGATAAAACAACGACAACAAACCTTGCTAATTACGATGAATGCTATTATGAAGCGTCAGGAAGCTTATTTTTTAACAGGTGATGAACGCAAGCTAAAACCAATGATTTTAAAAGATATTGCCGAGGAAATTAACATGGATATTTCTACCGTTTCTAGAGTTGCCAACAGTAAATATGTCGCAACGCCTTACGGAACAAAATTAATAAAATTGTTTTTCTCTGAATCAATGAAAAATGATCAAGGAGAAGATGTTTCTACTCGTGAAATTAAAAAAATTCTAGAAACCGTTATTCAAGAAGAAGACAAACGAAAACCTCTTACAGATCAGAAATTATCAATTCTTTTAAAAGAAAAAGGCTATTTAATTGCCCGTAGAACCGTTGCTAAATATCGAGAACAATTAGATATTCCCGTAGCTAGATTACGTAAAGAAATATAATGCGTTGGGCTAAATTTATATCAACAATTTTACATCCTATTGTGATACCAACAATAGGAATGTTGCTGTATTTTATGTTAACACCGATTAATTTAAGCCGTTATCAACAATATATGATGCTCGGCGTTGTATTTGTTGCTACCTATATTATTCCTATACTATTATTGCTTTTTTTAAAAGCAATTGGCTATATAAAATCGTACGAAGTACATAGTATTGAAGAACGTAAAATACCCGTTTTCTTTATGATGTCGTTACTTTTTTTACTAGGAAAATTTTTCTTAGAAATCACAAGTATTAAAGATTTAAGCTATCTTTTTTTTGGCGTTGTATTTGGCTTAGGATTTATTTATATTCTTTTTGTAACAAAAATAAAAGCGAGTTTACACCTACTTTCAATGGGCGCAATTATTGGATATTTCATGCTTTTTCAGCAAATCCATAACATATACACACTTCCAATAAGTATGGTATTTATATTGCTTTCAGGAGTTTTAGCAAGTGCTAGACTCCGCTTAAAAGCACATACTGTTAAAGAAGTATATCTTGGTTTTTTTATTGGAATAGCCAGTCCTTTTTTTGCTTATTATATTTTATAATAAATAAAAACTCAAACCAATACGTACAATATTAGTTTTAATTTTATGAGCATGTAAATACGTATTTTTCAAGATAGGCGTTATTCCATAATAGGCATGAAAATTAAACGTTTTATAGCCTGCTGACAGCGTTAAACCTGTTTGAAATGTATGATATTCAGCTAAATTTGATAAACTTATTTCTGAATCTGATTCCATATAACTAAAGGTGTTTTTTAAATTATAACTGAATTTAATTCCTGTATAAAGTCTCCAAAAAGCATAACTATTTTGAGTAGATGTTCGTAATCGAAACTGAATAGGAATTTCAATATTATGTGTTTTTAGTTTATTGGTACTAATATTTTTGTCAATTTTAAAACCATTAGGATCGCCTTCAATCACTTTTAAACTATGATTAAAAGAATCAAAACCATAGCCTAAACCGATACCAATCGCAATTTTACCGCTTTTTACAACAGGAATATCCCTAATATATCCAGCTGAAAACCCAAAAGAAAAACCACTTTTATGTAACTTTTTATCAAGTTTTTGAGGCTGATTTGTTAAGGCGGTAAATGAAATATTTAAATACAGTTGATCTTCCCAGTAAGAATCGCCAATTTGTAGCGAATCCTTTTGAGAAAACATACTTATTGATAAAAAAAACAGGTATAAAATGAAACTATTTTTCATAATAATAAATCTTGGAACTTGACTAATACTTGTTAAAGTTCGCTAAATGTACGTTATTTTACACAAAAAAAGGACAATCAAAATGATTGTCCTTTTTTTATTTATATTAAAAAGTAATTACTTTTTAATATCTGCTGATTTATGCGTAGATAAACTTAATTTAAGCGCATTTACGTCTCTTAATTTCTCACGAATATCAGATAATGTACCAACACTTGACTCTTTATCCATTTTTATAGAAGTGGTCATAAAAGGTACTTCAGCTTCCGATACATTTCCTCTTTCTAAGAAAATAAAAGAAGGCACATCATCAGGTGTGGCAATCTTATCGTTTAACTGAATTCTATTATATCCCTTTCCATATTTAGCATCTTTAGCTTTACCAACATAAATAGTGCTCACTAAACTTTTACGTTCTAGTTTCTTTACTTCACTTGCACTAGGTAAACGAGGATTTTCGATTGCTAAATCACTTTCTCTCATTACCGTTGTTACCATGAAAAAGAATAATAACATAAAAACAATATCAGGAAGTGAAGAAGTATTCACTGCTGGCATCTCTTTTTTCTTATTTTTAAATTTAGACATACTTAAATTGTTTTAATACTATTGAACATTTGTTGGCTCAGTATCCGATATAATTTGAGGATAACTATTCTTAATATCTTCTACTTTTTTTCTTAATGAGTCGTCTTTTCTTGCTCCTGCTGTAAAAGATTTCTCTAATTCTGTAAAGCTCATGCCGTATTTTTCTTGACATAATCTATTACGTAATTCAGCATAGGCTTTTAACAATTCATTTTGAACAGCTACATACATTCCAAACTCAGTACCTCTATCACTTTCAACAGAGATAATGGCTTTATTTGGATGATCTGAAGAAGCTGGATCTTTAGCTCCTTTACAATAATTACAAGATGTACCTGCTTCTTTCCCAGGCATTGGGTTACCAACACCTCCACCGTTATCTATAAATTTAACAGCCGCATCTTTTAAGTCTCTTAACTCCATTCCTTCATTCTCTACGAATAACTGATTGTTTCTGTTAATACTTACTTGAAAAATGTTTTTCTCTTTTACAATAGGTGGTACAACGTCTGATTTTTCAGCTAACTTTTTAGGGATACCTGAATCTACATCCATTGTTGTTGTTACAAGGAAAAAGATAAGTAGCAAGAATGCAATATCTGCCATAGAACCTGCATTAATTTCTGGGTTTTCTCTTCTTGCCATATTTACTTATGATTTAACGATTCCTTTTAATAAATCTACTACAAAAAATGCTCCTGCAATTGCACCTAAAATCAAGGTAAAACTAATTCCTGTTCCTACCCATTTAGAAGTACTTCCTGCTGCAACTAATACTCCTGCATCAGGACCTAATACTTGACTGTCAGAAGACAGCATATATGACACTACTAAAAGTACTCCTAAAACTAAAACACCTAATAAAGTTTTCTTTAATGCGGCAGGGTTTTTAAGCATACTCAATAGTGAAATTACTACAGCTACAATTACAATTACAATTAGTAAATAATATGAATAACTTACTAAAGGAGAAACAGCGTTAGAAACCGCTTCTACGTTTTCTTTGTCTATTATTACAACGTTTACAAATAACGCAACACCGATAAGTGATATTGCCGCTACAAGTAATGTTAATATTTTATTATTCATACGATTGATTATTTTTTATACTTAGCAAGTAAGTCGATTAACGAAATTGAAGCATCTTCCATATTATTTACAATACTATCAATTTTAGAAACGATGTAATTATAAAAAATCTGTAAAATAATTGCTGCAACAAGACCAAATACAGTTGTTAAAAGTGCAATTTTAATACCACCTGCTACTACGGCTGGAGAAATATCATTTGCTACTGCGATTTTATCAAAAGCTTCAATCATACCAATTACAGTACCCATGAACCCTAACATCGGAGCTAATGCAATAAATAAAGATAACCAAGAAACATTTTTCTCTAATAATCCCATTTGTACACCACCATAACCTACTACGGCTTTTTCAGCAGCTTCTAAACCTTCGTCAGCTCTTTCTAATCCTTGGAAAAAGATAGAAGCAACAGGTCCTTTTGTATTTCTACAAACCTCTTTAGCAGCTTCAATACCACCAGAACTTAAAGCTTCATCTACACTTTCTACTAATTTCTTAGTATTGGTTGTAGCCATGTTTAAATAAATAATTCTTTCAATTGCAATTGCTAATCCTAAAATTAATGCAACTAATACGATACCCATAAACTGAGGATCTCCTTCAATAAAACGTTGTTTTAACTCTTGGTGAAAAGTTTTTTCTGCTTCTTGAGCATAAGTTGACTGAATAGCCCCTAAAAACATAAATCCTGCAACAGTTAGGAAATTTACTACTTTCTTCATTTTGTTATAATTAATTTTAAATAGTTAATGGGTTAAAAATACAAATTTTACTAGAAAAAACTTAAATTTTTACAAATAAGTGATTTTTATTTATTTGATAAAGTTTAATTTTCAGAGTGCCAAGTAACAAAAAAATGTTGGTACATTAAAAAATTTAAGGTTATTTATAAAACATTTTTGTTTCTATAACGATTTCAGGTAGTTATCGTCATAAATTTAGTTAAAAAAATGTCATTTAATTAATTTCCCCTCGTAACGATGTTTCAAAATAATGTTTAAATTCTTTTTTTGATAATTTTTCACCTAATAAATACATCATTTTAGCAACGGCAGTCTCTGTGGTAATGTCTTTTCCGTCAATAATTCCGATGCGTTTTAGGTCGGAACTGGTTTCATAATGCCCTAAAATAACACTTCCACCAGCACATTGCGTTACATTTACAATATGAATTCCTTTCGATATTGCTTTTTCAATCAAATTTATAAACCATTTTTCGGTGGGGGCATTTCCTGATCCGTAGGTTTCTAGAATAATTCCTTTCAAATTCGGAATATTTATAAAACTTTCCACAACTGACGCTGTTATTCCTGGAAATAATTTTAAAATTGCTACATTATTATCTAATTTTTTTCTAAAGATAAGTTGTTTATCTTCTTTTTCTTTAGATGTTTTAAGTAATACTGGATAATCAAAATTTAAATGCACGCCACTTATCGCTAAAGGCGGATAATTCATCGAAGCAAAAGCTTCAAATTGTTCGGCATTTATTTTGGTAGTTCTGTTAGCTCGGTATAATTTGTATTCAAAATACAGCCCAACTTCTTGCACTACGGGTTTTCCTTTTTTATAGGTGGATGCTACTTGTATCGAAGTAATTAAATTCTCTTTAGCATCTGTTCGTAAATCACCGATTGGTAATTGCGAACCTGTAAAAATCACTGGTTTTTGCAAATTCTCCAACATAAAACTAATTGCTGATGACGTATATGACATGGTATCAGAACCTGTTAATACTACAAAACCATCAAATTTATCATAATTATCGGCAATAATTTGAGCGATATCAACATAATAATTCACATTCATATTTGATGAATCAATAGGTTCTTCAAATGAAATTGTTGAAATTTCACAATGCAATTGTTGTAATTCGGGAATTTTACTAGATATTTGACTAAAATCAAATGCTTTTAAAGCGCCTGTTTTATAATCTTTAACCATACCAATAGTTCCTCCTGTATACACTATTAAAATTGTAGGTTTTTTTTTATTTTTTGACATTTTGACACTTTTATACTAAATTTAGTATATTATTTGATAAATAATTTAATTATGGAATAATTTATGTTGTAAATTTATCAAACAAAACAATACAAACTTTTAAAACAACATAATTTATGATCGGATTTTATGTACTCATAGGAATTATTTCGCTATGTAGCTGGTTAGTAAGTAATATGCTTAAACGAAAATTTAAGAAATACTCGCAAGTTCATTTAAAAAATGGCATGAGTGGGGCTGAAATAGCACAAAAAATGTTAGATGATCACGGAATTAATGACGTAAAAGTAATTTCTACGCCAGGAATGCTTACCGATCATTACAATCCGCAGAATAAAACGGTTAATTTAAGTGAAGGTGTTTATAACCAACGAAATGCCGCTTCAGCAGCCGTGGCAGCGCACGAAGTTGGACATGCTGTGCAACATGCTAGAGCATATCAATATTTACAAATGCGTTCAAAATTAGTACCGATGGTAAATATTACTTCTAAATATTCGCAATGGATGGTTATTGGTGGAATCGCCTTTGGTGCCGCTTCTGGAAATACAGGAATTGGTTTTTATATCGCTGTTGCAGGATTGGTATTTATGGCAGTTGGTACCTTATTCAGTTTTGTAACTTTGCCTGTTGAATATGATGCAAGTAACAGAGCCTTGGCTTGGTTAGAAGATAAACACATCGTAACTCGAGAGGAATTAGCAGGTTCTGAAGATGCTTTAAAATGGGCAGCAAGAACCTATTTAGTTGCCGCTTTAGGTTCGTTAGCCATGTTATTATATTGGGGATCACAAATTCTAGGAAATAGAGATTAGTATCGCAGATGCTTTTAGCATTTATTATAACTGAAAAAGCACTCCTTATATAAGGAGTGCTTTTTAGTTTTACTTTTATTTTGATAATTTTATTAATCATTCAATTTTAAAACAGCCATAAATGCTTCTTGAGGAATTTCTACATTACCAACCTGACGCATTCTTTTCTTACCTTTTTTCTGTTTTTCTAATAACTTACGTTTACGTGAAATATCTCCACCATAACATTTTGCCGTTACATCTTTACGCAACGCTTTAGTCGTTTCTCTAGCGATAATTTTCGCACCAATTGCCGCCTGAATAGGAATATCAAACTGCTGTCTTGGGATTAATTCTTTTAATTTTTCTACAATTTTTTTACCGATTGTATAGGCGTTATCTGCATGTAATAAGGCTGAAAGTGCATCTACAGGTTGTCCATTTAATAGAATATCAACACGAACTAATTTTGAAGTTCGCATTCCGATTGGCGAATAATCAAAAGAAGCATATCCTTTTGAAACTGTTTTTAAACGATCGTAAAAATCAAATACGATTTCTGCTAAAGGCATATCAAAAGTTAATTCAACTCTTTCTGTAGTTAAATACGTTTGATTTACTATTTCCCCTCTTTTTTCAATACAAAGCGACATTACTTGTCCAACAAAGTCAGACTTTGTAATAATTGTTGCTTTAATAAAAGGTTCTTCCACTTTTTCTAATCTTGACGGATCTGGTAAATCTGTCGGATTATTTAATAATACTATTTCTGTCGGATTTTTCTTGGTATATGCGTGATAAGAAACGTTGGGAACGGTCGTAATTACAGTCATATTAAATTCACGTTCTAAACGTTCTTGGATAATTTCCATGTGTAACATTCCTAAGAATCCACATCGAAAACCAAAACCTAATGCTGCTGAACTTTCTGGTTGAAATACCAAAGAAGCATCATTTAATTGTAATTTTTCCATTGAATTACGTAATTCTTCGTAATCCTCTGTATCTACAGGATAAATACCTGCAAAAACCATTGGCTTCACATCTTCAAAACCATCAATAAGGCTTTCTGTTGGGTTTTCAAAATCAGTAATTGTATCTCCTACTTTTACTTCTTTTGCAACTTTAATTCCTGTAATTAAATACCCTACATCTCCTGTTTTCACTTCTTGCTTAACAACTTGTTCTAGCTTTAAAGTACCAACTTCATCGGCTTTATATTCCGTTCCTGTTGACATAAATTGAATACGCTGATTCTTTTTAATAGAACCATCAATTACTCTAAAATAGGTTTCAATTCCTCGATAAGAATTGTAAACAGAATCAAAAATTAACGCTTTTAAAGGCGCATCAGGATTTCCTGACGGCGCAGGAATTTTATTAATGATTGCTTCTAAAATTTTATCAACTCCAAAACCTGTTTTTCCACTTGCGTGAATTACATCTTCTGGTTCACAGCCTAATAAATCAACAATATCATCGGTAACTTCTTCAGGATTTGCCGATGGTAAATCAACTTTATTTAATACTGGAATAATTTCTAAGTCATTATCTAAGGCTAGATATAAATTAGAAATTGTTTGTGCCTGAATACTTTGTGCTGCATCAACAATTAACAATGCACCTTCACAAGCAGCAATCGAACGAGATACTTCATACGAAAAATCTACGTGACCAGGCGTATCAATTAAATTTAGAATATAATCTTCGCCTTCAAAAGTATAGTCCATTTGAATGGCGTGTGATTTAATGGTAATACCACGTTCACGCTCCAAATCCATGCTATCTAATAACTGTGATTTCTTTTCTCTTTCAGTAACAGCTCCTGTATAATCTAATAATCTATCGGCAAGTGTACTTTTACCGTGATCAATATGTGCAATAATGCAAAAATTTCTAATTTTCTTCATTCGTCGTATTTCTAACCTCTTATGACTGACAAAGATACTTTATTGAAAAACGTTGTACAATTAAAAATTTATGCATTAAAAAATATTAATTTTTACACAATTTTTTTTTATTTCTTCTATTGTATCTTTGCATCAATTAAATAAATAATTTTTTTTACAGATGTCTAAAAAAATACTGCTATTTGCTGGATTATTATTGCTATTAACTTCTTGTTGGAAAGATAGAAGTCCTGAAGATTTAATTCGCTTGAAAGAAAAATTCAAATCACAAGTTTCTACTTTCGAAAGCAAAAAAGAAACCGCTAACAAAAAAATCACCAAAGGTTTAAATTCTTTAGGAGCCTTAAAATTAGCGTTAGAAGATGCCAAAAATGAAGACAAAGAATTTGCCCGAGTTTATGGCGATTGGGAAAAAGTTAATAGAAAAGTCAATAATCTTAATAAAGAATTTGAAGACTTAAAAACAAAGGCTTCCAATTTATTTATGGCGATGGAAACGCAAAGCAATAGTTTAAGCGATGTTACTACTAAAACTACGCTTTTATCGGCTATCAATAAAGCAAAAAAGAATTATAATACAACGCTAAATAATACTTCAAAAGCAATACAAAAATTAAGACTTTTACATACTGATGCTGTTGAAATTGTAAAAGCTTTAGAAGTTGCAGCAGCACTAAATTCCTTCGATTCTATTAACGGGCAGATGAAAAGTATTGAACAAAGAGTGGACGGAATTATGCAAGAATTAAATATTGCCGTTACAGAAAGTAAAAAATTATACGAGAAAAAAATAACCGAATTAGGTAAATAAAATATAAAATTTTGATAAAAATTGGCAATATAGAACTTCCTGATTTTCCGCTATTATTAGCGCCGATGGAAGATGTGAGTGATCCACCTTTTAGAGCTTTATGCAAAGAAAATGGTGCAGATGTAGTTTATACTGAATTTATTTCTTCGGAAGGATTGATTCGTGATGCGGCAAAAAGCGTTATGAAATTAGATATTTACGAAAAAGAACGTCCTGTTGGGATTCAAATATTTGGTGCAAATTTAGAATCGATGCTACAATCCGTAGCAATTGTTGAAAAATCAAACCCTGATATTATTGATATTAATTTCGGTTGTCCTGTTAAAAAAGTAGTTTCAAAAGGTGCAGGCGCAGGTATTTTAAAAGATATAGATTTAATGGTTTCCCTAACCGAAGCCATGGTAAAACATACGAATTTACCAATTACCGTTAAAACTCGTTTAGGTTGGGATGATGCTTCTATTAAAATTGTAGAAGTTGCCGAACGCCTCCAAGATGTTGGCTGTGCAGCGATTTCTATCCACGGAAGAACCCGCGCACAAATGTATAAAGGCGAAGCAAATTGGGCGCCAATTGCCGAGGTGAAAAATAACCCAAGAATGCACATTCCTGTGTTTGGAAATGGTGATGTGGATACTCCTGAAAAAGCCATGAGAATGCGTGATGTTTATGGTTTAGACGGCTGTATGATTGGAAGAGCTTCGATTGGTTATCCGTGGTTTTTTAATGAAATAAAGCACTTTTTTAAAACAGGTGAATATTTAGCAAAACCAAACATCGCACAACGTGTAGAAATGGCTCGTAGACATTTACAAATGGCTATCGACTGGAAAGGCGATATTTTAGGTGTTTTTGAAACACGAAGACATTACACCAATTACTTTAAAGGAATTCCACATTTTAAAGAACATAGAATGAAAATGGTTACTTCGGATGCTCCAGAAGATGTTTTTAAAGCTCTTGATGAAGTAGAAGCAAAATTTGGAAATATGATTATTCCTGATATTAAGTAATAAATAAAAAAGGGGCAGACACATAGGTCTGCCCTTACATTAATCATTGTAGGGGCGAATCTGTGTGTTCGCACATTTTACAAGCTTCCTTAATTTCTGTATTTACTTCGCTTTTATTTTCTAATTTAGAAGAAATTTATATCTTTAAAAAAAAATAAGAAAAATGAAAAAATTGCAATTTATAATTACACTACTCGCTTTTTTAGCCTTCAATATGCAAGTAAAAGCTCAAAATTCTAATTTACCTCGAAACGCAAAACCAGGAATATGCTACGAACGATGTTTTGAGTATGACAAAAAAATTGAATGGAAAGAGGTTAAATGTTCAAAAGTTAAGCAAGAAAAATCAAAAAAAGAACTTGTAAAATGTGAACAAGATAAAATCAAATTAAAAAAATATCAAGAGAAATTAAAATCTCTTGGCTATGATGTTCAAGTAACAGGACGTATTAATAATAAAACCGTAAATGCACATCATAAGTATTTAAAAAAACAAAAAAAAGCCGCTAAAAGAAAACGAAAATTAGAAAGAAAACAGCAGAGAAAACTCAGAAAATAAAAATCAAAAAGAGAAACTATCAATCCTCGCCTATTTCAAAATATGTGAGGATTTTTTAATGCTATTTTATACACTAAATTTATAAATTTTTACCTCTCAATAAAAGCTTTCGATATTCTCGAACTCGCAATTTTTGCTGAAATATAGCCTAATATTGAAATTGTAAACATAACAACTAATAAATTTGTCCATCTAAATTCTACGGGATACGCTAAATTTTGAGTAATCATAAAAAGTTCGTAACGTTGCTGAATTATCACTAATAAAACACCTAAAATAAGCCCGATAAACATTCCTACAAGCGTCAATAAAAAACCTTGTAACACGAATATTTTTTTAATCTCCTCGATACTTGCTCCTAAATTATAGAGCGTTTTTAGGTTTTTTCGTTTATCAATAATCATCATAATAATAGAACCGATTACATTAAATAACGCAATGGCAATTATCAAAGTGAAAATTAAATACGAAATAAAATTTTCGGTATTAATTACTTTATAATACAACGCATTTAATTGCGCTCTGGTTTTTACTTCAAAATTTGTACCTAAATTTTGTTGTAATTTCTGTTGAAAATCATCTAAATCAACAGTTGGTTGTAATTTTAGTTCGATTCCTGAAATTTGATTTTCATCATAATTTAACAACTCTTGCGCTAAAGATAATTCTGTAAAAACGTATTTATTCTGAAATTCTTCTGAACCTGAATACGCCCCGATAACCTGTGTCGATACTGACCGAAAAGCATTATTGACATTTATAAATCCCTTACCAGGTTTTGGTACTAAAATTTGCAATGGTTCCCCAAAATTTAACACGCTCAACGATAATTTATATGAAATTCCGTAGCCAATAACCGCTGTATTTTTATAGGTAGGATCTAGCCAAGTACCAACAGTTAAAAGTGAATCAACCGAAATTATGCCGTTATAATTATCATCAACTCCCTTAATATAAGCTACTTGACTTTTATCTTTATATTTTAAAAACACTCGCTCTTCAATAAATTTTGATACTGTTTTTATTTCTGAATGCTCGATTAATTTTTGATGAACAGTATCAGAGTACTTAAATGATTTCCCTTGTACGCTTGTTATTTTGATATCAGGATCAGAGGCATTTAACATCGAATCGCTAAAGGTTCGTAATCCTGAAAAGCCTGATAAAATTACAAACAACGCCAAAGCCCCAACAACAACTCCAAAAACTGCTATAAATGTAATAATATTTATAGCGTTGGTGCTTGTTTTTGAAAACAGGTATCTTTTAGCGATGTATAAGGAAAATTTCAAGTTTTAATAAATTTTAAGAATCATAAGAATCAAAGTATGTAAAACTTACTTAACGTTTTTGACGACGTGGCAATACATCTGGATTTTGAATTGGATCTACATCTTCACCTTTTAACGATTTGTCTATTTCTTCAATATAGTCTAAACTATCGTCTCCAAAAAACAATAATTCTGGCATTCTTCTTAATTGATTTCTAGTACGTTTTGCTAATTCATGACGAATTAATGGCGTATTAGACACCACTCCTTGTACGATTTCATCTCTTTTATCCGAAGGAAAAACACTTAAATATACCTTAGCGACTCCTAAATCGGCGGTTACCGAAACTTTTGATACCGATATAATTACTCCTTTCATTCCATCTTGTGCTGCACGCTGCAACACATCTACTAAATCTTCTTGCAAAACTCCTGCAATTTTCCGTTGTCTATTCGTTTCTTCCATGTGGCAAATTTAAGGATAAAATTACGGAGTGTAAATTTTATTTTTCATCAGTTAAAAAAGGCTAAAAATGCCTTATTTTCATTTGTTATTTTTGAGATTACTGCTATAAAATTTTACAAAATTTCACAAAATATTTGTATCTTGCAAAGTCTAAATTTTTTTATTTAAAACACCTTTAAATGTCTAACTCTTTTGAATCTTTTCAAAAACGTCGTTTACAATCTTCGTATATTTCTGTCGTGATTAGTATCGCTTTAGTGTTATTTATGATGGGAGTTTTAGGGTTGATGCTTCTCAAATCGACCAAAGTAGCCAATCATTTTAAAGAAAAAGTAGTAATGACACTCTTTTTAAATGATGATGTTGCTAAAAAAGATATCAAAAAATTTCAAGAAACCCTTGAGAAAGAAGCGTACACCAATAAAATAGTATACGTTACAAAAGCCGAAGCTGCTAAAATTTATAAAGAAGATTTAGGCGAAGATTTTTTACAATTTTTAGGCGATAATCCACTTAAAAACGGGATTGATATTTATTTAAAAGCCGATTTTGTAACGCCTGAAAAAATGGATATTATCAAGAAACAGTTTGATAAAAATAAGCTTGTTGCAGAAATAAATTATGACAAACCGTTGGTTGAATTACTTACCGAAAATATTCAGCGAATTAGTTTTTGGTTATTAGTTTTAAGTGGTTTTTTAGGTTTAATTGTCATTCTTTTGATTAATAGTTCTATTCGATTATCAATTTATTCGAAACGATTTAATATAAAAACGATGCAAATGGTGGGCGCAACGAAAAGTTTTATCCGAAAACCGTTTATTTGGCAAAGTATAAAATTAGGATTTTTAGGTGCTATTATTGCTTTATCTGGTTTGGCAATTGTAATTTATTATCTTGATAAAAAAATTCCTAGTTTAGGTTTATTAACTGATTATATTTCTTTAATTTACATTGGTATTGGCGTGTTATCTACCGCTTTTTTCATTACGTGGATAAGCACTTTTTTTGCCACACAGCGTTTTTTAAACTTACGAACAAACGATTTATATTACTAAAATTTTCATGAAAAAAGAGACTCTTTCAAAACAGGATTTAAAATCAGCCCAAAAACCAGTATTTTTATTTGGTAAAAAAAATTATAGTATCATGTTGCTTGGTTTGGCTATTATTGCCTTCGGATTTATTTTGATGGCAGGTGGTGGAAGCGACGATCCAGCTATTTTTAATGCCGAGATTTACAGCTGGCGTAGAATTCGTTTTGCACCAACATTGGTAATTATCGGGTTGGGTATTGAAATTTATGCTATTTTAGCCAACCCTAAAAAATAAGCATGAATTTATTAGAAGCTATTATCCTTGGTATTATTCAAGGGCTTACCGAATTTTTACCTGTATCATCCAGCGGACATTTAGAACTAGCAAAAGCCATTTTAGGTGATACCTCTATACCTGAAGAAAGTTTAACTTTTACAGTCGTTTTACATTTTGCAACGGCATTAAGTACGTTGGTTGTTTTCAGAAAAGAAGTTGCTGAAATTTTCAGCGGATTATTTCAATTTAAATGGAATGATGAACTTAAATTTTCTTTAAAAATTATTATTTCGATGCTTCCAGCAGTAATTATTGGATTAGTATTTGAAAAACAATTAGCATCTTTTTTTGGCGGAAAAATATTACTTGTAGGAGTTATGTTATTAGTTACCGCTGTTTTATTATTATTTGCCGATAAAGCAAAAAACACCAATAAAGAAGTTTCATTTAGTAATTCATTAATTATCGGGATTTCGCAAGCAATTGCGATGTTACCTGGAATTTCTCGTTCTGGAGCCACGATTTCAACTTCGGTTTTATTAGGAATTGATCGTAGTAAAGCAGCTCGATTTTCATTTTTAATGGTCGTTCCACTTATCTTTGGAAAAATAGCAAAAGATTTTCTTGGTGGCGATATTAATTTTCAATCTTCGGAAATCATACCAATATCTGCAGGTTTTATTGCGGCTTTCCTTTCAGGATTAGTCGCCTGTAATTGGATGATTGCCTTGGTTAAAAAAAGTAAATTATCTTATTTTTCAATATATTGTGCTGTTGTCGGGATAATCGCTATTGGATATTCTTTATTCTTTTAATTTTTTTTCAAGTTATTTTTAAGTATGAAAACACTAGAAGATTATCAAAATGGACACGTTTTATTAATTGATAAACCCTTAGAATGGACCTCTTTTCAGGTCGTTAATAAATTGCGTTGGCATATAAAACAACGCTTTAACATCAAAAAAATTAAAGTTGGGCATGCTGGAACTTTAGATCCGTTAGCAACAGGTTTACTGATACTTTGCACGGGTAAAAAAACCAAAATTATTGACCAATATCAAGCGCAAATAAAAGAATATACGGGAACAATCACCTTAGGAGCAACAACGCCTAGTTATGATTTAGAAACCGAAATAAATGAAACTTTTGCTACCGAACATATTTCTGAAGCATTAATTCACAAAACGACGCAACAATTTACAGGCATAATTCAACAAAAACCGCCTATTTTTTCAGCCATCAAAAAAGAAGGTATACGCTTATATGAATTAGCAAGAAAAGGAGAAACTACCGAAATTAAAACACGAGAAATTACGATTCCTGTTTTTGAAATCACTAAAATTGATGGCAATAATCTTGATTTTAGAGTTGTTTGTAGTAAAGGAACTTATATTCGTTCTTTAGCATATGATTTCGGAATTGCTTTAAATTCTGGCGCACATTTATCAGCATTAAGAAGAACTAAAATTGGTGATTTTCATGTAAATAACGCCGTAAGTATTGATGAATTTATAGCAAATTTATCAGAATAATTAAAAAACTCGAATGGCTATTTTAATTAGCGATTCGAGTTTTTATTTTATCAAAAAAGTTAAAAAAAACTAAAATTACGCTTTCTTTTTCTTTAAAAATCGACTGTACCAACTTTCAGAAATTGGTACTTCCCAATGATTTTCTAATTCTTGTTTTGTTTCAATTAAATTATCAAAAACAATTGTTTTTTCCGTTACCGCTTTATTTTTAATTAACTGTTTAAAGTCCTTTAATTCTTTATATTGCGTGTATTCGCCTTGCTTAAAACATACATTCATTCTATCTAATAATTCCACTTCATACTGCGCTTGTAGTTGTAGAATAAAACCAACTTGGGCATCAATATCGGCATTTGATAACACTGAATTTTCATCTGCTGAAAAAATAATAAATCGATTATACTTTATTTCAAAAGAGGCTTTAAAATTTTCATCATCCGATTTCCAACCTTCGATAAATGTTTTTAATTGCTCATTTAATCCTTCAATTTCTTGTGGATAAAATTTTCTATTACAGGGATAAATCCAAACTTTTGCTTCTTCGGATAACGTATTAAAATTGACTAACATAACGATTGCTGGTTTTAAAGTGCAAAGATACAGAAATGTTATTTTAACAACGACATAAGATTTTCTTGAAGATTTACGCCTTTATTTTTATTGTACCAAACCTGTAACGATTCTTTAAATTCTGCATCTAATGCTCCGTGTTCTTTTTTGTAATCGGCAACCATTTTGGTAGCAATTTCAGGTCTTGGACCCCAAGTTCCAAGGACTTCATTATTGGTATCTAAGGCAATTAATTTCGGAATTGAGCGTCCTCCATTGGTTAAAAAAGCGTCCATCAAAGCTAGATTTTCATCTCTTAACACTATTTTTAATTGAATTTGTTCATTTTCTGATGCCATTTTATGGATAACAGGTAAATTTTGCGCGGCATCGCCACACCAACTTTCAGATAAAACCAACCAAGTTTGTGGTGCTTTCACTGTTTTTATTTTTGCTAAAACCTCATTAGTTAATTTGATGGTTTTATCCAAACGTTTCATTCGTTTATCGTTTAACACACTGTAATTCAACAATTCCTCGGATTGATTTTCACCAGTTGATTTGCCTTTTTCTAGCAAATTTTTCACTAAATCTCGATATTCATGATATGAAATTCCTTTTGCTAAACTATTTGCTATCACTTCTTTCATTTTGATAAATTATTTATTTTACAAAGATATTACAAAGATATTTCTTTCTATTTAAATTGTTCGTAATGTAAGTTACATTGCTAAAAATTGTATTTTTATAGTTTTAATTTTATGTTGATGAAACACCTTTTATATTTCTCACTTTCTTTTATATTGATGATTTTTTCTTGTAAAAAAGAAGGAACTACAAAAAATACACTTGTTGAAAAAACAGGCATGAATGGTAGCGTTAAACATTTAAAATATGTTCAATTAAACAAAAACGCTATTAAAGAAATAAAAGATTGGGAAGAGTATTTTATTATTGCTGATTTGCTCAAACAATTAGAACAAACGACACCTACCGAAGCTTTAAATAATGCGATAGAATTAAAAGAACTGACTAAAAATTTAAAAGATAGTTTAGCAATTGAAACACTTAAAACGCCTGCTTTTAAAGCGCGTATGAATGTTTTTGAAAATGAAGTTTTACGACTTGCTGATATGACATATATTCCTGCAATTAGTTCAAGGGAGATAAATATTGAAGTCGCTAAAATACTGTTACTTTTTGGAAGTATCAATAATAAAATAAATACCGTATACACGCAAAAACAATTTAACGAAGAAATTAATTTAGATAGTCTATTTCAATTTTAAAAAGAATTTAAAGTGCGTTTATGGCTTCATATATTAAATGGCTTTCAAAACCTCGATATAACAGATAATCGGCAATTTTTTTGTTTCTTTTAAAGCTATTTGTTTCAGAAATTACGTTATTTTTTTTAGTAACCAAAGCATATAATGTAGCGATATATTCTTGTTCATCGATTTCTTTTAAAGCCGTTTTTATATTATATGGAGAAATATCTCTAAATTTTAACTCTCTTACAATTCTATTTTTTCCCCATTTTTTTATACGAAATTTCCCTCTTGCAAAACTTTTAGCAAAACGCTCTTCGTTTAAAAAATTATCTTTTAGTAAACTCAACAAAATCAGTTCTCGAACTTCAGGAACAGCATTATATTCTTTTAATTTTGCTTCCACTTCTTTATGACAACGGTCTTGATATACACAATAAAATTCTAATTTTCGTTGTATTTCTTTCACTGTAAAACCTTGTTTATCCATATAAATTTATCTAAAAATATTCACAAAATATTAAAATTCAAAATAACATTAAAATAATACCTAAAAAAAGAGAGTTGAAAAATTATATTTCCAACTCTCTTTAACTCTTAACTCTCTTTAACTCTTAATTTTCTTTAATTTTATGATTCTTAAATAATCATTTAAAAAATTAAAATACTACATTTTTGTTTTCAACCACATTTTGAACTTCGTGATTAAAAAGAATAAAATTGGCACTGCAATTAAGGTTAAAAAAGTAGCAATTAATAATCCATAAATTACCGTCCAGGCTAATGGACCCCAGAAAATTACGTTATCTCCTCCAACATATATGTGCGGATTTAACTCTGTTAATAAGGTGAAAAAATTAATATTTAATCCTGTTGCTAATGGAATTAATCCTAAAATAGTGGTAATTGCCGTTAATAATACAGGACGTAAACGTGCTTTTCCTCCCTTTACAATGGCTTCGTTTAATACGAAAACTTCTAAAAATTCATCTTCCTCTAAGTTACGTGCCGATTTTTCTCTATCAATTAATAATTGAGTATAATCCAACAATACAACACCATTATTTACCACAATTCCTGCTAAGGAAATAATTCCCATCATGGTCATCATAATTACAAATGACGAACCTGATGCTACAATTCCTCCAAAAACACCAATCAAACTTAAAAAGATTGCCAACATAATAATTCCAGGTTTTGACACCGAATTAAATTGGAAAATCAAAATCAAGAAAATTAATCCTAATCCAGAGAAAAAAGCGCCCATTAAGAAACTCATTTGTTTGTTTTGTTCTTCAATTTGCCCTGTATAATCAACTTTTATTGTTTTTGGCAATTCTGGAAATGATTTCATTTCATTTTGAATTTTATCAACAATCGCGGAAGCATCAGTATAACCAGGAGCTAGGGCAGAATATACCGTAACTACACGTTTTACATTTTTGTGTTTAATGGCACTAAATCCTGAAGTATTACGCTGTTTTGCCACTGCGGAAACAGGTATCGATTTAAGTTCGCCTGTTGCCATATCTTTAAAAGTAATGGTTTGATTGAAAATCGCACTTGAGTTGTAACGATTTTCTTTATTAAAACGAACATAAATATCATAATCATCACCATCTTCTTTATAGATTCCTGCTTTTGTTCCAAAGATAGATGTACGTAATTGTTTCCCAATTTGGGAAGTACTTATTTTTAGTTCTCCTGCTTTTTTTCTATCGACATCAATTAACATGGTTGGTTTTGATTTATTAACATCGATTTTGAGTTCTGCGATTCCAGGAATTGATTTTGTATTGATAAAATCACGCATTTTCTCGGCAGTAACGATTAAAGCATCATAATCATTTCCTTCTAGTTCGATATTAATTGGATATCCTGCAGGAGGTCCTACGGGATCTTTTTCTACGGAAATTGATAACCCAGGATAAATCCCTGTTAAAGCGTCTGTTACTTTCTTTTTAAGCACTTTACTATCGCGTCCTTTTCGATATTTATATTCTCGCATGGAAGCGACAATTTTTCCACGATGTGGCATTTCAGCAACTGAACCGCCATCAGTTTGTGGATTTCCAGACCCTGCTCCTACTTGTGCAATCGAACTTTCCACCATAAAATTATGGGTTCCGTCCATATCCATATACATATCTTCATTTAATACTTTAGAAACTCGTGTTTCTAAATTTTTCATGATAGCATTTGTTTTTTCAATATCTGTTCCTTGCGGATATTCAACATAAACCACAATTTTATTGGGTGTATTATCAGGAAAAAACTCAATTTTAGTTCGCTTACTTTTTACAGAAGCTCCAAAACCGATAAATGCGACAAAGAGCAAAATAATGGTTACTACGGTGATTCCGTAAGGTCTCCATCCTTTTAAAGAACCACGAATTGTTCTTTCGTAAAAGCGTTCCCAGTAAGGCAATATTTTATTTTGAAAAGCATTTGCCATCGGGCGTAATGCGTAACGATATATCCAAAAATTGATGGCAGCAAAAATCAATAAGGTTCCTAAGGGTCGAATTGCTCCTCCAAAAATTACAATTAAAATTCCGAGTATACCAAGCACTAATGTAATGCGAATAATCTTTCTTAAAGGCATTGCTTTATCATCGGTACTCATAAATTGTGATACCATTACCGAATTAAAAAAGATGGCCACAAATAATGATGATCCTAAAACTACCGATAAAGTAATTGGAAAATAAATCATGAATTGTCCCATTGTTCCTGGCCACATTCCTAAGGGAATAAATGCCGCTACGGTAGTCGCTGTCGATATTATAATTGGAAAAGCAATTTCTCCGATTCCCATTTTTGCCGCTTCCAAGCGCGACATTCCTTCTTCATCCATCAAACGATATACGTTTTCAACGACCACAATACCGTTATCAACGAGCATTCCGAGTCCCATAATTAATCCGAATAAAATCATGGTATTCATGGTGTAGCCCATTAAATGTAAAATCATTAAAGACATAAACATCGACATCGGAATCGCAAAACCTACAAATAACGAGTTTTTAAATCCTAAGAAAAACATCAAGACAAGTACTACTAAAAGCACTCCGAAAATAATATTATTTACTAAATCATCAACTTGACCAATAGTTTTTGAAGATTGGTCATTGGCAATGGTAACTTTTAAATTTTTAGGAAAAATTTGTTGTTGGGTATGTGCTACAATTTCTCTAATTTTTTCGGTAGCGGTTACCATATTTTCTCCTGCTCTTTTTTTAACGTCTAGCATCACTACTTGCTGACCAAATTCACGAGCGTAGGTGGTTTTATCTTTATCTTTAAAAGACACTGTGGCAACATCTTTTAGATAAATCGAATTTCCTTTTTCTGATTTCACCACAAAATTTTCCAATTCTTTAGGTGAATTAACTTCTCCTAAAATACGCAATGTTCTACGTTGTCCGCTGGTGATGATATTTCCTGCTGACATGGTTACATTTCCGGATTGAATGGCTTGAAGAATATCATTAAAGCTAATTTTAGCGGCCATCATTTTATAAATATCTACGGCAACTTCTACTTCTTTATCTTCTGCTCCTCGAATAGATGCTTTTTTTATTTCGGATAAATCTTCTATTTCATCTTGTAGAATTTCGGCAAATTCTTTTAATTGACGAACGGTATAATCTCCAGAAATATTGATATTTAGAATTGGTGTTTCTTCTGATATATTTAATTCAAAAACATTGGGAGATACTTTTGCTCCGTTAAAAGTCGGCCAATCTTCGGATGAAACTTCTTCATCAATTTCATCTTTTACTTTTTGTTTTGCTTCTTCGATGGTAATTTTATCGTCAAATTCAACGGTAATCATCGACACATCTTCTTGTGAAGTTGATGTAATTTCAGTCATATTACTAACTGATTTTAATCTATCTTCTAACGGATCTGTGATTAATTTCTCAATATCTTCGGCGGTATTTCCTGGATAAATAGAACTAACATAAATTTTAGTATCTTTTATTTCTGGGAAATTTTCTCGTGGCATATCTATAAATGCGGCAATTCCTGCATATAGGATAATTGCCATCATCACATAAATAGTGGTTTTATTATTGATTGCCCACGATGATAATGCAAATTCTTTATCTACGTGTTTCTTTTTTTTATTTTTTTCAGACATAATTCTATTTTTATTGATGAATTAATTTAAAATCTGAACTTGTTGTCCATTTTGCACACTACGCGCTCCTTCCATAATAATTTTATCGCCAGTTTTGATACCTTTTAAAACTTCCACGACATCACCTTGTGTTTTTCCTGTGGTAATAATTATTTGTTTGGCTGTACCTAATAGCTCTTTTGAATTTTGTCTTGATTCTTCTTTTAAATCTGTAACGACATAAAGATATTGCTCGCCTTTAGCGTTTTCAGAAATGATACTTTGTGGAATTAGCAAGGCTTCATTATTGGTATAATCGTTAATTTTCAGTTTTGCAGTTAGGTTTGGTTTGATATTTTTCGCTTTATTATCCACGGCAACCTCGACATTAAAAGTACGATTTGCAGGATTGATAAAATTTCCTGCCTGACGTACTGTTGAAGTCATTTTTTCGCCCAATACTGGAAATTCGATTTCAACATTTTTACCTTTTTTAATGGTACTGATATAACTTTCAGGCACGGCAGTTTCGATATACATTTTAGAAAGATTTACAATTCTAAAGATTTCTGATTTTGCACCAGGAGCAACAATTACGCCTTGTTCTTTAATTACGTCATCAATAATACCTGAAAACGGTGCTTTTATGATTGATTTTCCGAGTTGTTTTTTAAGTTGCGTTACGGCATTTTTTTGAGCTTCGAAAGTTGTTTTTGCTTGTAGGAATTGAATTTCCGAGCCAATTTTCTGATTCCACAAACGTTCTTGACGTTCATACGTTGTTTTTGCTAATGCTGTTTGAATTTCAATTTGCGCTAATTTATTCGATAAACCGGCGTCATCAATTTTGGCTAATGCTTGTCCTTTTACTACCGATTGTCCTTCTTTAACATAAATTTGGACTAATTGCCCTGCCATTTCAGGATATATGAGTACATTTTGTTTTGTTTTTACATCTCCTTGTAATTCTAAATAATGATTAAAAACCGTTTTATTTGCTGATACGACAGTAATTAATGGTACTTTTTTAGAAGTATCTAGCGTTGCAATTTTAGCATCTAATGCTTTAATGCTTTCTGATAATTTTTGAATTTCGCTATTTAAGGTTGTTTTTTTGGCACGAATTTTAGTTAAATCATTGGACGCTAACACTTTTTCTAGGGAGTGTTTTTTATTTCCTGAACAGGAAGCTAACAGTAGTGTTATTGCGATTAGTGAGTATATTTTTTTCATTTTTATTTTTTATATTTTTTTATTTTAGATGTTTTTTATTTTACGGGAATATTTAATGCGTTTTCTAGCTGTGCTTTTTGGGTGATAACTTTTAGCATCGATTGCACATAATTATTTTGTTGTGTGTATAGTTGATTTTGTGCTTGTGATAATTCAAAACTAGAAGAGATTCCTTCAAAAAACTTAATTTGTTGTTTTTTTTCGATTCTTTGTGCTAGGGCTAAATTTTTAGTGGCAGTTTGAAAACTTTCGATACTTAATTGATAATTACTTTTAGCGGTTTTTGCTTGTAATTTTAGTTGTTCTTTAATTTGATTTGTTTTAATTTGAGCGCTTTCGAGTTCAATTTTTGCTCTTGCTGTTTTGGCGTGTCTTCCGAAACTACTAAAAATAGGCACTTTTAATTTTACACCTAACATGGAATAATCGAACCATTTTTGGGATGTATTTGTAAAATTAAAATCATCAGCATTGGCATTTGCACCGTAATTTACAAAGGCAGATAAGGTTGGTAATGCTTTACTTTGTTCGAGTTTCATTAACAATTCTTTACTTACTTTTTCATTTTCTGCCATTTTAAAATCGATATGTTTATCGACATTAAAAATTTTTGTCAGCAAATTTAAGTCGGTATTTGCAACGACCAAATTATCTAATGAATCGGTTATTTTGATAGGATGATTTACCGTATTTCCTAAAGAAATATTTAGCATTTGATACGCAATGCTTTTCATTCTTTTAGTATTTCTGTAATTATTTTCAATTGTTCCGAGCGTTATTTGTAGTTGTTCTACGTCTTCTAATTCGGTTAAACCGTTGTCGTATATTTTTTGAGTTTCATATAAATTTTGTTGAACGACCTTTTTATTTCGTTCTAAAATTCCGAGCATTTTTTCAACGACTAATATATTTCCGTAGGAATTAATGACGGCTTCTCTTGTAGTTAGTTCGGTTTTTTCTTTGGCTTGTTCCGATATTTTCAAATATGTTTTAGCTGATTGTAAACCAACAATATAAGAGCCATCAAAAATTAATTGTGATACTGTAACATTGGCATTTACAGTTTGTTTCGTACCAAATTTAACGGGTATGAAACCGCCTTTTTCTCCTCCTGTAATTTCTGCGGGGAGCAATGAAACTTGTTGTTTGAGCCAATTTTGATAATCGACATTTCCATCAATTTGTGGCAACCCGATCGTTGTTGTTTCCCATTTTCGTTGTTTAGCGGCCTTGATATTATTTACGGCTATTTTATTTTGATAATTATTTTTAATAGCATATTCAATGGCTTCTTGCATTGATAAATTAAGTTGTTCTTGAGCAAACAGAAAACCTGAGCAAAAGATTATAAATACACTAGACAGGTATTTTTTCATGGTTATTTTTTTTTTTTGATAGATGATTTTATTGATGATTTTTATTGATACTATTTACTTGTTTTTCTAGTTCTTTCAATCCTTTTTCGGTGGCGATTGCTCTTATATGATATTCTAAAATTTCATATTCTACTTTCATTAATTCTTGCGTTTGATTTCCATAGATTTCGGTTTCAAAAACGCCAAAAATCAAGGTAAAATAGAAGTTAACGGCAAATTCTATATTTATATTTGGTCGATAAAATCCTTGTGCAATACCTTTTGTGAGGTTATCAATATTACAGTTTTTAAAGATACAAACTTCTCGTGCTACTAAATTAGAATATGTTTCAGGATAATATTTTTTTAATTGATACATCGGCGAAGTTTTCGCATTTTTAAACATTTCTTTAAAGATTGCTTTTACTGCAAATTCTTCTTCAATGGCGTTATATCCTTGTTTTTTTATGCGATTAATTTCCTGACTTACAGAAAGATGAAGTCTAGAAGCACTTGCTTCAACAAGTATCGCTTTACTTGAAAAATATTTATATAATGTTTTTTTTGATATTCCTAATTCACTTGCAATATCATCCATTGTTACACTTTTAAACCCTAGATTTAAAAATAATTCTCCTGTTTTATTTAAAATTTTATCTCTCATACTGCTCATAATAGTTTGCAAATATAAAACAGGAAACTTTAAAAACAATAAAAGTTTCCTTCGTTTTAATTATTTTTTAACATTCGTTTAGAGCTAGAATTATTGTTTATCTTATTTTTACAAAAAATTTAAGATTTGGACATACTAAAATATCAATCAGACTTTTTATCGTATTTACGTACTAAAAAACTAGTAAAAGAGCCTAAAAACCTCTATGAACCAATCGATTACATTCTTCAAATCGGGGGGAAAAGGATTCGTCCAATGCTAACACTTATGGCTTCGGATATTTTTTCTGGAGATTATAAAAAAGCCATGCCAGCTGCATTAGCGGTTGAAGTTTTTCATAATTTCACGTTGGTTCACGATGATATTATGGACGATGCTCCTTTAAGAAGAGGGCATAAAACAGTTCATGAAAAGTGGGATATTAATACGGGAATTTTATCTGGTGATGCGATGTTAATTTTGGCGTATCAATATTTCGAAAACTACGAACCGATTGTTTTTCAAAAATTAGCAAAATTATTCAGCAAAACAGCTTTAGAAGTTTGCGACGGGCAACAATTAGATGTTGATTTTGAAACCAGAAACGACGTTACTATTGCAGAATATATTAAAATGATAACGCTAAAAACGTCTGTTTTAGTAGCTGCTGCTTTAAAAATGGGAGCTATTGTGGCTGATGCGAGTGAAGAACAAGCCCAACATTTATATAATTACGGATTAAATTTAGGTATTGCTTTTCAATTGCAAGATGATTATTTGGATACTTATGGAAATCCTGAAAATTTCGGAAAGCAAGTTGGTGGTGATATTATGGAAAATAAAAAAACCTTTCTTTATTTAAAGGCATTAGAAGTTTCAAATACTTCGGATAAAGAAAAATTACTACAATTTTATAGTAAAAAACAAAAAAATAATACGGAAAATAACATTGAAAAAGTAGCAACTGTTTCGGCTATTTTCACCAGAAATAACATTCCTGAATACACGCATCAACTTATTGAATATTACACGAATAAGTCGTTTGAGAGCCTTGCTTATTTAAAGATTAGTCAACAAGCAAAAGACGGACTTCTTATGTTTGGTAAAAATTTAATGAGTAGAAAAGTTTAAAAAAAACTTTTTTATTTAAAAAAAGATGTTATTTTTGCAATCCTAATTAACCGGTCCTATAGCTCAGTTGGTTAGAGCACCTGACTCATAATCAGGTGGTCCCTGGTTCGAGTCCAGGTGGGACCACGTTTAAACCTCACAATCTTAACTGATTATGAGGTTTTTTCTTGTTTGGAATATTTAATGTGTCAGTAAATGTGTCAGTAATTTTGTTGTTTTATAAAAACAAAATTAGATATAATAATTGTACATCATTTTTTTAAAGTAATTTTAAATTCTATTTAGAGCCTGTTTAAAAATTAAAGAAACTGTCAGTTCGAGTGATTTTTTTCCTTCAAAAAAATTGTATCGAGAACTTTTTTAGCATGAAATTTATCAATATAAAAGAATTGAAATTCTCGATACAATTTTAATTCCTTTTAGTCATTAAAATCACTCGAATTGACAAGAATCATCAAAAAAAGCTAAAAAACACAGAAAATCAGGATGTGAAACTGAAATAAATTCAGTTTGACGGATTCGATTCCTTATTTTTCTGTTATATATTTTTTTCAGATGAAATTTAAACAGGCTCTTAATTGAATATGAGGTTTTCTATTTTATTATCCTTTTAAAAATATCCTAATTAAACTGTGTCAAACGTGCTACATATTTACCGATTACATCAAATTCTAGGTTTACTTTTGTGCCTATTTTGAAGTTTTTAAAATTCGTATGTTCTAAAGTATACGGAATAATTGCAACACTAAATTCATCTTTTTGTGAATTTACAACGGTTAAACTTACGCCGTTTATGGTAATCGAACCTTTTTCAATAGTGATCGCACTTGCATCAAAATCATACGAAAAAGTAAAAACGGTACTTCCATTTTCATCTTTGATATTTTTACAAATTCCTGTTTTATCAACATGACCTTGCACGATATGACCATCTAAACGAGCCCCTAATTTCATAGCTCTTTCTAAGTTAATTTCATCAGCAACCGCTAAACTTCCAATTGTCGTTTTATCAAGTGTTTCTTTAATTGCCGTAACGGTATATTCCTTATTATCAATAGCAACCACCGTTAAACAAACGCCGTTATGCGCTACACTTTGGTCAATTTTTAATTCGTTGGTGATATCACTTGAAATAGTAAGGTGTAAATTCTCTTTTTCAGGTACTACTTTTGTTACAATTCCAAGGGTTTCAATTATTCCTGTAAACATTCTCTACGTTTTTAGTTACTTTTAGTTACTTTTGTTTGTATCAAAAATACAACTTTACAGACAAAAAAAACCATAAAAACACGGACGAAAAATGACGATGGATAAGACTACAAGCAAAATTATTGTTGGAATTTCAGTTGGAGATATAAACGGAATTGGTATCGAAATTATTTTAAAAACTTTTGAAGACAAACGAATGCTTGATTTTTGCACGCCCGTAATTTTCGCTTCTAATAGATTAATTTCATATCACAAGAAAAATTTAAAATTACACAATACGATATTCGGGATTAATTCGCTCGATAAAATTGCGGATACTAAAATCAATTTAATGAACTCTTGGAGCGAGGAAGTTAAAATTGAATTGGGTAAAAGTACTGAAATCGGTGGTAAATATGCGTATAAATCATTAGAAGCAGCCACGAATGCTTTAAAAAATAATCAAATTGATGTGTTGCTAACCGCACCGATTAGCAAAGAAAATATTCAATCGGAAGAATTTAACTTTCCAGGACATACCGAATATTTAGAAGAAAATTTAGAAGGAAAAAGTTTAATGATTTTAATGAGCGACACGCTAAGAGTCGGTTTAATTACGGGGCATATCCCGATTTCTAAAGTTTCAGAAAGTATTACACCAGCATTGATTAAAGAAAAAGTGGACATTATGTACCACTCTTTAAAGCAAGATTTTAGCATTACTAAACCAAAAATTGCTATTTTAGGGCTGAACCCACATTGTGGAGATCACGGAATTATAGGCGATGAAGATGACGTAATTATACGCCCAACAATTGCTGAAATTAAAGAAACAGGTAAATTAGTTTTTGGTCCGTATGCCGCCGATGGCTTTTTTGGCTCTGAAACTTACAAAAAATTTGACGGTGTTTTAGCCATGTATCACGACCAAGGATTAGCGCCTTTTAAAGCCTTATCATTTGGCAATGGTGTAAACTTTACCGCTGGATTAAATAAAGTAAGAACCTCACCAGATCACGGTACAGGTTTTGATATTGCTGGTAAAAACAACGCAAACCCATCATCATTCAAAGAAGCTTTATTTACCTCATTACAAATATTTAAGAGCAGAAAACAATATGAAACGCTAACAGAAAATACGCTAAAAACACGCTAAAAATTATTTTATTTGAAGATCAAATGAACCTCAAAATAAGATAAAAGTAAAATAGTATTTTTTTTTCGGTAAAATATAAAAATATAAACATTTTTTATATCTTTGCAAGCTCAAATTGATCTTATAGATGAAAGACATAAAAGAATTCAATATACCTTTTGTAGGTTTGAAAGAAGGAAGTCATTTGTTTACCTATCAAATTGACAAAAAGTTCTTTGAAGCATTTAAGTTTGATGAATTTAACGACGCAAACATAACCGCTACGCTCAATTTTGTAAAAAAAAGTACACTTTTTGAACTTGAATTTACAATAAATGGAACGGTAAACGTACCTTGTGATAGCACTGGCGAGCTATTTGATTTAAAAATTGATGGTGTTTTAGATTTAGTCGTTCAATTCGGGCAAGAATATAATGATGAACACGATGAAATTTTGATACTTCCACATGAAATGTATCAAATGAATGTCGCACAATATATATATGAGTTAATCGTATTGTCAGTTCCTAACAGAAGAGTACATCCTGATGTATTAAATGGAACTATGAAATCGGAAGCTTTAGAGAGATTAAACAAATTAAGAATACGAGAACCAAAAAATGTTGAACAAACTTCAACAGACCCAAGATGGGATAAATTAAAGGATTTACTAACAGATAAATAAAACATAATGGCACATCCAAAGAGAAAAATATCGAAAACTAGAAGAGATAAAAGAAGAACTCATTATAAAGCTTCTGTACCTCAAATAGCTGTTGATCCTACAACTGGAGAAGCTCATTTATACCACAGAGCTCACTGGCATGAAGGAAAATTATATTACAGAGGTCAAGTTGTTTTAGAAAAAGCAGGTCTTGAAGCTTAAAAAAGTAGTTTTTACAAAATAAAAAAACCCTCCTTTCGAGGGTTTTTTTGTGCTTTTTTGTGAAAAAAAGCTATTTTAGATGTTTTATCTTAAAAAGTGTCAACTATTTTTCATTACTTTTGAAAACTAGTTTTACATCAAAACAAACAATTATGACTAAAATAACTGCAGCGATTTCCGCAGTAGGAAAATTTGTTCCTAAATACGCCTTAACAAATAAGGAACTTGAATCAATGGTAGATACCAATGATGAATGGATTACTACTAGAACAGGTATCAAAGAACGAAGAATACTCAAAAAAGAAGAAGGCGTAGGAACTTCTTACATGGCAATTAAAGCGGCACAAAATTTACTAGAAAAATCAAATATCGATCCGAAAGAAATTGACTTGGTTATTGTAGCAACCGCAACTCCTGACATGTTAGTTGCCTCTACCGCAGCATATACTGCTACCGAAATAGGAGCTGTAAACGCTTTTTCTTATGATTTACAAGCCGCTTGTTCTAGCTTTTTATTCGGAATGTCTACCGCTGCAAGCTATATAGAAAGTGGTCGTTACAAAAAAGTATTGTTAATCGGTGCCGATAAAATGTCATCAGTAATCGATTATACTGATAGAGCAACCTGTATTATTTTTGGTGATGGCGCTGGTGCAGCATTATTTGAACCAAATACAGAAGGACTAGGATTACAAGACGAATATTTAAGAAGTGACGGAATTGGAAGAAATTTCTTGAAAATTCACGCAGGAGGTTCTATTACTCCAGCATCCGAAGAAAGCATTAAAAATGGACAACATTTTATAACTCAAGAAGGTAGAACCGTATTCAAATACGCCGTTTCTAGCATGGCAGATGTTTCTGAAAAAATGCTTACCAGAAATAATCTTACTAAAGATGATGTCGATTGGTTAGTACCACATCAAGCAAATAACAGAATTATTGAAGCAACCGCAAATAGAGTCGGTTTAGATGCTGAAAAAGTAATGGTAAATATCCATAAATATGGAAATACCACTTCAGCGACCCTACCCCTATTGCTTGCTGATTATGAAAAAGATCTGAAAAAAGGAAATAATTTAATTTTTGCCGCATTCGGTGGAGGCTTCACATGGGGAGCTATCTATTTAAAATGGGCATACAATTCATAAAAAACCAAACAACTAAAATTAGGAATATGGATATTAAAGAAATTCAAAGTCTTATAAAATTTGTAGCTAAATCTGGCGCTAGTGAAGTAAAGTTAGAAATGGAAGATATCAAAATCACCATTAAAACTGGAAGCGAAACTCCTGAAACTACTATTATTCAGGCTGCACCACAAATGGGTATCGCACCACAAATGCAAGCACCTTTTACTGCAGCTGCACCTGCCAATAATATGCCAACTACCGAAGAAGTAGATGCAAAATACATTACTGTTAAGTCGCCAATTATTGGAACTTTTTATAGAAAACCATCACCAGATAAACCAAACTTCGCAGAAGTTGGTACCGAAATAAAAGTAGGTGATACTGTTTGTGTTATTGAAGCAATGAAATTATTTAATGAAATTGAATCTGAAATTTCAGGTAAAATCATTAAAGTATTAGTAGATGATTCTACACCTGTAGAATTTGATCAACCATTATTTTTAGTCGATCCATCTTAATTTACATATAACTCCAAATAATAAAAAATTTATTATTTGGAGTTTTAAAATTTTTAGAACGTATGTTTAAAAAGATATTAATTGCCAATAGAGGAGAAATTGCACTACGTGTAATTAGAACCTGTAAAGAAATGGGCATCAAAACTGTAGCTGTTTATTCAAAAGCTGATGCCGAAAGTTTACATGTAAGATTTGCTGATGAAGCCGTTTGTATAGGACCAGCCGCTAGTAGCGAATCTTACTTGAAAATGGATCGTATTATTGCTGCCGCAGAAATTACCAACGCAGACGCCATTCATCCAGGATATGGGTTTTTATCAGAAAATGCTAAATTCTCTAAACTTTGTGAAGAACATGATGTAAAATTCATTGGTGCTTCTCCCGAAATGATTGACAGAATGGGTGATAAAGCCAATGCTAAATCAACCATGATTGCTGCCGGTGTACCTTGTGTACCTGGAAGTGAAGGTGTTATTGAAAATTTTGAAGATTGTGAAAAAACGGCCTTAGAAACTGGGTATCCTGTAATGTTAAAAGCATCTGCAGGTGGTGGTGGAAAAGGAATGCGTGCTGTTTGGAAAGCGGAAGATTTAAAAGATGCGTGGGATTCTGCACGTCAAGAATCAAAAGCTGCCTTTGGTAATGATGATATGTATATGGAAAAGCTTATTGAAGAGCCTCGCCATATCGAAATTCAAATTATTGGAGATTCTTACGGAAAAGCATGTCATTTATCTGAAAGAGATTGTTCGGTACAACGTCGTCATCAAAAATTAACCGAAGAAACTCCTTCGCCGTTTATGACCGATGATTTACGTGATAAAATGGGAAAAGCTGCTGTAAAAGCTGCTGAATTTATTAAGTACGAAGGTGCTGGAACAGTAGAGTTTTTAGTTGATAAACATCGTAATTTCTTCTTTATGGAGATGAACACGCGTATTCAAGTAGAACACCCTATTACTGAAGAAGTTGTTAATTACGATTTAATTCGTGAACAAATTTTAGTGGCAGCAGGAGTGCCAATTTCTGGTAAAAATTACTATCCTCAATTACACTCTATCGAATGTAGAATTAATGCAGAAGATCCTTATAATGGATTTAGACCTGCACCTGGAAAAATAACCTCATATCATGCCCCAGGAGGTCATGGAGTTCGTATTGATACGCACGTGTATGCAGGATATATGATTCCACCAAACTACGATTCAATGATTTCAAAATTGATTGTTACCGCACAAACTCGTGAAGAAGCAATCAATAAAATGAAACGTGCCTTAGATGAATACATTATCGAAGGCGTAAAAACAACCATTCCTTTTCATAGACAATTAATGGATCATCCTGATTATATTGCGGGTAATTACACCACAAAATTTATGGAAGATTTTAAAATGAAATAATAAAACATCAACATAAATACATAAAAATCAGTGGGGAAACTCACTGATTTTTTATTTCATAAATTTGCCCTATGAATTTTCTTTATAATTTATTGCTTTTTGTAGCATCGTTATTATTGCCTATTGTTGCGTTATTCAATAAAAAAATAAAACTTTTTGTTGATGGACGAAAACAAACATTTTCTAAATTAGAAAACATCCAACAATCAGATAAGATTATTTGGTTTCACGCCGCTTCTCTAGGCGAATTTGAACAAGGAAGACCCATTATTGAAGCCTTAAAAGAAGACTATAAAAATCATAAAATAGTGGTTACTTTTTTTTCTCCTTCGGGATATGAAATCAGAAAAAATTATAATTTAGCCGATGTTGTTTGTTATTTACCTTTTGATACAAAATCGAATGTTAAAAAATTTATTGATAAAATACATCCAGAAATAGCCATTATTATAAAATATGAGTTTTGGCCAAATCTTTTATCCGAAGTAAAAAAACAACAAATTAATACCATTTTAATTTCAGGAATCTTTAGAGAAAAACAAGTATTTTTTAAAAGATACGGCAGTTTTATGCGTGATAAATTAACAGCCTTTCATCATTTTTATCTTCAAAATGAAAGCTCTAAAGAACTACTTTCAAGCATCGGTTTTAAAAATACAACCATCGCTGGAGATACCCGATTCGATAGAGTTCACGATATTTTAAAACAAGATAATTCACTTGATTTTATCGCTGATTTTAAAAATGATACTTATACCCTAGTTGCAGGAAGTACTTGGAAAGAAGACGAAAAACTGTTAGTAAATTATATAAATAATCAGGCTTCTTCTGATGAAAAATTTATCATCGCACCGCATAATATCAATCAAAATCAAATAAAAGAATTACAAAAATCAATCTATAAAAAAACGGTTTTATATTCCGAAAAAGACCACAAAAAATACGCAGGAAATTTAGCAGAAAATCAAGTTTTTATTATTGATACTATCGGTTTATTGACCAAAATTTATTCTTATGCTGATGTTGCTTACGTTGGCGGTGGATTGGCTACAGGACTTCATAATATTTTAGAACCTGCCACTTTTGGTGTGCCTATTATTTTTGGCGGAAATAAATACAAAAAGTTTCAAGAAGCAACGGATTTATTACAATTAGGAGGCGTTAAAACAGTCGTTAATCAGCAAGAATTTACCAATATTGTAAGTACTTTAAAAAATAATGCCGATTTAAGAACTACCTTTGCAAATATCAATCAGCAATATATTTTGGAGCATACGGGTGCTACCAAAAAAATACTCGATTACATCAAAAAAACCTTATAATGAATATTATTTTACAACCTTGGACTTGGTATATTTCAGGTCCTTTAATCGCTTTGGTACTGTTTTTATTTTTTTATTTTGGGAAAAGTTTTGGCGTATCTAGAAACTTAGAAACCATGTGTACGATTGCTGGTGCAGGAAAAATTTCCGATTATTTTAAAAAAGATTGGAAACAACGTGACTGGGCACTTACTTTTTTAGTCGGATTAATTATTGGTGGTTTTATCGCGATTAATTATTTATCCGCAGAAAAAAGTATCGATTTAAACCCAAAAACCGTACAAGAATTAGCCGATTTAGGCTTTGTAAATGCTGGGAATTCGTTTGTTCCTTCAGAAATTTTTAGCCTTGAAAATATGCTAACTTTTAAAGGATTTTCAATCTTATTAATCGCTGGAGTTTTCATTGGATTTGGAACTCGGTACGCTGGTGGATGTACTTCTGGACATGCAATTACAGGTTTAAGCAGTTTACAATTACCCTCATTAGTTGCCGTTATCGGATTTTTTATAGGCGGTTTATTAATGACTTGGGTATTTTTTCCGTTAATTTTTGGAAGTTTATAAATCTTAAAAAAACATCATGAAAAATATAAAATTTTTGCTAATCGGTATTTTATTTGGAATAATAATGACAAAATCCGAAGCTATTTCTTGGTACAGAATCTATGAAATGTTTAAGTTTCAATCCTTCCATATGTACGGAATTATCGGTTCGGCAGTGGCAGTTTCTATGATTTTTATGTATTTCTTCAAAAAAGGAACAATTAAAGATTATTTAGGAAATCAAATAAATATAGAACAAAAGAAAAAAGGAATGATAAGAACCCTTGTTGGTGGGACAATTTTTGGCTTAGGTTGGGCGTTAGCTGGCGCGTGTCCTGGTCCTATTTTTGTACTTATTGGACACGGAATATTCCCTATTATTGTAGTCTTATTCGGAGCTGTTTTAGGCGCTTTTATCTATGGATTATTAAGTGATAAATTACCGAATTAATTTTTTGTTTTTTAAATTTAATTTTCAAATAACGTATTGTTTGATGTTTTTGAGTTCGTTTTATCGACCACTTTCCACTGATAAATTTTAGATAATTGATAGATTTTTGATAACTCTTCAAATAATCTATCTTTTGCTTTTTTCTCTAACTCCGAAACCGTAATTGTTGTTTTGATATTCTCAATTGCTTTGGCACTCAGGTTATTCAATTCTTCCTTTGAAAAAGTATTAAATTGACTTTGTTGCATATCAAAATATTTGATATCAGGAGAAATAACCAATTCTTGTTTTGGTATTTTATGGATGATAATTTGCTTTGCAAGACTGTCTATTTCGATGTCTAATTTTGATAAATCATACCCAACCTCCACTTTTGCATTTACCGATAGAATTGCTTTTTTTTCAAAAGAAAGATAGTCGTAAAAATATTTTTTGGTATCTGAAAAATGATACATTTCAGAAAAAGTTCCTTGTGAAACTACTAATTTACGTATGTTTTGAATACTGTTTAAAACGACTTGAACTTCTTCATGTTGCTGTTTTTCTTCTTGTTTTTTCTCGTACCAAAGTTTAGCAACCAAAAAACCGAGTAAAAAAACAGCCAAATATTTAAAGAAACGCATCATCTTTTTTTATTATATTTTCCTATAAATATATAACAAATAGTCTAATTTCACGCTTATTTTTCTTCTTTAGGAAACGCTTCTTTATTAAATAAAAATAACAACGCAACGCCAATACTAATCCACGCATCGGCACCGTTAAAAATAGCATTGAAAAAAGTAAAATTCTCACCTTGATACATCGGAAAATAAAGCATATCCACTACTTTACCATGAAACAATTCACCATACGGTTTATCAGAAAATAACGTGGCTACATTATGATATGAACTATCAAAAATAACTCCATAAAAAACAGAATCAATAATATTCCCTACTGCTCCTGCCAAAATTAAGGCAATCGCAATGATAACTGCTGTATGTGTTTTTCGCTGTATTGTTTGCCACAACCAATATCCAATACCAGAAACCGCAACAACTCTAAAAAGCGTTAAAAATAATTTCCCTGCCTTACCACCAAATTCAAAACCCCAAGCCATACCATTATTTTCAGTAAAATGGATTTTAAACCAATCACTAAAAACAACTACTTCCTCCCCTAATTGAAAGTTTGTTTTGATATATATTTTACTAATTTGGTCAATTAAAATTGCCAAAATGATGGTCAGTATTGCAATATTTTTTTTAGACATTTTTTAAATTTAATAGCAACAAAAATAAGCATATTATCAGCTAATTAACAAGCTTTATTCATTTTGCTTTAAAAGAAACGGTCATAATAACAGCGATTTCCTCTTGTTTTTTTTAAGTTGTACAATATAAAAAACTCATGAGATCCATTACTTAAACTGCCTAAACTATTAAACATTTTACCGTAAGAGTATCCTAAAGCTACGTTTTCTGAAACACTAATTTTAACTAGGGCATTTAACGTATTACTAAAATTATAACCTACACCTAGTTCGAACTTTTGATTAATTAGCACATTTGTTGCCACATCAATAGACGGTGCTGAATTTTGCAAATAAGTAACTAAAATAGATGGTTTTACTTTTAAATCAGCATGAACTTCATATACATAGCCTGCAGTTCCATAGTAATGATTTTCTAAACTACTGTTACTTTGTAAAGTATTGTCATAAAGTTTACTTTTAATTAAATTAGGACTTGATATACCGACATAAAATTTCTTAGAAAACAAAAATACCCCTGCACCAAAAACAAAATCAATCATACTAACATTTTCCTTAAATAAAGGGTCGGTACTTGCTAAACCTGATGCTAATGTTAAGTTATTAAAAACTCCGTTATAAGATGAAAACCCTGTTTTTACTCCTGTAGAAAGGCTTATATCTTTTTTCAATCTAACAACATACGATAAATCAACAGTTGCATTAACCGTTTGTATGTCGTTTCCGATATTATCATATAAAATAGAAAATCCTCCTTCTAAATTTTTATTTAAGGCTCCATGCCCAAAAAGAAGTCCTGTTTTAGGGGAACCTGTTATTCCGCTCCATTGATTTCGGTAAAAAGCACCAAATTCAACAACGCTTTTATCAACATTCGAATATGCTGGGTTTAACATACTTAAATTATACATGTAATGTGAAAATTGAGGTCGCTGTTGTGCCATAGCAAAACTTGCCCAACAGAATATTATGAAAAATAATTTCTTAGTCATGGTTTGTCGTAAAGTTGTATTGAAATTATATTGAAGTTCTAGTACTTATTTTCGTAAATGTATGCGTCCTTGCAATAATTCACTATCAGGTTCATTAAGTTCTATTCGATAAAAATAAACTCCACTAGGTAATGTGTTTCCTTTGGTATCGGTACCATCCCAAGGGCTTGAATTTATAGTTCCTTTAAAAACTAGATATCCATATCTATTAAATATCTCTAAACTATGGTTTAAATAGATGTCTAAATTTTTAATACTAAAAGTATCATTTATACCATCGTTATTTGGTGAAAAACCATCAGGTATTGTTATGGGTTTTATCAGTAAAGCTACCAATAATTTAGCTTTTGATATATTGGGTTTCGCACAAATATTAGCCTTAGGACTTACAAGTACACTGTATAAATTCCCTGAAAAACTTGGCACTACATTTGCTATTGATAAATGAGTTGTATTGGTTCCTGAATAGGTTAAATCATCTGTTAAAGTATTCCATGAACTGCCATTATCTTCACTTACTTGCCATTGAATATTCACTTGATTGATATTCGTTACAAAGCTAAAACTTGCGGTTTCACCAATTTTAACACTAGTGTTTTTAAGTTTTTTATTAAAAACAATAACAGGTACATCTTGCAGATAATCATTAACATTATTATTATCTAAATTAGCAGGTTTTGTATAACCATCGGATGCAGATGTTACCAAACCATTGGCATCTTCTACGGGTGTTCCTGTTCCTAAAACACCGTCATTATCGGGGTCTGAAAAACCTGCTTCAAGAACATCAAAACAACCATCGCCATCAGAATCTAAATCTAAATTATTTGGTATTCCATCACCATCTGTATCTCTACAAGGTGGGCTTGAAAGCACGATAATTTGAACATCATCAATTAAATTACCAATAGATTTATCATTCCCTGTACTTGATATCGATTTAAAAGCAAATATCGTTTCTGTTTGATTTGAAGGCACTGTATATTCACCACCATAAGTACCCCAAGCTGATTTACCGTCGGACATGGTTTCTTGTAGTATTAAAGTACTTAATGAAGCACCTATTTTAACAGCTGCAACATCTGTACCCATTCTACCTCTATGTTTAACAGACCAAGATACTTTAGTACCTGGAGTTAAACATAATTTTTGAAATAATGTTGATTCTTCATTAGCATTTAACTCAGCAAATTGATTTCCTTCTGCAGCATTTACGCCTTCCAGAGGACCACGCCAAATTTCAATAAAATTATCTGAAGCAGTTGTTTCCCAACCAGGAACCTGATTTTCTTTAATAAAATTGTAGGTAGATACTGATTTAGCAGGATTCTCAAAACTACCATTTATAATTGGTTGAGCACAAATAGTAAATCCACATTCTTCGGAATCTAAAATACCATCGTTATCGGAATCTAAATCTGTTTGGCTAAAGCTATTGCTTGTAATACATAAGCATGCTAATATAAAAGGCATATAAATAAAATTTATAGCACTTTTAATCTTCTGTTTTTTTGGGGGCATTATTTTAATAAAATATTTAATTAAAAAAGCTGTTTAATACCAGAACAGCACTAAACAGCTTTTTCTATTATAATTGTAGTACTTATTGTTTGCGTTTTGCATCAATACTTAAAGTAGCGTGCGGCACTAACTTTAAGCGTTCTTTTTGAATTAATTTCCCTGTAACTCTACAGATACCGTATGTTTTATTTTGAATACGAATTAAAGCATTTTTCAAATCGCGAAGAAACTTTTCTTGACGGATTGCCAATTGCATATTTGCTTCTTTTGCCATGGTATCCGATCCTTCTTCAAATGATTTAAAAGTCGGAGAAGTATCTTCTGTACCATTGTCAGAACCATTTTTGTAAGAAGATTCTATCAATAATAAATCTTCTTCAGCATGCTTAATTTTTTTTAAAATAATTTCTTTAAACTCCTGTAAATCTACATCAGAGTATCTTACATTAATGTCATCCATAACTTATGCTTTTTCAATTAATATGCTACTTTTTATGGTATCAAACTCAATTTCTGTACCACCGCTTAACTCATCGACAAAAACCAATTCATTCGTTAATGTTTCTGCCTTTATATAATTTTCATTTGCTGTTACAGATTCTTGTAAATCAGCTGTTTTTAAAATCGTTAATTTAATTTTATCGGTAACTTCTAAACCTGTTTCTTTACGTCCGTTTTGAATTCTGTTGATTAACTCTCTAGCAACTCCTTCTTTACGTAACTCTTCATTAATAGTAACATCTAACGCTACGGTTAAACCTTCTGCATTTGCCACTAACCAACCTTCGATATCTTTCGATGAAATTTCTACATCCGCAGTTTCTAAGGTGATATTTTTACCATTAACTTCTACTGAAAGACTTCCTTCTTTTTCAATTTTGATGATATCATCTTGGGTAAATTGTTTAATTTTCCCCGCAACTAACTTCATGTCTTTACCGAACTTTGGTCCAAGTGCTTTAAAGTTTGGTTTAATTTGCTTCACTAAAATATCAGAAGCATCATCTAAAAGTTCAATTTCTTTCACATTTACTTCCGATTTTATTAAATCGGCAACGGCTAAAATTGCTGCTTTTTGAGTCGCATCTGAAACAGGAATCATTATTTTTTGTAATGGCTGACGTACTTTAATTTTTTCTTTTGCTCTTAATGATAAAACTAAAGAAGAAATCGTTTGTGCGTTTTCCATTTGACGCTCTAATGATTTATCAATTAAAGCCTCATTACAAACAGGAAATTCTGCTAAATGTACACTTTCAAAACCTTCACTATTTGTCGTGCTTATTAAATCTTTATATAATTTATCCATAAAGAAAGGCGCTACTGGCGATGCCAATTTAGCCACCGTAAGCATACACGTATATAAAGTTTGATATGCCGATATTTTATCTTGTACATATTCGCCTTTCCAAAAACGTCTTCTACATAAGCGAACATACCAGTTACTTAAATGATCTTGTACGAAATCAGAAATTGCTCTAGTTGCTTTTGTTGGTTCATATTCAGCATAAAATACATCTACTTTTTGAACAAGCGTATTTAATTCTGATAAAACCCAACGATCAATTTCTGGTCTTTCATTTAATGGAACCTCAGCTTCACTATAATTGAAGTTATCTAAATTAGCGTATAAACTAAAAAACGAATACGTATTATAAAGTGTTCCAAAGAATTTTCTACTTACTTCGGTAATTCCATCTAAATCAAACTTTAAATTATCCCAAGGATTTGCGTTTGAAATCATGTACCAACGTGTAGCATCAGGACCATATTTATCTAAGGTAGTAAATGGGTCAACACCATTTCCTAAACGTTTCGACATTTTTTGTCCGTTTTTATCTAACACTAATCCGTTAGAAACTACATTTTTATAGGCTTTATCATCAAAAACCATAGTAGCAATAGCGTGTAAAGTATAAAACCATCCACGAGTTTGATCCACTCCTTCGGCGATAAAATCGGCAGTTTTCCAGCCATCTTCTACCAATGTTTTATTTTCAAAAGGATAATGCCATTGTGCATACGGCATAGAACCTGAATCGAACCAAACATCAATCAAATCAGATTCACGTTGCATTGGCTCACCTGAAGCTGATACCAAGGTAATTTTATCAACTACATTTTTATGTAAATCAACGGTATCATAATTCTCATCAGACATATCTCCTGATACAAAATCAGCAAAAATATCTTCGGTCATTACGCCTGCTTTTACAGCAAGTGCCATTTCTTCTTTTAATTCAGCTACAGAACCTACTATTTTGGTTTCCTTACCATCTTCGGTTCTCCAAACAGGCAACGGAATTCCCCAAAAACGAGAACGAGATAAATTCCAATCATTGGCATTTTTCAACCAATTTCCAAAACGACCTGTTCCTGTTGATTCAGGTTTCCAGTTAATCTCTTCGTTTAAAGAATGCATACGGTCTTTAACTTCCGTTACTTTAATAAACCAAGAATCTAACGGATAATATAAAATAGGCTTATCAGTTCTCCAACAATGTGGATAACTGTGCACATATTTTTCAACCTTAAAGGCTTTATTTTCTTCTTTTAATTTGATGGCAATTTCTACATCTACCGAACGCTCAGGAGCTTCGCCATCAGCATAATATTCATTTTTAACATATTTCCCTGCAAATTCACCCATTTCTTTGGTAAATTTACCTTGTAAATCAACTAAAGGAACTAAGTTATCATTTTCATCTTTAACCAACATTGGTGGCACGCCTGCATCTTTACAAACTAAAGCATCATCTGCTCCAAAAGTTGGCGCTGTATGTACGATTCCTGTACCATCTTCTGTAGTTACAAAATCTCCAGAAATTACTCTAAAAGCTTCTTCAGGATTATCGTGTGGTAATGCATAAGGTAATAATTGCTCATATTTAGTACCTACTAAATCAGCACCTTTACATTCTGCAATTACTAAATAAGGTATTTGTTTATCTTCTGATGTATACGTTGCTAAATCAGCTTCGTTTTCAACAGCTTTAAACTTTTTCCCTGCAAATTGTTTTGCAAGTAAAGGTTTTCCTAAAACTACTTGAGTAGGCTCAAAAGTATATTGATTGAATGTTTTTACTAAAACATACTCAATTTTATTTCCAACGGTTAATGCAGTATTACTTGGCAGTGTCCAAGGAGTTGTTGTCCAAGCTAAAATATGAACATCGTTTCCGTTTTGTAAAACACTAGGCAGCGTTTCAGTAATTGCTTTAAATTGAGCAACTACAGTTGTATCAGTAACATCTTGATATGCTCCTGGTTGATTTACTTCATGAGAACTTAAACCCGTTCCTGCTTTTGGTGAATATGGCTGAATTGTATATCCTTTATACATCAAATCTTTATTATAGATTTGCTTTAACAACCACCAAACAGTTTCCATGTATTTTGGTTTATAAGTTACATACGGATCTTCCATATCTACCCAATATCCCATTTTTTCGGTAAGCGTATTCCAAATATCAGTATATTTCATTACTGCTTTTTTACAAGCAATATTGTATTCTTCTATCGTAATTTTAGTTCCGATATCTTCTTTGGTAATACCTAATTCTTTTTCAACACCTAATTCAACAGGTAAACCATGGGTATCCCAACCAGCTTTACGCTTTACTTGAAATCCTTTTAAGGTTTTATAACGGCAAAAAATATCTTTAATGGTACGTCCCATTGCATGATGAATCCCAGGTAAACCATTTGCCGAAGGAGGTCCTTCGAAAAAGATAAACGGTTTATTATCATCACGCGTAGTTATACTTTTTTCAAAAATGTTGTTTTCTTTCCAATAATCTAGGATTTCATCTGCAACATTTGGCAAGTTAAGCCCTTTGTATTCAGTAAACTTCGTACTCATTTTTTCTTTATATTTATTGATTTCGCGAAATTACGTATTTTCTTGTAATTGTAGTAATTATGCACTTCTTTTTAAGAAAGTCCTCTTTCTTTTTTTATCTGTTCATAAGCACCTTGAATTTGCTGAAATTTCTGATTTGCGCCTTGTTTGTGTTCTTCTCCTAATCCTTGTAATTTGTCGGGATGATATTTCTTAGCCATTTTTCGGTAGGCTTTTTTAAGTTCGTTATCGGTGGCTTGTTTCGTAATTTCTAAGATTTTATAGGCGCTATCAACTTCTTCATAGAACATTGCTTTTATGGATGTATAATCATGATTATTGATATATAAATACCCTGCAATTTTCTTTATTTCTTGTTCTTCAAGTGCTGTTACTTGCCCATCAGCTTTGGCGATTCCGAATAAAAAGTGTAGCAATTGTAAACGAGAGGAGTGCGTCATGTGTTGACGGATTTGCATACAAACTTGTCGTGTTGAAATTTCTTTTTTAATGATGCCACTAAACAATTTAAAGGCATGATTTGCGCGTTCTTTCCCGTACATTTCTACAAAATGCAGGCGTACGAAATCGAGTTCACGTTGATCGATTTTCCCATCGGCTTTAATAACTACGGAAGCTAAGATCAGTAATGTTATTTCAAAGTCGCCAGAAGTGGCTTGCATTCTTTCTTTATTTTTTTCTTGTGTATTTTGTTGATATTCTTTTTGTTCATTGCTAAAATCGCTGAAAGAAACGCCATCAATAAAACTTCCTACGGCATATCCGATAATAGCTCCAATAGGTCCTCCCATTGTAAATCCGACTCCTGCTCCGAGCCATTTTGCAAACTTTCCCATTTTATTTTTATTTTTTTTTAAAGATGTAAATATACTATTAATCTTATTTTTAAGTAATTATTTCTTTTTTTAAAACGAAAAGCTATTTTAGAGTTATTTTGAAGCTATTTCCCGCTTTGCGCACTCGCTCTTTTTTTTGAAGAAAAATCAAAAAAAAGGAGCTCAAACAATTGCTTCAATCGGGGCTAGGTCTATTTATTAAGTTTTGAGTATTTTCTTAAATCTTGTTTTTTTATTAAAATGGCGAGTTTCATTCTAGATATGCTTTTTTGGAGTTTGATTCTTGTTTTTAAATAAAGTATCTTTGCAGAGAACCATTTAACACAAAAAATATGTACCCAGAAGAATTAGTAAAACCGATGCGTGATCAATTAATCGACGCTGGTTTTGACGCATTATATACCGCTGAAGATGTTGATAAAGCATTAGCAAAACAAGGAACAACTTTAGTAATGGTAAACTCTGTTTGTGGTTGTGCTGCAGGTACTGCAAGACCAGGAGCTATTGCCTCTTTAGGCGCTGAAAAAACACCAACAAATTTAACGACTGTATTTGCAGGTGTAGAGAAAGAATCTACGGCAAGAGCAAGAGAAATGATGATTCCTTTTCCTCCATCGTCTCCAGCGATTGCGTTATTTAAGGATGGTAATTTAGTTCATATTTTAGAGCGTCATCATATTGAAGGACATTCAGCACAAGCGATTGCACAGAATTTAGCAGCAGCTTACGATGAATTTTGCTAAACAGCATTTATAGAAAATATTTTAAATAAAATCCAGCAAATTTGCTGGATTTTATTTTATACTGATATTCTAAAATTACACTTTTTTAATAACACTTGTTACAATTCCCCAGATGATAAAATTATTTTCTTCGGTAATTTTGATTACAGGATAATCAGGATTTTCGGGTTGTAGCCAAACTTCATCTTTGGTTACTCTTAATCTTTTTACAGTAAATTCTCCATCTAAAAAACAGACAGCGATTTTATTATTTGTTGGTGTAATACTTCTATCAATTACTAATAAATCATTATCATCTAATCCTGCACCAATCATTGATTGTCCGCTAACTTTCGCAAAAAAAGTAGCCTCTTTATTTTTAATTAACTCTTCATCCAAAGAAATACGTGTTTCTTTAAAATCATCGGCAGGCGATGGAAAACCTGCTGAAATCCCCATGTCTATAAAAATGGCACCCTTACTTTTACTCATTTCCTTAGGTGCTAAAAAAGTTAATACTTTTGATGTATTCATAATTTATTTTATGATAATAATCTGATTCCTGTTTTGACTATACTTCGCCAACTACTTCTGAAGGAAATGCTAATTTAACACATTAATTTTTAATCCTTTAATTGATATGCATCAAAAAAGCAATAAAATTTAAAATAGATAATAAACATTGCATGATAAGCTCAAAAATAATCTACTGAAGTTTGCTTATTTTTGCAGTATGATTAAAAAGTTAAAAATTGATGGAATTGATAAAATTATCATCAAACGGTTGGTTGCCGATGCACGTACGCCTATTTTAAGCATTGCTCGGGAAGTTGGAATTTCAGGAGCTGCCATTCATCAGCGATTACGAAAATTAGATGCTTCCGATTTAATTGACGGCTACAAAATGGTCTTAAATCCGAAGGCTTTAGGCTATAATACGACCGCTTTTGTAGGGGTGTTTTTAGATTCTTCGAGCTTGTATTCATCAGCAATAAAAAGATTAAAAGAAATTCCTGAAGTTGTTGAAAGTCATTATACTACAGGGAATTATGCTATTTTCATCAAAATACTTTGTAAAAATAATGAAGATTTAATGCACTTATTAAACAAGGATATTCAAAATATAAAAGGCGTTTCCAGAACCGAAACCTTTATTTCTTTAGACCAACAAATAGACCGACAAATCAAAATTTAAACTTTTTATATTTCAACTATTTATCATTTTAATTATTTAATTATCATTAATACTTACTCAAATCAATGAACGATTTTATTTTTTACCTTAAAATGGGCTTATTTCATGTGCTTGATATTAGTGCCTATGACCATATTTTATTTTTAATCGTCTTGGCGATTGTATATCAATTTAAACAATGGAAAAAAGTTTTATGGTTAATCACGTTATTTACCGTTGGACATTCGATAACTTTGGCACTTTCTGCCTATGGAATCGTCAAAATAAATGCCGATTTAGTCGAGTTTTTAATTCCATTAAGTATTTTCATCACTGGTTTGCTGAATGTTTTAACCGCTAAAAAAGCATCGGTAGGAAAAGAAAATCAAAATTTATTTTTTGCTTTATTCTTCGGATTAATTCACGGACTTGGTTTTTCAAATTATTTCAAAATAATGATTGGTAAAACTTCCGATAAATTAATGCCACTTTTAGAATTTGCTATCGGTGTAGAAATCGCACAAATTATTATTGTTTTAGGAATTTTATTGACAGGGAAAATAGCGTTAACATTCTTGAATTTACACCGAAGAGATTGGATTTTAGTGGTTTCATCAGTTGTTATGGGAATTGCTTTCGAGATGATGATGAATCGTATTTTTTGGTAACGAATTAGATAATTAACTTTTAAAAACTCTTGTAAAATCTATAAATTCATTTATTATTTTGGGTAAAAAACAATTAAAATACGACAAGGCCTATTTGAAAATGGCAAAAGAATGGGGTAAATTATCGCATTGCAAACGCAAACAAGTAGGCGCGATTATCGTTAAAGATCGCATGATTATTTCTGATGGTTATAACGGAACGCCTTCTGGCTTTGAAAATTATTGTGAAGACGAAGAAGGCTACACAAAATGGTACGTACTACATGCCGAGGCAAATGCGATTTTAAAAGTTGCTGCTTCTACGCAATCATGCAAAGGTGCGACCTTATATATTACTCTTTCTCCTTGCCAACAATGTAGCAAATTAATACATCAGGCGGGTATAAAACGCGTGGTTTATGCCGAAGATTATAAAGATACTTCTGGCATCGATTTTTTAGAAAAAGCAGGGGTTAAAATCATACATTTACCTTATGAAAAAAAATAATTTCCCTATCTATTTTTCCTTTGCCGTAGTTTTAGGTATCCTTATCGGAACTTTTTTTAGCAAAGGAACAACAACTAATTTTATCCGAAAAAATTCAGCATCGGAAAAAAAAATAAAACGCTTAATCGATTACATACAACATGATTATGTCGATGCTGTAAATACTGATGATTTATTAGACGGTGCAATAACCGAAATGCTCGGTAAATTAGACCCACATTCTGTATATATTCCCAAAGAAAAACTTCAATTAATTACCGAAAATATGCAAGGTAATTTTGTAGGAATCGGCGTGCAATATCGTATGATTGGCGACACTATTACAGTGATTTCACCTATCAAAGGAGGTCCAAGTATTAAAGCGGGAATTAAAGCAGGCGACCGTATTTTATCCGCAGATAAAGATACCTTATTCGGTAAAAATTTATCGACAACAACCATCATGAAATCCCTAAAAGGAGAACCAAATACAAGCGTTCGCTTACAAATTTATCGAAAAACAATCGATAGTATTTTTGATGTAAATATCAATAGAAATAAGGTAAATATTAAAAGTGTTGATGTCGCTTATATGCTAAATGATAGTCTTGGGTATATCAAATTAAATCGTTTTGCTCGTAATTCTTATCAGGAATTTAAAAATTCTTTACGTGATTTAAAAGAAAAAGGAATGACTGATTTAGTATTTGATCTTCGTGGAAATGGTGGTGGTTTTGTGGATATCGCCAATAGTATTGTTGATGAATTTTTAGAAGATGAAAAATTAATTGTATTCACCAAAAATAATAAAGGAAACATTAAAGAATCGTTTGCCACCAAAAAAGGAAGTTTTGAAAAAGGTGGTTTATATGTTTTAATTGATGAAAATTCAGCTTCGGCTTCGGAAATTGTTGCGGGAGCTTTACAGGATAATGACAAAGGAATTATCATCGGTCGGCGTTCGTTCGGAAAAGGATTGGTACAACAAGAAATGGATTTAGGAGATGGTTCTGCAGTTCGTTTAACAATCGCTCGCTATTACACGCCAACAGGACGTTCCATTCAAAAACCATACAAAAAAGAAGACGCAACTTCGGTATATGATACCGATTTTGATACTCGATTAAAAAATGGCGAGTTTTTCACAAAAGATAGCATTAAAACTATTGATAGTCTAAAATTTACCACGCCAAAAGGAAAAATTGTGTACGGCGGTGGCGGTATTATTCCTGATTATTTTGTGTCTGTAGATACCACAAACTATATTCCAACTATCTTTTTTAGACCTTTAAATACCTTTGCTTTTAATTATGTCGATAATAATCGTACAGCATTAGAAAACCTAACAGTCGAAGAATTTATCAAAAATTTTGATGCTAAAAATGATGTTTCTACTGAATTTTTCAAAGAACTTAAAAGTTATAAATTCTCTAAAAAAACGAAAAATCAACTAAAAGAAACGCTAAAAACAGTCATCGCTAGAGAACTTTTTAGCGATGAAGGTTTGTATAAAGTGAATCAAATGAATGATAAAATGCTTCAAAAAGTATTTGAATTAGAAACGAAATAATCAAAAAAAACACTTATACCAATATAAGAAACGCTTACCTCCTATTTTTAAGCACTAAGGGATTCTAAAATAAATCACTTTCAATTACTCTTTACATTTGTAGTAAGTTAAAAATAAAAGAAGGGTTTTTTAACTACAAAAAAAGTGGTAATTAACATGTATGTATTCAAATTCAGGAGGGAGGGAATTAAGATACTATGTTTTTTACTGCTTTTTTACGCTTTAAAGTACCTGAGCTACACTCAAAGCTAAGTCCTAGTGTCTTTTTTATTAACACATACCTAGTTCCTCAAATTAAAATTGATAATTTGTTTTTTTATCTAAAAATCTTATTATTTTTCAAAAATTGCTTCTTAAAACGATCACTAAATAATACTTTATGATTATTATTTAAAATCAATAAATTATCTTCAAAATAAAGTGCTTGTATTTTTTTAAGATTTACTAAATAATTTCGGTGAGTTTGAACAAAATAAGTATCGCCAAGTAATTCTTTCACTTTTGTTAACGATAATCGAATTATATACTCCTGATCTTGATCACAAACAAACCGGCAGTATTTTTCTTTAACTTCTACATAAAAAATTGATTTTATATCAACCTTTACAATACCTTGGTTTTTTTTAACAAATAAAAAGGAAGGTGTAATAATCGCTTTTTCATCACTTAAACTGCTGTTATTTCCCTGTTCATAAAATTTTTCTAAAGCCAATTCTAAAGAATACAGTAATTCCAATTTATTAAATGGTTTTAATAAATAAGTGTATGGTTTTGTAAGTTTTGCATCGTTAAATACTACCCTACTTTGCATACTTGTTAAAAATAAAAAAGGCGTTTCAATCTGTTCTTTATTTAAGCGATGTGCTAACGAAATACCATCTGGCTGTCCGTTAATCATAATATCTAAAAGAATGATATCAAAAAAGCGGTTTTTTAGTTCTTTTTCAGCGTCTTTAGTATTTTTCACATGAATAACTTCATAATCATGTGCCTCTAATAAGTTTATTATTTCTGTCGCTTCTTCCTCTAAATCTTCTAATAGAAGCAGTCGTAAATTATTCATCTTTTATAGCTTTTTAACTAACGAAGATACTTATTTTATAAGTTAAATCATCTTAAAAAAACACTAAACAAACTAATTTCTAGACTAATAACTAAGCTAAAGGCAGTAAAATAACAGCCGTTGTATAAACTCCTTCTTCACTTTCAAAAAACAAAGTTCCTTTATTTTTTTTAATCAATGTTTGACACAATAATAAGCCCAATCCAACGCCTTTTGAATGGTCTATTTTAGCTATGGATACATCTTTTAACCCATTAATTTCTTTAAGTTTTTCTGGTGACATTCCAATTCCAGTATCTTTAATTTCAATCGATGCTTGGTTTTTGGAATATATTTTCATTTTAATCGAAATACTTCCTGAATCTTTCATGTATTTCATCGAATTATCGATTAAGTTTCGCAGTACAATTTTTAAAGATTCTTTATCTATTAAAACAAATACCCCTGTTTCTAAATCGCTTGAAATAGAAATATCTTTAACACTTCCTAAATTTTCATAATCAAACAAAAGATGTTCTATTATTGGGCGGAGGGCATTTTTTTCGGGAGTAAAACTTAACATATTACTTTGATCTAACGACCAATACAGTACATTATCTAATAAACGACTCGTACTTTGCGTAATTGAAATAGCCAGCTGAGTTGCTTGTTTAATTGCAGGTAAATCATTATTTTCAATATGTTTTTCTAGTTTTTTATGCTGTCTTTTTATCGTATTTATAGGCGATCGTAAATCATGTGAAACTACCGAAAACAAATAATCTTTTGTTTTATTAGCCACACTTAAAGCTTCCTTTTGTGCTATAATTAGTTTATTCTTACTTCGTAATTTTTTATAGACAACCCCTAAAATCGCTAAAAGAAATAACAATAAACTTCCGCCAAAAATCAATCCTTTTTGAACTATTTTTTGACGTTTTATTTCTTCATTTTTAATTCTAATTTCTTGCTGTTTATAAGCAATGGCAATTTTTTTATCTCTTTCGGTAATTTCCCAAATTTTCTCTTTATTCCAAATAGAATCTTTCCAGCGATTACTTTCTTTGTAATACTTAACACTTTTTTTATAGCGTTTTCTATTTTCTTCTACCACGGCCATACTAAAAGCAGTACTTTCCTTTAATACGATATCAGTATACAATTGTGATAAATTATAACTTTCTTTAAATAAGGGAATCGCTTGTTTATCTAAATATTGATCGTAATACATATATGCCATTCCCATTTTTAATTTAATCAAAGAAGTGGTATCGTTTTTTTGAATTAAAGAAAGCTGTTTATCATAATAAAAAGTAGCTTTTTTAAAGTCTTTTTTATAAAAATAACATGCTGCTAAATTATGATAGATCATTGACCTTTGCTCAACATCTTTCATAATATCTTTAGATGATACGCATTTCTCTAAGCTTAAAATTGATGTATCATATTTTTGTTGATTTAAGTAAACATAACCGAGTCTTAAATTTTTTAAAGAAGCAAAACGCCCTGTATCTGATATTTTATCAAGGCTAAACAGTGCCTTTTTAAATAGTGATTTTTCTGTTGGACTAATACTTTGCAAATAATATATAATATCTTTTTGATTGGTAGTTGTAACGTCTAATAAAGCTTTATTTGAATAAATATAGCAAGAATCGTATTGTTTTAATTTATAAAATTCAAGAACTTTACAAAAAGATTTTATTTGAACTTTTCTACAAATAGAATCTGTTTTATTTCTCAAATCGTCTAATGCTTTTTGAGAAAAAGAATTTATTACGTACATCAATAAAATAAAAAACACGTATTTATTATTCATAGTAAAAACTACACTAAAAAGTTTTTTAAGACTTCGGCAATTTTACGATTGTCTGATAATTGTGGGATTTTATTTTGTCCGCCAAACTTTCCAATTGATTTCATATATTCATGAAAACCACCTTTTTTCACTTTTCTGATGATAAGCGGTTGTAATATTTTCCCTGTAATTAAATCAAAATAATATACATTTTGATGTTGCATAGAAGCGTCCATTTTCTGTGCTAATTCGGTTAAATTTTCGGGTTCATTTTCAAATTCGATAAACCATTCATGATACGGCAATCCGCTTTCAGGATTTACCTGTGGAGCAACGGTAAATTCACTTATCGTGGTTTTTGTACCGATAATTGCATCATTTAAAGCCTTTTCAACTTCTTTTCCGATTACGTGTTCGCCAAAGGCGGAAATAAAATGTTTAATACGTCCTGTAACTTTTATTCGGTAGGGTTTCAGTGATATAAACTCGATAGTATCGCCGATATTATAGCCCCAAAGTCCTGCGGAAGTGTTTAAAATAATGACATAATTTACGTTTAATTCGACATCTTTTAAACAAATTCGGGTAGGATTTTGCTCATAAAATTCGGATGCTGGAATAAATTCATAAAAAATTCCTGAATTTAATTGCAGTAACATTCCTTTTTCGGTTTGCGAATCTTGATACGCAATAAATCCTTCGGAAGCGGGATATAATTCAATATAATCAATTTTTTTTCCGATTAACGTTTCGAATTTATTTTTATACGGTTCAAAATTCACGCCTCCATATACGAAGAAATTAAAATTCGGAAATATTTCTGCGATTGGTTTTCCTGTTTTGGCGATTAATTTTTCAAAATACATTTGCACCCAAGACGGAATTCCACTAATGACTGACATATCTTGATCAATGGTTTCTTCTACTATTTTATCAACTTTTGTATCCCAATCTTCGATACAATTGGTTTGCCAACTTGGCAACCTATTTTTCAATAAATAATTCGGTACATAATGGGCTGCAATCCCGCTTAATCGTCCTAATTTGACACCGTTTAAATCTTCTAAAACAGGGCTTCCTTGTAAAAAAATCATTTTTCCGTTTACAAAACTAGCATCCTTTGTTTCGGCAATATAAAAAAGCAAGGCATTTCGTGCCGATTTTATATGTGTTGGCATTGATTCTTTGGTAATCGGAATATATTTTGCTCCAGAAGTTGTGCCTGAAGTTTTAGCAAAATACAGTGGTTTTCCTTTCCACAAAATATTTTCTTCTCCTGCGACCATCCTATCGACATAGCTACGTAATCCTTCATAATCGGTAATTGGAACACGTTTTTTAAAATCTTCATAATTATTGATTGACACAAAATCATGATCATTACCAAAAGCTGTTTTACATCCTTCTGATACCAAATATTCGAATACTTTTTGTTGTGTTTTATGCGGATTATTTGCCCATTTATACACTTGTTTTCGTACTTGTTTAGCAAAAGGAATGGCTAATAATGCTTTGATGCTCATGATACAATATTTTAGCTGATTTTTATTATTGAAAATCTATATAATCGGTTGGATTTACGGGAAATCCATTATTCCATAATTCAAAATGCAGGTGTGGTCCTGTTGATAATTCACCTGTATCACCAACACTAGCAATGGCTTCGCCTGATTTGACAATATCGCCTTGTTGTTTTAATAGTGTTCCATTGTGTTTATATACCGATATAAATTCATTAGCGTGTTGTATGGTTAATACATAACCTGTTTCTGCTGTCCATTCTGCTAAAATCACGGTTCCATCAGTAATTGCTTTTACGGGCGTTCCTGATTTTGCAACAATATCAATAGCATAATGTTTATCATCTCTATTAAAAATTTGAGAAACGGTACCTGTTAGGGGCGAAAAAAACACCACTTTAGCTCTTCCTTCTGCTCCTTCGGATAATGGAAATCGGTCTTTCATTTCCACTTTTTCTCTAAATAGGGAATCTTCTTTGGTAGCTTGTAATTGTTGTTGATAAACGCCTATATTTTTAATTTCTGTTTGTATAGAATCTATTTTATCGGGACCTATTTCACCTGTTAAAACGGGTTTCAAAGCTTTTGTAAATTGTTCAATAACAGCCAATCGGGTTTTTAGGGAATCGGTTTGATATACCAATCGGGTAGCTTTCTTTTTTAATGAGGTTGAGGAATATCCAGGAATATATTCTCTAAGTCCAGTAAAGGCGATTAACAGGGTTGTTAATCCAATTAATACGATTGAAAAAATACCACTAAAAACAAAGACATTTAAGCGTGATAATTTTAATGAAAATTTCTCTTGAAAAGTATCTTCATTTAAAATTACCAATCGATATTTATCGACTAGTTTTTGTTTAAGTTTATGTTTGAGTTTCTTTTTATTTTTATTTTGAGGCACGTTATACTTTTTTAATTTGAAGCTTTTTCAAATATACAACGAAAATTTAATGAAAATTTAGCGAAACTATTTTTTATAAAAGTTCATTTTATCGATATATTCCCAAACTTTCGTTGCTACTAATGGTCTTATATTTTTATTATTTTTGATTCCATTTCGAATCATTGTGGAAGATATTTGTACAATTGGAGCTTCAATTCGATGAATTTTGGCGTGTTTTATAAATTGATTGGCTACAATTCCTTCGGATATTCGAGGATACACATATAATTGATAATCGTCTAAAATAGCTTGATAATTTTTCCATTTATGGAAGTTTTTCAAATTATCTTCTCCCATAATTAGGTTAAAATTATAGTTCGGATATTGTTCCGAAATATGCGTTAATGTATTGATGGTATAATTTGGCTGTGGCAAGGTAAACTCGATATCGGACGCTTTAATTTTATCGTAATTTTTGGTTGCTAATTGCACCATTTCGAATCGGTCGTAATTATTGAGTAAGGTATTTTTATTTTTAAACGGATTATGAGGTGTTACGACCATCCAAATTTCATCTAAATCAGAATTTTCGACCATTTGATTGGCGATAATTAAGTGTCCTATATGAATAGGATTGAAAGTTCCGAAATACAGACCGATATTTTTGCTGAAATTTCCCATAATCCGTTTTAAAATATATGTATTATTATTTTTACTATTTTATGATATAAAATCACGAACTAATTCTTCTGCTTCTTTTAAAGCGATTGTTAAATCGTAATTTTTTATAATTTTATCAAACTGCGGTGCGGTTGCCAATTCTACGGATGCTTTAGCGATACGCATATTTATTTTGTCTTCGGTTTCGGTGCTTCTTTTTTTGAGTCGTATTTTAAGTTCATCAATACTTGGAGGCTTTACAAAAACGGCTAATGTTTGTTCAGGGAATTTACTTTTGATACGCAATCCTCCTGCAACATCGATATCAAAAATAACGTGTTTTTTCAAAGCCCAGATGCGTTCTACTTCGGTTTTTAGAGTTCCGTAGAAGTTATCTCGATATACTTCTTCCCATTCTAAGAATTCATCTGCTTTAATTTTTTGTTTAAATTCGTGAGCAGAAATAAAGTAATAATCCTCGCCATTAACCTCTTCGCCTCTTGCTTTTCTTGAGGTTGCTGATATTGAAAATTCTAGGTTAAGTTTTTCTTGTTGTAATAAGTGTCGAACAATGGTTGTTTTTCCTGAACCTGAGGGAGCTGAAAATACTAATAATTTTCCTTTAAAGTCTTTTTTAGAATTTTCTGACATCTTACAAAACGTTTAAAATTTGTTCTTTTATTTTTTCTAATTCGTCTTTCATTTGAATGACTATTTTTTGCATTACTGCAAAATTAGCTTTTGAGCCCATTGTATTTACTTCTCGTCCAATTTCTTGCACGATAAATCCTAATTTTTTTCCGTTAGAATCGTTTGTTTCTAATTGTTCTAGGAAATAAATCAGGTGATTTTCTAAGCGTACTTTTTCTTCGTTGATGTCTAATTTTTCTAGATAGTAGATTAATTCTTGTTCGAATCTATTTTCATCAATTTCGATTTTCAAGTCGGTTAATGCCTTTTGCAAACGTTCTTTTACGTTAACAATTCGTTGGCTATCAAGTTCTTTAATTTCTTGTAAAGCTGTTTGAATATTGGCGATTCGTAGTTGAAAATCTTTTTCTAAAGATTTGGCTTCATCGGTTCTGTATGCGATGATTTCTTTTAGCGCTTCTTCAATATGGATTTCAATTTGCGTCCATTCATTTTCGTCTAATTCTTCACGTTCTGTTTTCAGGGCATCAGGCATTCTGATGGCCATTTTCAGGAATTCAATTTTTTGATTTTCATCAATAGTCGATATATTTCCGAGTGAATTTCCGAGTGATTTTTTTAGCTGTTCGATGTAATTTTCAACCACTATTTTGTTGACGGTTGTTGATGTTTGTTCGGCGGTCATTTCTACATAAATAGAAAAATCTATTTTACCTCGCACCAGATTACTCGCTAATTTTTTACGAACGGATAGTTCTTTTTCTCTGTAATAAGAAGGGATTCTGGTATTTAAGTCTAAGTTTTTACTGTTTAGCGACTTAATTTCAATGGTTACTTTTTTTGATGGCAACTGTAATACGGATTTTCCATAACCCGTCATAGACTGTATCATATCGTCAATTTAGAAAAGCAAAGATACTGTTATTTATTTTTAACCGAAACTACTTGTTTTGATACTAAAAACACACCTAAAAATATCAATAATGTTGCCATTATTTTAACGGTATCGAAACTATCGCTTCCGACCAACAAGGCGTAAATAGCTGCGATTACTGGTTGTAAATAGATAAAAACGCTTACGGTTGTTGGTTTTAATCTTACTAGGGCAAATAAATTACATAAATACGTAATACAGGTAGTGAATAGTACGACAAAACCTGCTTTTAAGTAGATTGATATTGGCATTACTTGCCATTGAATTTCGATTAATTCTAAAAATCCGAAGGGTAAAACGAATATTAAACCGAATAAATAGAGCCATTTTACAAATACAATTGGATGGTATTTTCCTATTATTTTTTTCACTTGTACTAAGTACATTCCGTAAGAAGCAGCGTTAATAAATACTAAAAAATTACCGAACATCATATTTTTGGTTGCACCATCGGAGGTACTTCCGTAAACGATTAAAATAATTGCACCGATTAGTCCTATGATAATACCGATTATTTTCTGTAAAACTAAGCGTTCTTTTAGGATAATACTCGAAAAAATCAAGACTAAAATGGGTGCTGTAACCATCATTACCGAAGCACTGATTGGCGTTGTGTAGCTTAATCCTTTAAAAAAAGTAAGCATATTTAACCCAACTCCAAAAAAGGCGGCGATACTTATTTTTTTATAATCTGATTTTTCAATTACTATTTTTCTTGCTGTTTCAGTTGATTTTTTATTGATAAAAAGACCTAGCGTCCAAAAAACGATAGCCGCACCTCCTACTCGAATTACGATAAATCCAAATGGTTTAATATACATTGGCATCACTTCTTTTGCGATGGTAAAGGTAACCCCATAAATGAGCGTAGCTACTGATAATGCTATTAAAGCCAGTGTTCTTTGATTCATTTTAATATTTTTTGAGATACTTTTTCAGGATACTTCTAATCTGTTTAAAAAGCTACAAAGATGCGGTTTATTCTTGAATTTTTGGACGTAAAAAAGCACTACGTTTGTAGTGCTTTTCTTCTCTAAATTACGTTAGATTTTATCTATAAATTCCTTTTAATTAATCAATTAAAGCAGGAACTCTTAATACTTGTCCAGGATAAATTTTATCAGGATGTGATAACATTGGTTTGTTTGCTTCAAAAATTACGGTATATTTCATTGGATCACCATAAAATTCTTTTGCTATTTTCCCTAAAGTATCTCCACTTCCTACGGTATGAAATTGTGCCATTATTTCTTCAACAACTTCTACTTCTGCTACAACCTCAACAGGTGCAACGGTCATATTGTCTTCAACAGAACCAATTCCATTAGTATTTCCTACTACTAAAATAACTTTTTCTTTGGTTGCTAAATCAGCTGCTTCTCCAGAAATAGTTGCTTTGTCTTCGTCTATAACGATTGCTAAATTTTCAACAGGTAATTCTAGCGTATTTACAGCATCTACTAATTTTGCAGATTTTTCAACCGCTTCTTCTTCCGTTGTTTTTCCTACACCAAATACTTTAGCTCCAGCGTTTTTAATAAATGAAAAAATTCCCATTTTCTTTTTGTTTTTTTTAGTTAATAAATAGTTTTACTTCTGATTACTAATATACAATTTTTACGCCATTTTTATTTTTTTTATAAAAAAATATTTTATTTTTTAATTTTCCTTATAGACAAATAGCAATATTTACAAGATAAAAATCTAAACTACTAGTGTTTATCTTTTTTCAACAGATTATTTTTTTTGTTTTTTGATAGCTTGGTTTTAAGCTATTTTCTATTGATTTTTAGGGTTATTTTTACTCTAATTATTTCCTTAACTATTGCTTTTTATACTTTTTAAGACTAAAAAGAAACTCAGTTCTATTTTTATTTGACGGCACAAGCAAGATGCTTGCGCTAGCATTTTTCATTGCTAGTGCGAGCGTCACGCTCGTACCGTATCTAATAATACTTTGAAGGCAAGAATGATAAAAATATATTTGAAATAAATAGATAAATCAAATGCCTAGCCCCGATTGACGCATTTGTTTGAGCTCCTTTTTTGATTTTTCTTCAAAAAAGAGCGAGTGCAGAAAGCGGGAAATTGCTTCAATTTATTATTTTTATATTCTTTAAAAAAATGGCAAAAAAAACCACACTTCTAAAAAGTATGGTTTATAATATATTGATATATTTTGTATTTATTCTTGAGCACCTTGTTTAAAAGTATTCCATCCTTGTGCTTTTAGTTCAATTTCTTGATCGGCACGTGTTACAAGATTCATTCCTTGATTTTGTTCTACAACGTGCCCAATAATTGATAAGTTTGGATTTGATTTAATTTTTTCAAAATCGGCAATTGGAACTGTAAAAAGGAGTTCATAATCTTCGCCACCACTTAATGCAATCATCGTGCTATCCATATTAAATTCTTCGGATGTTGAAATAACTTGTGGATCTAGCGGTAATTTATCTTCATAAATTTTACAACCCGTTTTACTTTGCGTACAAATGTGCATTATTTCCGAAGATAATCCATCAGAAATATCAATCATAGCAGTTGGTTTCACGTCCAATTCTTTCAATAATTCGACAATATCTTTACGTGCTTCTGGTTTTAATTGACGTTCAATTAAATACGTATAAGCGTCTAAATCTGGCTGACTTTCTGGATTTACTTGAAATACTTGTTTCTCTCTTTCTAAAACTTGTAATCCTAAATACGCGCCTCCTAAATCTCCTGAAACCACAATTAAATCCGTTGGTTTTGCGCCATTTCGATACACGATTTCTTCTTTATTCGCTGTTCCAATTGCAGTAATCGAAAGCAACATTCCTTTGGTTGATGATGTCGTATCACCGCCAATTAAATCTACTTTATACGTGTCACACGCAAGTTGAATTCCTGCATATAATTCTTCCAAAGCTTCTAACGGAAAACGGTTTGAAACCGCTATGGAAACCGTAATTTGTTCGGCAACACCATTCATCGCATACACATCTGATAAATTCACCATAACGGCTTTATATCCTAAGTGTTTTAAAGGCATGTAGCTTAAATCAAAATGCACGCCTTCAATCAATAAATCGGTAGTTATTAAGCGTTCTTTTTCTGATGCGCTAATGACCGCAGCATCGTCTCCAATTCCTTTTGTTGTTGATGAATTGTACAGCTTAAAATGCTCGGTTAAATGGTTTATTAATCCAAATTCTCCTAATTCAGCTAATGAGGTTCTTTCTTGATTTTTATCTTCTAACATCTGGCAAAGATAACAACAAGTATTTAATTATCTTTGATGCTCTTTTATTGATTTTTTTATTAACTTTTTTTTGACTTTTAAAACCTAAATAATATCCGAATGAAATATTTTTTTTTATTTATTATAAGTGCCGTATTTTTTTCTTGTAGTACCGATGATGACGAATTAATTAAACACGCCACTATCAAACTTAATTTTACTCAAAATTGGGATGAAACACCTGTAACTTCGGAAGATTTGAGTCGCACCAAATTCACGAATAAATTAGGAACAAAACTTACAATTGATAGTTTACGCTATGTAATTTCGAAAATTATTTTTACTGATGCGGGTGGCGATTCTACCATTTTTAAAACACATTATTTAGTAAATTTAGAAGATTCAAAAAGTTTAACACCCAGTTTATCAGAGAAAATATCCGAAGGAATTTATAAAGTATCGATGACTTTTGGAACAGCTTTAAATGATATTGATACAAAAAAATCAGACAAATCAGACAAATTAAACAGCGATTATCATTTGATAAAAATGAGCGGAACTTATTTAGATAGTACTAACGTTTATTCCAAGTTTAATTATGATATGATACATACATTTAATCCGAAAACCAACAAAACAGAAGAGAGTTCTTTTTCGGTAGAATTGGGTGTGATTTCAATTAAAAATGACGCGACTATTGAAATCAAAATGAATATTGCAGAATGGTTTAAAAATCCTAAAAACTGGAATTTGAATGAATTAAATACTGATTTAACAAAAAACTATGAAGCTCAAAAAATAATGTTTGAAAATGGTAAAAAAGGCGTTTTTAGTTTGGGAGCTATTTCGCAATAATTTTCATCAAAAAAAACAGGAATTGTTTTTAAGCAACTCCTGTTTTATTTTTAATTAACTCTTTTTTTTAGGATAAAAACTTCATTAAAAAGCAAATAAAACTCCTGCTCCTATTTGAAAAAAACCACCTGTTGTAATCGTATATTTTGCTTCGCCTACTAAAGATATTGATTTTGAAATTTCGTAACGAGCTCCTGCCCCTATATTTACGCCAAAATCGGTTGTTGTAGAGCTTGTTTCTTTGGCATTATAATTTTTATTATAGTCTTTATTATATTCCTCATAAATATTTTGAGAATCGTCAGAAATATCATCGTAAATATCGTCATAATCGCCCTCAAAATCGAAGGTTGGAACATTTACCATTAAGGCATTAATTCCTGCCAAACCATAAAAAGTTGTTTTATCTTTTGATGAAAAAACATAATGAGCATCTACGTCAAAAGAGTACCATTTTAAGTCAAAACCGTAGGTTTTTTTTGGTAAAAAATACGTAAATGATGCCGCTGCTTCCCATTGTTCGTTAATAATATAAACTCCTTTTGCTGACAATCCTAAAGAATTAATTTCTGAAGCATATCCAATTCCTGCACCTGCTAAAAAAGTTCCATCTTTTGTTTGAGCTTGTGTTTTTGTGGTTGAAAACACGGCTAAAAGTGTCGTAAAAATTGCGATAAAAAGTGTTGTTGTTTTCATAATTTTGATTGTTTTTTTATTATTTTTTTATTGATTTCGTTAACGTTTCGATAGTATATGTTGTTTCATTAAAAAAGGTATCAGTCGTTTGTTTGATAATTTTAGCATACACACCAGGACTGTTATCAATCATCCAATATTTTATTTTTTCATCGCCTAAAACGCCTATTACGACGGTACAATTTTGATTATTTATAGTTTCTTTTCCGATAATTTTATAATAATCGGGCGTTTTTTCAGGAAAAAAAGAATTGTACCGATTTACCATATTTCCTTTATAATTTTCTGAAGTTTGAATGGTATCGTATTTTGTTATCAATTTATTAGCAATTGAAACGCTTTGCTCTTCTTTATTTATCGTAATATTTTTACAAATTTTTGAAAATCGAAAAGCTTCAGCTTCTTTTACATAAGTTGCGTATTTATATTCTAGACTTTTAAAATTGGCTAAATTTTCATTAAAATTCTGTTGATTTCTCCATGCTTTTGGCAGTTTTTCTGCTTCGTTTTCTTGATTATTTTGTTGCTGATTTTCTTGTTGATTTTCTTCTGACATTAAATCTTCTGATTTAAAATCGAGCCATTGAATCGGATTTTTATCAAAATTTACGTTATCAAAAAACAAGGTTTCTTGCGGTCTTATTAGGGCTAAAAAATTATCAGAAACATCTTTTACCCTACTTTTTCCTTTTAAAATCCCACGAGTTCCTTGAAGACTTAACTCTTTTGTTTTTCGCAAATATTCCCATGTTCCTTTTTCTGAACTTACTGAATTTGGGCTAGCACTTACAAAAATAAAATTGTTCGGTAATTTTAATATCAGAAATAAATCATCAAAATCTTTATGATTTAATTTCCAAGTTCCCATTAATTTTGATTTTTTATTGCCTTTTGAAATTGCTTTTAAATCAATTTTCTTAAAAAAGTAACGCATTTGCTTTTTAGAGAAAATAAATTCTTTTTTAGTCAGTTTACTTATTTTGTGTGTGCCATTAAATTCATCCTCTGAAAAAGAAGATTTCAACACAATTTCTTTTTTATTTGGCTTAATTTCCCACTGACCAAATTCCCTTCCACGCTCCATAATTTTCCCTTCTTTAGAGAACGTAAATTCGGTATTAACCTCATTAATAATTCCTTGATCTTCTACTTTTGTAAGCTTCCAATTTCCTGAAACTAAATCTTGTGCTTCGGCTGTTAAAGAAGCTAAAGACATCAGTAAGACAAATACTACGATTATTTTTTGTTGCATTTTTTTTGATATTTATTTTTAATAAAATTATCTCCTAAAGGATTAATTATATCAATATGATTTACAGCTCATCAATATTTTTATGCGTATAATCTGGTAATTTAAAATAGCTTTCATTTACAGATACATCGAACTTAATATCTGTTGCTTCTTGCGTGGTTATAATACCGCCAATTGTTGAAACTATTTTAAGAGTAATTCCTTTATAAATCCATTGTTTCGAGCCTAAAGCAGTCCATATTTCACAATCATACCCTTTAAACTCTTCATTTTCAGATTGTGTTCCTCCCATTGAAATCAGCATTTTTCTACCTGCTTCAAGAGCGTCATAATCATTCAAACGCATAAGTTCTATTAGCGGGTCTGATTTTGTGAAAATTGTTTTAGTATCATAATCGACTGTATAAATCATTTCATTATCGATTTTATAAGTATTATGAGTGGTACTAACATCTGTAATTTTCTGATTAGAAATAGGAATTATAACGACAGTTGTTGTAGTACTTTGCTCATTTTTAAGTTCTTTTGCACCCCAATTATCAAAATATAATTGAGACGTTCCTGAACCATTTACAGTTCCACTTGCAACTGTTCCCGATATTGTTGTTACATATTTTATTATTCCAGATTCAACATTATATCGTTTAATGTCTTTACTTTCTAAATTATCATCTTTACTACAAGATGAAAATGTTACGATTAGTGTTATTAAGATAATTGTTGCTGTAAGTAATTTTTTCATGTTATTTATTTTTAAGAATTATTTAAAAGTTTTTTTATTTTTTTTTGAAGAATTATTTGGGCATCATTTTTTGAATCATATCATAAATTTTGCGTAATTCTTCATCGCTCATTTCTCTCATTTCGGCATCATTTTTAGTTGCTTGATATTTCCATTCTTTAAAAGACATATTTTTCATTTTGGCGAGTTCTTTTTTCATATCATCGACATCGCCTTTCATTTCCTGATCAAATTCAATATTTGTTAAAAAACCTTGTTGTTTTTCTATTGGAAAATCAGGAAGTTTAAACGCTTTTTCTGGCGGATTCTGATTAAAACTCATCGTAACAACTTCGGTTGTTGTAGTAACTCCAATTAATGTAATTACCGATTTCAAAACCACGCCTTTGTACATCCATTGTTTTCCTCCAGGGATTTCCCAAACATCACATAAAACGCCGTTTATTTTTTCTTTTCCTATTTCTTTTCCTCCGATACTTTCAAGCATTTTTTTGCCTATTTTTTCGGCATTGGCATTTGGTTCTAGGGTTTTTATGACATCCATAACAGGGCTTCTATTGGCGTATATTTTTTGATTTTCAAAATCTACAGTATAGCTTTCACCGTTATCTAGCTTACTAATACTATGATGATTATCCGTGGTTACTTGTTTGTTTCCTAGAATACTTATCGTGGTCGTTTGCGTATTTTTTATTTCTACTAATTCCACAGTTCCCCAGTTTTTAAAATAGCGTGTTTCTATTCCGTTTCCTTGTATTTTTCCGCCCATAATTTTACCTGAAATGGTTGTTTTATAGGTTATTTTTCCTTCGGATAAATTGTATCTTTTTATCGTTTTCTGCTGATTATCAGTGTTTTTTTGATTTTTCTCATTGCCCTTACAGCTCATCATACTGATAATAATAAGCAGGCTTGTTAGTATTGCTTTCATTTTTTTATGTTCATTTTTATTGATTTTAAAACGATTAAAATTTCACAAATTCGACTCTTCTATTGTTTGCTTTTCCTTCGGATGTATTGTTGTTATCTAGTGGTTTTGATTCTCCGAAACCTTTACTTTTTAATCTGCTTGCAGAAATTCCCATGCTGATTAATTTATTTTTAACGGTTTTGGCTCTTCCTTCCGATAATTTTTGATTATTTTCAGAATCGCCATCAGTATCGGTATGTCCTTCGATGCTAAATTTCAAATCGGGTTGTTTTCTCATCAATTGAAAAATTTTATTGATAGGTCCCATACTTTCACGTTTAAGAGTAACTTTATTCACATCGAATTTAATTCCGTTTACAATTATTTTTCCTTCGGATAAAACTCTGTCATAATATTTTACGCCACCTTTTGCGATACGAATATTTTTGATATACATTCCTTTCGAACCTGCCGTCATTGTTAATCCTGTCGGATTTCCTTTTAAATGTGGAATATTTATTAATCGTTCATCTTCTAAATAAACTTTAAATTTCCCTTTTGTGTAAGCTATTGATACGTGTCTCCAACCCGCAATTTTATCAAGATTTGAACGGGCTTTTTCTGATAAAGCTCCCTCGCTATCCTTCATTCTTACTTGATTCACATAAATTGTTAGTTGTGAAATCCCATTTCTCGATTGATTTTTTTTATCATAAAATGTTACATAATAGCGTTCGTTATATACATTCGGATTAAAAAAGGCATCAAATTCGATAGTAAAAATTTCGGGTAAATAATCTTTTTCAGCATCTTTTAAATACGGAACAATTCCTTTGCTGTGCATATTTCCGATGTCTGTAATAAAGGTGATTACAGATTTTCCATCAACTTCGGCTATTTCTGCTCCTCCTTTATATAAATCCCAATGGCTAGGAAATTCGCCATTTTCTTCGGATGTACTTGGATTGTCTTCAAAAATTACGGTATCACCAGACACGAAATCGAATTTATTCCAGATTACCGTTCTTTTTTTGGGTTTTTCGGTTACTTCTTCCGATGGTTTTACTGATACTTTTTTATCATTTTCAGTCGTTTTATTTTTTTGATTTTCTGGCTGATTTTCGGGTTTCTTTTTGCCATCAATTTTATCTTCTACTTTATCGAATTCTTTATCAATTTTTTTATTGATTCTTCTTTCTGAACGTTTTTCTGCTTCTCTTTCAATTTTATTTTCTGCTTTTTTCAATAATTTCTTAAAGAATTGAGCATTCGATTTTTGAGGAAAAAAGAGCATAAAACCGAAAAAAAGCATCACTTTAAAAATACTTTTTGATGTAATTAGTGTTTTCATAATCGCATAATTTTGAGTTCGTTTTACGACTACAAAACTAGCGACAACCTTACTTTTTTAGTTCATTTTTACGGGCGATTTACATCACCTATTCGGGTGATTTTAGTTAAAAACCTCCCTAAAATAAAGGGCTAAAAAAAAATCATACCGAAAAAATTATTTTTCTGTATGATTTTTAATTTATTTAAATACTATTTTTCAACAAGGGGTTTTAACCCCTTGCCACACTACTTTTTTAAACCACTACTTTTTTAATTACTTGCACTCTATTTTTTACATCTAATTTTACGTAGATATTTTTAATATGTGTTTTGACGGTATTTGCGGAAATAAATAATTCTTTAGAAATATCCGTATTTTGGTATCCTTTTACGATAAGTTGCAACACTTCGGCTTCTCTTTTTGTCAAATCTAACAAAGAAATTCTATCTTCTACCGATACTCTTTTAGCGTTTGACACGTTATTTTTCAACTCATTTAATTGCAACACATAATTTTGAATATCTTTATTCGCATTTTGTAATTTAAGGTCAGTATTTTTTCTATCTAAAATAAAAAGAATGGTTGCTCCAATAAAAATAATTGCGACTAAAATACCTCCGTATAATAATTTATTGAAATTATTTTTTGCTTTTTGTTGATTTTTTTGATTATCGCTATCGAGTTGTTTTATTTTCTTATCTTTTTCGTAAGTTTCGTAGGCAACTTGAGAGCTGATGATACTTTTTTGAGAAGCTTCATTAAGCATTGTATCTTTTAGTGCGGTTGCTTTTCGATTAATTTCTAAGGCTTTTTTATATTTTTCACTTTTGATATAGAAATTAGAAAGTGCGTTATATCCTAATAAAATATTTTCTTTGGAATCTATTTTTATAGCGTCATTTAATCCTGATTCGATAAAAGACAAGGCAATTTTTCGTTTATTTAAGTAGCAATTATTAATTCCGATATTAATTTTAGTATTACTTAAATATCGAATGTTTTTTGTTTTTTCAAAAATATTTTTTGCTTGATTATAATAACTATTTGCTTTTTTGTATTCTTTTTTCTTTTGATATAAAAGTCCTAAAAGGTTTAATTTGATAGCTTTACTATCTTTTCGTTTGTTTTTTGTTGATAATAAAATTGCTTTTTCTAAATAAACGTAGGCAGAATCGTACGATTTTAAATAAATAAATGATTCACCGATATTTGCAAGACCGTATTCGATGCCTCTTTCGTTGTTGTTTTTTTCTTCAATTTTCAAGGCTTCTTTAAAATAATACAATGCTTTTTGATGTTCATTTATATTTGAAAAAACATTTCCAATTCCGTTTAAAGCTATTGATTTACTTCTATCACTTTTTATTTTATCGGCTAAACCGTAGGCTTCAAAATAGTATTTAAAGGCTTGTTTTTCTAAATTTATTTTTCGATAAGTAACACCCAAACTATTCAAACATTTCACTTTAGCGAGTGTATCTGTCGATTTTTGAAAATAATTTAAAGCATTTTTATGATTTTCTATCGATTTATAATACTCTTGTTGATAGCGAGCTGTAACGCCAATTCTACTGTATCCTTTAGCAATTCCATCAACATAATAAATTTTCCGAGCGGTTTTGATTGCTTCTTCGGCGATGCTATAATCCACATATTTTTTGATGGCAGATTTTTTAAATAATAGAAGAAGTGCATCTACTTTTTCTTTGGTATCGGGTTTTGTTTTTAGTTTAAAGAAATCGGTTGTTGTTTTATCTTTTAAATTTTGATATTTATCCTGAGATGTATTTTGAAGCTGTGCTGATATCGAAAAAAAACTAATAGAAATAAAAAACACGAATAATTGTTTTAGCATTGTACCGTTTATGTTTGATTTTATTTATGTTTAATTTTGATGTTACTTTTTAAGAAAAAGGCTCGTGTAAAATTACATAGTTTATTGATTAAAAAGCTGATAAAAATCATATTTTGTAAGTATATTTGCAACTTATTTATAGTTAAACCACTAAAAATATGATAAAAGTTTCAGAAACAGCAAAAAAGAAGGTTATTGAATTAATGACGGATGACGGCTTTGATGCTACAGTAGATTTTGTACGTGTTGGCGTAAAAAGTGGTGGTTGTTCAGGATTATCGTACGACTTAACTTTTGACAAAAGCACCCAAGAAAACGATAAAATTTTCGAAGAGAACAACATAAAAATTGTTGTTGATAAAAAAAGTTTTTTATACCTTGTAGGAACTACTTTAGAGTATTCTGGAGGTTTAAACGGAAAAGGTTTTGTTTTTAATAACCCGAATGCAAATCGCACCTGTGGTTGTGGCGAAAGTTTTTCTTTATAAAATTACAACTCACTTATGAGCAAGTATACCGAAGACGATTTAAGAGAAGAGTTAAAAACCAAAGAATATGAATATGGTTTTTATACTGATATAGAAAGTGAAACCTTTGCAAAAGGGTTAAATGAAGATGTGGTTCGTGCAATTTCAAAAAAGAAAAACGAGCCTCAATGGATGACTGATTGGCGTTTAGAAGCCTTTAAAGTTTGGAAAAAAATGGAAGAACCTGAATGGGCAAATGTTCATTACGAAAAACCAAAATTTCAAGACATTGCCTATTATTCAGCACCAAAAGAAAAACCAAAATTAAACAGTTTAGACGAAGTTGATCCTGAATTATTGGACACTTTTAAACGTTTAGGAATTTCTTTAGATGAACAAAAAAAGTTAGCAAACGTAGCGGTTGATATTGTTGTCGATTCAGTTTCTGTTGCAACCACTTTTAGAGAAACTTTAGGTAAAAAAGGAATTATTTTTATGCCTATTTCGGAAGCAATTCAAGAACATCCTGAATTGGTAAGAAAGTATTTAGGAACTGTTGTTCCTACTACCGATAATTTTTATGCGGCCTTAAATTCAGCAGTTTTTTCTGATGGATCTTTCTGTTACATCCCAAAAGGTGTTCGTTGCCCGATGGAATTATCAACGTATTTTAGAATTAACGAAGGAGGAACAGGACAATTTGAAAGAACTTTAGTTGTTGCCGACAAAGGAAGTTATGTTTCTTATTTAGAAGGATGTACTGCTCCTAGTAGAGATGAAAATCAGTTACATGCCGCAGTTGTTGAATTAATTGCCATGGACGATGCTGAAATTAAATATTCTACGGTTCAAAACTGGTATCCTGGAAATGCAGAAGGAAAAGGTGGTGTTTACAATTTTGTAACTAAAAGAGCTATCTGTGAAACCAATGCAAAAGTTTCTTGGACACAAGTAGAAACAGGTTCGGCAGTTACTTGGAAATATCCAAGTTGTATTTTAAAAGGAGACAATTCTGTTGGAGAATTTTATTCAATTGCTGTAACTAATAATTATCAGCAAGCTGATACAGGAACTAAAATGATTCACTTAGGTAAAAATACTAAGTCAACCATTATTTCTAAAGGAATATCCGCAGGAAAATCACAAAACAGTTATAGAGGATTGGTTCAAATAGGACCACGTGCCGAAAATGCACGTAACTTTTCTCAATGTGATTCTTTATTAATGGGGAATGAATGTGGCGCACACACGTTTCCATATATTGAAACGAAAAACAAATCGGCACAGATAGAACACGAAGCGACAACTAGTAAAATTGGGGAAGACCAATTATTTTACTGTAATCAACGTGGAATTGATACCGAAAAAGCAATTGCATTAATCGTAAACGGATTTAGTAAAGAAGTACTGAATAAATTACCAATGGAATTTGCTGTAGAAGCACAAAAATTATTAGAAATCAGTTTAGAAGGAAGCGTTGGTTAATAGCCAATAACAAAGATATATTACCATGTTAAAAATAGAAAACTTACACGCTAACATAGAAGATAAATCAATCTTAAAAGGATTGAATTTAGAAATTAAAGCTGGTGAAATCCATGCTATAATGGGTCCTAACGGAGCTGGTAAAAGTACCTTAGCAAATGTTATCGCAGGAAAAGAAGAATACGAAGTTACGCAAGGAAAAATAACCTTAAATAACGAAGATATTAGCGAGTTATCTCCTGATGAAAGAGCGCATAAAGGCGTGTTTTTATCATTCCAATATCCTGTTGAAATTCCTGGAGTTTCTGTAACCAACTTTATAAAAACGGCAATTAACGAAAATCGTAAAGCCAAAGGTTTAGAAGACATGCCTGCAAAAGATATGTTAAAAATGATTCGTGAGAAATCAGAATTGTTAGAAATTGACCGTAAATTTTTATCTCGTTCTTTAAACCAAGGTTTTTCTGGTGGAGAAAAGAAACGTAATGAGATTTTTCAAATGGCAATGCTTGAACCTAAATTAGCCATTTTAGATGAAACGGATTCTGGTTTAGATATCGATGCGTTACGTATCGTGGCTAACGGAGTTAATAAATTAAAATCGAAAGATAATGCAGTAATTGTTATTACACATTACCAACGTTTATTAGATTATATCGTTCCTGATTTTGTTCACGTTTTATACAATGGTCAAATTGTAAAATCTGGCGATGCTTCTTTAGCTTTAGAATTAGAAGCTAAAGGATATGATTGGATTAAAGACGAAGTTAATTCTTAAAGAAATATGGAATTAAAAGACAAAATAACTGCCTCATATGTTGCCTTTGAGAATGGCGAAGATATTAATTGTGATGTACACGATATTAGAAGTAAAGCACTTCAAAATTTTGAAGAACTAGGATTTCCTACTAAGAAATTAGAAGCATGGAAATACACGTCTTTAAATTCAGTGTTAAAACACGATTATAATATTTTTCCAAACTCGGATGGAGCAATTGATTTAGCCGATGTGAAAAAATATTTTATCCACGATATTGACACTTATAAAATTGTGTTTATCAACGGAAAATATAGTTCTTTCTTATCAGAAACGACACACGATACTATTGATGTTTGCTTAATGTCATCAGCATTGACCAAACCGAAATATAAAACTATTATTGAAAATTATTTCAATAAAATAGCCAAACAAGATAATTTAACATCGCTAAATACGGCATTTGCAAACGAAGGAGCGTATATTTATATTCCTAAAAATGTAGAAGTACAAAAGCCGATACAGATTATTTATTTTACCACGGATAAAAATGATGTTGCTGTAATGACTCAGCCTCGTAACTTGATTATTGCCGAACAAAATGCGCATGTTCAAATTATTGAGCGTCATCAAAGTTTAACATCGAACCCTGTTTTAACAAATGCGGTAACAGAAGTTTATGCGGCTAAAGATGCTACGGTTGATATGTATAAAATTCAAAATGATGTAGAAAATGCGTCATTAATTGATAATGTATATATTGAGCAAAAATCGAACAGTATTGTTTCTGTACATACTTTTTCTTTTGGAGGAAATATTACCCGTAATAATTTGAATTTTTATCAAAGAGGAGAACATATCGACTCTATTTTAAAAGGAATTACGATTTCTGAAGGAAAACAACATATCGATCATCATACATTGGTGCATCATATTGAACCTAATTGTGAATCTCATCAAGATTACAAAGGGATTTATGGCGGACGTTCTACAGCAGTTTTCAACGGTAAAGTAATTGTTGATAAAAAGGCTCAAAAAACAAATGCGTATCAGCAAAACAACAATGTTTTAATTAGTGATAAAGCAACAATCAACGCAAAACCACAATTAGAAATTTTTGCTGATGATGTGAAATGTTCGCACGGTTGTACGATTGGGCAATTAGACGATGAAGCATTATTTTACATGCAACAACGTGGAATTCCTAAGAAAGAAGGAAAAGCATTATTAATGTATGCCTTTGCTAATACGGTTTTAGAAAGCGTAAAAATACCAGAAGTTAAAAAACGAATAAACGCTATAATTGCGAATAAATTAGGCGTAAATATTGGTTTCGATTTATAAAAAAATCATATTTAAAAACACACCATTTTTTTATAAAAGAATGGTGTGTTTTTAATACATAAAATTTCAAAATTTAGTCCCAAAGATAATCCTCTACACTAGCTTTAGGATGAATATCTTTATCGTAAACAGTTAAACGCCCAGCATTTTCGCCTTTTTTATATATATCAACAACAAACCTCTTGTTACCTTGATAAATAACAAAAAAAAACTTCTTTTTTGAATATCTCCAATTCATTTTCTGAGATTCTTTTATACCATCATAAAGGATAAAATCAACATCATCATCAATCCTAAAAATACCATTTAAAGGTTTACTTACTATACTACCTTCTTTATTCAAATTTTGATATGTAAATTCATAACCTAAATAAGTTTTATCTATAATTGTAAACTGATTGATTTGATTATTTGAGGAGTTTTCCCAGCTATGAACCTCTTTATCATAAATATATTCATAGATAGAAGATGTTACTGTTGTTTTTTCAGGTATTAAAATTAAATCTGCATATTTATGAATATCTTCTTTATATTTAGAAAATAATTCAGTTACACGTTTTGTTTTCTCTTCATTAAGCCCAGGAAATTTACTAGGAATTTCAAAACTTTTTATATCCGTATATATACTATCAATATGTAATCTTAATGCTTTATAATCTTGATTCGGTGTACCATCTTCTGGTATATTTATTTTTTTTGACGTAGGATCTTCATTACTACTACAAGACATTATTGTAATAAATAACAGTAATAAGCTTAAAATCTTAACTATTTTATTCATGATTATATGCTTTAAGGTTTAACTATTTTATAGTTATTTATGTTTATAGTAAAAGGTTTTTTAGCTATATTAATTACTTCTGAACCGTATTGATGTTTTCCTTTAGTTGTTAAAATGCTTGTTTTCATTACAAAACCAAGTTTTTTATAATATGAAATTTTCGAAATATTTTTTGATGCACCAGGAATTTTAGAAGCAAAATCAAACATTACAGAAGAATCTATATTAACTTGTTTTGTATGCCATAGGGTAATTATCATATCATGATCCTTAATTTGAGTACCTTTACATGCATATCCCATAATTATTTTCGTATCACTTAATTTCGTTATGATTGGTTTCGAAAATTTCTCATCACTATTAGTAACTCCTTCAAAAGCTTTAAGCATATTTAAAGACACAACCTGTGCTTTTTTTTTTCTTTTATTAATTATAATCATAGCGTTGCTTTGAACATCTATTATCAATTTATCTTTTTTCGTTTCGGATAAAAAAGCATTATCTCCTAATGATTGTTTTACAGGTTCAGAAGGCATATTCTTACCAAATTGCTTTACCGTTATCGTATTATTAAACGTATATTTTTCTTTGATAGGAACATCTTCCTTCATCATTTTCATAATACCTTGAATATTCCCAAAACCTTTTGGTGTTTGGGAACTTTCAATATTATTGGTATTTTTAGTTTGTCGCTTATTTTTTTTCTTTTTAATTTTGCCATCTACTGTATTTTCGGCAGTATCAAATGTTTTATCTATCTTTTTATTTACCCGTTTTTCTGCTCGGTTATCTGCTTCTCGCTCAATTTTTTGTTCCGCTTTTTTTATTAATTTTTTCCAAAATTGTGCATCTGCTTTAGAATAGTTAAATAAAAAAAATAGTACAAGTATCAATTTCATTGCTTTTCCCATCTTTATGAATTTTAAATAGCTTGTTCTTTTGCTATATTAATTTTTCCTGAAATAGAAATTTCAGTTTCATTTACATCTATAAACGTTCCCGAAAATTCAAAAAGTATGGCTGTTTTTCCTGCCCCTACTTGATGTGTCGTTAAGTTAAAAATACCATAAGGTTTCTCTTTTTTTATGGTAATTGTTCCTGTTTTAGAAAAATACATTTTATTATTTAACGTAATAATTATTGTTGAATACTCCTCTTGATTACTTTCTAAAGATTTTAATTGCTCATCTATTTTAACAATAACAGCATTAAAACGTATTTGTTCATTTTCTATAAAAGCAGAAGTTGTATTGATCGCTTTTTTAGTTTCTTCATCGATACCTTTTACAACAATCGCACTCGCATTTGATATTGCTTTATTTTCATAAGTAACACCGTTTATTTTTAATTCATAAAATGAATTTCCATCAGATACTGGGTCTATTAAATCATCTTCTTGATTGTTTTCAGAACATGATATTAGTAAAGTAATCGCTATTATAAGACCTATAAATTTAGAGATATATTTTATTGTTTTCATTATTATTGTTGTTTTAAAAAAATTATAAATACTTATAGATTATACATTACGCCAGCACAAAAAACTACTTGATTACCTGTATTTAACATCAATTTTATTTCAGAAAAAGCGGTTAGTTTTTCAGATAATAGGTAGTTCATTCCTCCACCTAAGTTTAATCCAAAGCTATTAGAAGAAGCTGAATACGATGTAATGTATGATGAAGATACGCTTGTATAAAACACATTGATACCAGCCAAAGGATACAAGCTAAATTTATCTTGTATCTCAAAGAAATAATGTGCGTCTGCGTTAAAGCTCATTGTTGTAATTGATACGTTTGGCACACTTTCAGAAAAAAAGTAATTAATACTTGGCGAAATTTTAAATTCTTCAGATAAACCAAACGAAGCCTTAGCTCCAATTCCTAAATCTGATTCTGATCCATAAACTAAATTTGCTCCTATTTTTGTTTGACTAAAAGTTACTATCGTTACCAATAATGCTAAAATTGTGAATACATTTTTTTTCATTTCTATAAAAATTAAATTATTAATACAGTACAAACCTGCGTTAATAAAACAATCTTTAAAACTCCTATTTTATAGTTCGTAAGTTTATCTTTATAGTTTGTTTAATAAACCTTATAGAATCACTTTTTTAAAGTAAAATGCAAACCATAAACTATTTTATACTAGTTATAGTTTTAATTGGTCATATTATAATTTCAGTTATATATCTAGAAAAAATAATTAATAAATTAGCTTAAAATTTAATGTAAAATGATTCGAGTAATTATTGTAGATGATGAATTAAAATCTATCGAAAATTTAATTTGGGAATTAGGAAGTTTTAAAGACGATATTATAGTTACACAAACATTTACAGAACCCAAAGAGGCTATTTCCTTTTTAAAAACCAATAGTATTGATGCTATTTTTTTAGATATAGAAATGCCTTCAATGAATGGATTTACCTTTTTAGATAAAGTAAAAAGCAATGATTTTGCTATTATTTTCACTACCGCCTATGGAGAACATGCTTTAAAAGCGATTAGAAAAGGAGCATATGATTATTTACTAAAACCTATTAGTAACTCACAGTTAAAGGAAGCCATAGAGCGTATTAAACAACGTAAATCATCTGCCATAAATATTGATGCTTTTGAAGATTTTTTATTAGATTATAATAATAATCAAACTAAAAAAAAAATAGCGGTGCATACTGATGGCTGTTTAACTTTTATTGAAGTACAGAAAATTATTTATGCCGAAGCTGATGGTAGTTATACTCGTTTAACCATTGAAAATCAAAAAGATATTTTTTTAAGTAAAAATTTAAAAGACGTAACAAGTATGTTAGATACTAAGCTTTTTTATCGTACTCACAATTCATATGTCGTAAATCTTCAAAAAATTAAAAAATTTTTTAAAACAGAAGCTTATTTGATTATGGACAATGATAAAAAAATACCTGTTGCTCGTCATAAAAAAAACGAGCTTTTAAATCATTTTTAAAATCAGAAAAAAATTATGCAATTTTTCAAATTTTACGTAATCTTAAGTTGTTTTTTTTATACGCTAACCATTCAAAGTCAAAAATTTTTAGATAATATAGATTACAATAAAACCTACACTTATAAAGAAATTAATCACTTATTAAAAAAACATAGCAAAGATACGATAAAGCAAAAAGAGCTTTTAAAAATTTTTACTAAAAATAATTTTGCATTCGGTCAAATATATGAGTTAATTCACCTAGGAAACAATTACCGTAAGTATTCTTTATTTGAAAAAGCAGTTACCACGCACAAACGAGCCTTAGCGATAGCAAAAACTAAAAAAAGCGATGAATTTATTATTTTTTGCTTAAATATGATTGGAGTGGATTATCGAAAAATGGATGCCCATAAAACAGCTATTGATTATAATAAAGAAGCGTTAGAAATTGCCGAAGCAATTAAAAACCCTTCGTATGGAATACTCAGAAGTATTGAGGTTTCCTACAACTCTATTGGAAATATTTATTATTACTTAGAACAATATCCTTTAGCTCTTAAAAATTATCAAGCTGCTTTAAGTTGTGCTAAAAAGTCTAAAAATAAGTGGTCACAATCTATCAATTATGAAAATATAGCAAAAGTTAAAGTTGCGCAAGAAAAAATAAAACAAGCAGAACAATATGTTCTTAAAGCATTAGAAATTGATACCAAAATAAACAATCATTTCGGGCGAATGATTTGTTATAACAGCTTAGCTAATATTAATATCAAAGCAAAAAAGTATAAAAAAGCAAAAAGTTACTTAGACCAAGCGAGACCGATTGCTTTATCTGTAAAAAATAAATTTTATATAGCGAGTACTAAAGCTAATTTTGGACACTTATTTCTAAAAACAAAGCAATATAAATTAGCTAATAACTATTTAAATGAAAGTTTAAAAATAGCCCAAAAAGAATCCTTTAAAACATTATTAGTTAATATTCATTATTATTTTTTTGAATATTATCAAGATATAAATCAACATAAAAAAGCATTAAATCATTATAAGAAACATGTAGAAATAAAACAGCAATTTAATGCCAATAAAAAAGCACAATATGTTAACGACTTGATACTTAAATATGAAACTAATAAAAAGAAAAATCGAATTACCAAATTAGAAGCTACCCAAGAAATAAATGAGCTGAATCATAAAAATGCTATGAATTTATGGATTATAGGAGTCGGAATTATTACATTCATTTTTATAATTATATATTTTATTACACGCCAAAAACAACTTCAATCCAAAAAAAAGATTTCAGACCTAGATAGTAAAATATTACGCTCTCAATTAAACCCTCATTTTATTTTTAACGCCTTAAATTCGATAAAACATTATATCATCAAAAATGAAAAACACGATGCTATTGATTATCTAAATAAATTTTCTGAATTTACAAGGAGAGTTCTGGAAAAAAGTATGGTAAAAAGTATTTCTTTAGAAGATGAACTATACAATTCACAACTATATGTTGAGCTTGAAAATGCTCGTTTTGAAGACGATATTGAATTTAAAATTAATATTTCAGAAAACATCTCTCTTTCAAATATTAAAACTCCACCATTTGTATTACAACCTTTGTTAGAAAATGCTATTTGGCATGGAATCGCTTCTGTCAAAAATAAAAAAATGACTATTAATGTAAAGCAATCTAAAGAACACGTCTGCATTGCTATTACAGATAATGGCATAGGAAGACAAAAAACTAAAGAATTAAAAAAAGAACAAAAAAGGTATAAAAATTCAATAGGAATTTCTTTAGTAAATCAAATTTTAGAGAATTTTTATAAAGATAATTATACACTTTCTTATGAAGATTTAAAAGACGAATACAACACACCTAGAGGTACTAAAGTTAATGTTAAAATTCCGTCACAAATAGATTAACTTTAGATAACTTATTTTATTATAAAATAGATTAAAAGTAAATATTATATTTTCAATGAAAACAAGACCATTTTTAATTCTGAAAAAGAGAATTTATTTTTATCTATTTTTTTCTTCAATTCGCTTAAACTTTTAAAGTCAGTTTCTTCAATAATTTCAACTAATTCTTTATATTTTTTTACAGGCATCAAATCCAAAACATCGATTTCTCCACTACTGATATAACTCATTAAATGTGTTTCAATAGTATTTAATGTCAACCCTCTTTTGTTAGCTATTTCTTTAGCTGACATTCCTTCTTTAAAAAAATTATAGGTTATTTCTCTTGTTGGAATTTTCACTTCTTTTTTCTTTACTGCGACTTTATTAACGCCTAATTTAATATGCTGTTTAAGACCTTGTTTTTTACAATAAATACTAACTGTATCTAAAATTTGACCACCATATTTTTGCACTCTAATTTTACCCATTCCTTCAACTTTCAATAATTCTTGAGCTGTTTGTGGAAGAGAATCACAAATTGCATACAACGTTTTTTGAGCGAATATTTGAAAGTGAGGAACACCTTCTTTTTTAGATATTTGATCTCTTAATTCTCGTAAACTTACTGCTAAAGCAGGATCTCTAGATGAAATTAATTTCTTTTTAACTGGTTTTTCAGCATTTTGTAAAATAGCATCCGCTCTAATTTGCAAATACTCTTTTACGTGAAAACTATCTTTTAATTTAAGAAAACAATATAATTTTATTGATAATAAATTATGTAGTGTATAAATCTGCTTTTCTAACTCTTTTTGAACCGCTTGATTATCTGTTGAAAATGAAATTCCGCTTAATGGTTTTTTAATAAACTCTTCGGTTTGAGTTTTAAAATAAGTAATTGCTTTTCTAAATCGATCATTAATTACATCGCTATTTTCGGCTAAAACAGCTGCTTCCGATAGTTGCTGTAATTGAATTTTAAAACCATTTGCTACTTTTAATAATGGAATTATTCCATTATCTTTTATCGTTTCTAAATGATTAATCATAATACCATTTAAGCTAGTTTGATTTTGATAAAAAATTTCAATAGCTCTAGTTGTTGGATATAAAAAAGGACGAAAATCAAATAATTCTGAAATTAAATTAAGTTGATATGTTTTTTCTGATTCACTTAATACAGTTTCATCAGGTACATTTTCATTTACTTTTTTATTAAAAGAATCGACTGTTCTATCATTAATAATCGAACTACTTCCAATTCTTGTTTTTAAAACAATTCCTTCTAAACTAGTGCATCGACTAAGCGCAACATAGGTTTGACCATGTGCAAAAGAAGCTTCTGCATCAATAATTGCTTTTTCAAAAGTTAAACCTTGACTTTTATGAATTGTAATTGCCCAAGCCAATCTTAAAGGAATTTGAGTAAAAGAACCAGCAACATCTTCTTTTATTTCTTTCGTTTCTTCATCTATTGAATAGGTAATATTCTCCCAAATTTCTTTTGTAGTTTCAATTTCAAAATCATCATTAGGGCATTTTACATAAATAGTATCGTCATCAATTTTTCTTATTTCTCCAATTTTACCATTGAAATATCTTTTTTCAGGAGAACTATCATTTTTGATAAACATTACCTGAGCCCCTACTTTTAATTCTAAATCATCACTATTTGGATATGAATTTTCATTGAACTTACCAGAAACATCGGCTTTAAAAAAGAAACTTTTCTTTTTTATTTTTTCTAATTCTAGCGTGTTAATCGCCTCTGCTCTTTTATTATGAGTTGTTAAAGTGATATATCCATCTTGTTTTTTTGGTTCAAAATCAGGATTATATCTTTTATTTAAAATAATTGCTGATTTTTCTGATAAACAATCGTTTCTAATTTCATTTAAAATTTCGATAAATTCATCATTATCTTGCCTATAAATTTTCTTTAATTCGAGGCTTATAGTATTTGATTCTTGAAATGCTTTGCTACTAAAAAAGAAAACTGATGCATAATGTTCTTTTAATAAACTCCAATCATTTGGTCTTACTACAGGCGATAATTGTTGTAAATCGCCAATCATTAAAACTTGTGCACCGCCAAAAACTTTATTTCTGTTTTTATATTTTCTTAAAACTTGGTCGATTCCATCTAATAAATCAGCTCTAACCATACTAATTTCATCGATTATTACTAAATCTAAAGATCTGATAATATCAATTTTAGTTTTATTAAACTTACGTTGCTGATTCGAAGTCTTTTCTATCTGATTTGGTAAAATAGGTCCAAAGGGCATTTGAAAAAAAGAATGAATTGTTACACCTTTTGCGTTAATTGCAGCAACACCTGTTGGCGCAACAATAACCATTCTTTTTAATGACTCATTTTTTATTTTATGTAAAAAAGTAGTTTTTCCTGTACCTGCTTTTCCTGTGATAAAAAGGTTTCTATCTGTTTTTTCTATAAACTGAATGGCAAGGTCTAATTCTTTATTTTCTATCATCACGAAGTTATTCTACTCTATTTATTAGAATATGTAAAAATACTTTTTTTAAGATACTCTTTTATTTAATTTTATATGAATCAGAATATTTTTTAAAATTTCTATATTTTAATATCAATTAAATATTGAAAACAAAAAATCCCACACAAAAAGTGTAGGATTAATAGTCTTTAAAATAATATTTTCTACTATTTAATTTTAAATACTTTTGATAAAATGGTTTCTAATAAGCACCACTTTGTAAATGCTGATTGAATTAAATTCACACCGATAAAAACTGTAAACCACATCCAATTTGGATTCACATAAACGGTTAATACAACACTTAACAATACAAAAGTTCCTACTATAATTCTGAAATATTTATTTAACATTTTGTTTCTTTTTTTAAATTTATACTTACTTGTAATTTTTACGCTCAATCATATAATACACCAATGGCACAACCAATAAAGTTAAAATTGTTGATACAATAGTTCCACCCATTAACGAAATTGCCAATCCTTGAAAAATCGGGTCAAATAATATTACAAATGCTCCAATAACTACTGTTCCTGCAGTTAATAAAATAGGAGTTGTACGAACAGCTCCTGCTTCAATTGCCGCTTGTTTTAAAGGAATTCCTTCGGCAAGTCTTAGATTGATAAAATCAATCAATAAAACAGAATTCCGTACCATAATTCCTGCCAAAGCAATCATCCCAATAAATGAAGTTGCAGTAAAAAATGCGCCCATAATCCAGTGTCCTAAAACAATTCCGATTAATGATAATGGAATAGCAACCATCATTACGATTGGTGCTTTAAAGTTTTGAAACCATCCAACAATTAAAATATAAATTAAGATAATTGCTCCTAAAAAAGCGATTCCTAAATCTCTAAAAACCTCTAATGTAATTTGCCATTCTCCGTCCCATTTTACGGTGTAATCATCTTCATAAGCTGGCTGACCTAAATACATTTCGTTTAATTTATAACCTTCGGGAAGTTTAATTTGCTTTAATTTTTCTTCCATTCCTAAAATTGCATATGCAGGACTTTCCAATTCTCCAGCCATATCTGCCATTACATACACGACTCTTTTTTGATTTTTTCGATAAATACTTTTCGCTGCAATTGTTTTTTTGATGCTTACTAAATCTGAAATTGGCACCATATTTCCTTGTTTCGATGTTATCTTTAATTGAGAAATATCCGCAATGCTTGATTTTTCTTTTTCATCTAAAGCTAATACCAAACCAACTTGATTTACCGAATTTTCATCATATAAATTCGTGATTGCTCGGTTAGAAAGTGCCATATTCATAGTATATGCAATTTGTTGAGGAGCAACTCCGTACAACATCGCTTTTTCTTTATCTATTTCAAACTGATACTTTATTTGGTCATCTTCTACCATCCAATCAATATCAACTACATCAGCTGTATTTTTTAAAATATTCTGAATACTATTAGCAATTTTAATTTGCTCTTTATAATCAGGTCCATAAATTTCGGCAACAATGGTTGATAAAACAGGAGGTCCTGGCGGAACTTCTACTAATTTTACATTGGCATTATATTTTGAAGCTATTTTTTGAATATCAGGACGAAATAATTTTGCAATATCATGACTTTGAATAGTTCGTTCACCTTTATCAATTAAATTAACTTGAATATCCGCCATATTACTCCCGCCACGTAAATCATAATGACGTACCAAACCGTTAAAAGTTATCGGTGCAGAAGTTCCTATATAGTTTTGATAATTTACAACTTCTGGGCGAGTTGCTAAATATTGTGAAATTTCTTGTGCAACCACGCCTGTTCTTTCCAAAGTAGTTCCTTCAGGCATATCAATTACCACCTGAAATTCATTTTTATTATCAAAAGGCAACATTTTAACAGCTACCGATTTTGTAAAAAACAATACCATAGTCGCTAATAAAACGATAAAAGTACCACCTAAAAATGCCCATCTTTTTGTTTTATTCTCTAATAAAGGACGTTCATATTTATTGTAAACCTTATAAATAAAGGTTTCCTCTAAAGGTTTTTCTTGTTTTTCAACTGCTCCTTTTTTATCTTTTTCTCTCAAGAAAATATATCCTAAATAAGGCGTAATTGTTAAGGCTACAAATAATGATAAAATCATTGCAATAGATGCCCCAATTGGCATTGGTGCCATATAAGGTCCCATTAATCCAGATACAAAAGCCATTGGTAAAACAGATGCGATTACCGTAAAAGTTGCCAAAATTGTTGGATTTCCAACTTCATTAATTGCATATAAAGCGGCTTCTTTAAAAGGCAAACGCTTCATTTTAAAATGCCTGTGCATATTTTCGGCAATAATTATAGAATCATCAACTACAATTCCTGTAACAAAAACCAAGGCAAAAAGTGTAATTCTGTTTAACGTATAATCAAGCATATAATAACTCAATAACGTTAATGCAAAAGTAATTGGAACAGATAAAAACACCACCAAACCACCACGCCAACCCATCGCCAACATTACTACTAAAGTAACCGCAATAATAGAACCGATAAGGTGTAACAATAATTCCGATACTTTATGTGAAGCTGTTTCTCCATAATTTCTAGTAACCTCAACATGTACATCATCAGGAATTAAATTTGAACGTAAATGTGTAACTTTTGCTAAAATTACATCGGCAATTTTCATCGCATCTGCTCCTTTTCGTTTTGCTACCGAAATAGTAACCGCAGGATATTCAGATTTATAATTTGTTGATTTATCACTTGCTTTTCCAAAACCTAAACTCACATAATTTTGAGGAATTTCAGCACCATCAATAATAGTAGCAATTTGTTTTAAATAGATAGGTTTATTTTGTTGAATACCAACTACTAAATTTTCAACATCAGTAACAGAAGCTAAAAAATTACCCGTTTGCACTAAAAACTCTGTATCATTTTTAATAAAACTTCCCGAACTTAACTGACTATTATTCGCCTTAATCATTTCAGAAACTGTTAAAAAATCTAAACCTGACGAGGCTAATTTATCTTTATCTAAAACAACTCGTAATTGCCTATCGCTACCACCAATTTTATGCGTAATCGCTACATCATTTATCTTCTTAATTTCTCCTTCAAGTTCTTCTGCCATTTGGCTTAACTGATATCCTGTATAATTTTCACTCCACAGCGTTAACCCCAACATTGGCACATCATCAATAGCTCTTGTTTTTATCAACGGAAACGTAACACCTTTCGGCATTTTGTCCATATGTTTATTAATTTCGTTGTATAATTTCACAAACGAACGTTCAATATCTTCACCAACATAAAACTGAACAATAACCATTGCTTTCTCGTTCATTGCTGTTGCGTACACATACTCTACTCCTTTGATATTCGAAATTAATTTTTCCAAAGGCTTTATCACTCTCGACTCTACTTCTGTTGGACTCGCTCCAGGATATCCTACAAAAATATCAGCCATTGGCACATCAATTTGCGGTTCTTCCTCTCTCGGAATTAAAAACGAACTATACACTCCAACAACCATAAAAACGATCATTAAAAGCACGGTAAGTTTAGAACCTATAAAGCTTTTGGCAATTTTACCAGCTAAACCTTCTTTCATATTATTTATTATTTTTGGGCGTTTAAACGGGCTATCCGTTGCAATCTTTTTTTGCCATATATGGCAGCAAAAAAAGGATTTACACTGCTATCCCTAACGCAGTTTTTAATTATTGAATTGTAACTTTAACGCCATTGTAAAGTTTTCCTTTTGCATTGATTATATAAGTTTCATCAGCAGATAAGCCTGATAATACTTCAATATTTTCACCAAAAGAACGTCCTAAACGCAACCAACGTAAAACGGCTGTATTACTTTGACTTAGCGTATAAATTCCCGAAAGTTGACCTTTAGTAACAATAACATTTTTAGGAATTAACACTTTATTTGTGACGTTTATTTTTGTGTTTTCAGTAATTTCTGATGTTGTTTCTGAAGTAGAAAACTGAACCGTAGTAAACATTCCTGATAAAATTTTAATTGGTGTTTTATCTAACGCTACTTTTACTAAAAACTGTCCTCCTGTATTTTTTGCTGATGTACTAATTTCAGTAACCTTTCCTTTTATTTTTTGATTAATTGATTTTACAATAACAGTAGCTTCCGAGTTTTTTTTAATTTTCAAAATTTCACTTTCTGAAACCATTGCAATTACTTCAAATTCATTCGGTTTTTCAATTGATAACAACGACATTCCAGGATTTGCCATCGCACCTTTTTCAATATTTTTACTAGTTATTATACCAGAAAAAGGAGCAGTTATATTCGTATATTTAAACTGCGAATTCACTTCGTTTTTTTGTTGATTTGCCGCTTCTAAACCTGCTTTTGCCATTTGAAAATTAGCAGTTATATCATCCATTTCTTTTTGAGAAACACTATTTTCAGCTAATAAATTTTTAAAACGTGTAAAATCTTTTTCAGCATTTTTATACCCTACTTTTGCTTGAGTAATCCCTGCATTTACTTGCGCACGTTTTGCTTGTAAATCGGCATTATTGATGGCAATTAATAATTGTCCTTTCTTTACTTTATCGCCAACATTTACATAAACTTCATTTACAAAACCCATCATTCGAGTACTTAAATCGGCACTTTGTACGGCTTGAGTTTTCCCACTTGCAGTTACAAATAAATTTGAATTTATTGCTTCCACTTTTTTGACTGTTACAGTAATTGGGTTTGAAGTATCTTCTGATATTTTTTTAGTATCGTTTCCACAACTTGTTATTAAAAAGGATACTGAAACAAGTGCGATTGTATATAAATATTTTTTCATCTTAAAATTATTCTTTGGTTAAAAATTGTACGTAAGCATTGGCGTAATTATGCTGAAAAATCGTGTTATAATATTGTATTTTTTTTTGTGCATATTTGGTTTCTGCGGATAATAAATCGGTGGTTTTTTCTAAACCTTGTTCGAATCTATTTTTTCTAATTCTCAAAGATTCTTCTGATTGTTCTAATGCTAGTTTTGTAAGTATTAAATTATTTTTAACATCACGTAACAAACGTTTTGCTTTATGAAGTTCTACAGTACTTTTAGCCTGATATTCTTCTAATTCAATTGATGCTTTTTCAAAAGTAGCTTTACTTTTTTGAGTTTTCCCAAAGTGTTTATATCCTTTAAAAACATCCCAACTCAATTGCATTCCAACTAAATAACCACTTGCCCCTGCTTTAAAAATTTTAGCATCATATAATTCATAACTTCCAAAAGCATTTAATCGAGGTAAAAATGTCTTTTTATCGGCTTTATATAATTGTTGATAAGCATCTTTTGCAAAACGCATTGCTTTAATATCGGCTCTGTTTTCAGAAAGTTTTGTAGTAGTAATTATTTCAGGAGTTACAGTCAATAAATCTGATGGTTTTAAAATACGATTACTGGTATCATTCATCAATAACGATATATAATTAGACGCATTTTCAATATTACTTTTTGCATATTGTAATTGATTTGCTATTTCAGTTACACGAACTTCAACTGCTAATACATCGGCTCTTTGTAAATATCCTTGTTGAAAGTTATTGGTTGCTAATCGCTTATTTTCATTAGCTGTTTGCTGTACTTTTTCTAAAACCTCAACTGTTTTATAAGCTAGTTGTAATTCCATGTAAGCTTTTTCAACTGCTAACTGAATATAATCGTTAGTTCTTTCATGTTGAAAAGTAGTAGCATTTAATTTTGCTTTAGCTGCTTTTCGTTGATAAATTCCATCAAGATTAATTAACGGTTGTTGTACTTGAAGCTTTGTTGCAAAATTTTGCGTTTGAGAAGGATTATTTAATAAATCAGGATTGAAATCATTTTGTGTTAAAATTCCTTGATTTAATTTAGAACCAAAAGCCATTAACGGATTTGTAGTTACTATTCCTGTATATGAAGCTGTAATATCTGGTAAGAACACCGCATTTGTTTGATTATAATCTCCTTTAGCAGCTAAAATATCTTGTGCCGACATTTTAAGTGTATTATTATTCTCTTTCACTTTAGCAATAACATCACTTTTGGCAATAACCATAACCTCTTGTCCTCTTATCAAGAGCGAAAACAATATAAATGATACTATTAATAATTTATTTTTCATGGTACTATTCTATTAAGTTACCACAAAACTACTATCTTAATACACTTTTATAAGTAACATTTGTTACTGTGAAGTTTATATTTTAAAAGCTTTATTAAAATTCTATCTACTCTTTAATCTACTTCATTTATTTTTGTAATATATGGATTCATTAACTCAAATTATATTAGGAGCTGCTGTTGGCGAAGCTGTTTTAGGAAGAAAAATTGGAAACAGAGCAATGTTTTACGGAGCTATTGCAGGAACAATTCCTGATTTAGATGTACTTGCTTCATTTTTTACAGATAAAGTAACCGCACTTTATATACATCGTGGATTTACACATTCTATTGTTTTTTCTGTACTTTTTGCGCCTATTTTTGCGTGGATAGTTAATCGTTATGAAAAATATAAAAACTTTAAAAATTGGACTTGGTTATTCTTTTTAGCATTTGTAACACATCCTATTTTAGATGCACATACTACTTGGGGAACTCAATTATTTTGGCCTTTTGATATCCGCTTAGCTTTTAAAACCATTTTTGTTATTGACCCGCTTTATACAGTTCCTTTTTTAGTGTTTTTAATTTTTGCGATGACACAAAAACGAGTTAGCAAAAAACGTGCTTTTTACAATAAATTAGGATTAATTATCAGTTCTTCTTATTTAGTACTAACTTTTTTATTAAAATGGCTCGCTTTTAATCAATTTGAAAAAGCTTTAGAAAATCAGAATATCGAATATTCAGAAATTGATACAAGACCTTCCCCTTTAAACACCATACTTTGGAGTGCCAACGTACAAACAGAAAATGCCTTTTTATTAGCTAATTATTCCTTTCTTGATACAAAACCAATCACTTTTACAAAACATCTAAAAAATCATCATTTGTTAGGAAAACTTTCTAAAAATGAAACTGTTAAACGTATGATTTTTATTTCTGAAGGTTGGTATACTATCAATAAAAAAGAAGATGAACTTTATTTTAATGATTTAAGATTCGGACTTTTAAGTATCAATACAAATGCTGAAAATTTTGTTTTTAAGTATAAAATTACTGTTGATAATTTAGGAAATGTAACTTTTACCGAACAACCAAAAGACAAACGTGATGGAAAAAAATTAATAACTGATTTATGGATTCGCTTAAAAGGAAATTAAAAATTAATTATAAGAACCTGTTTAAATTTTATTCCAAAAATTTTTGTAACATCAAAATAGCCATAGCAAGGGGTTAAAACCCCTTCTTTTAAAAATAAAAATGCGTCAAACTGAATTTATTTCAGTTTCTCATCCTGATTTGCCACATTTTTTAGCTTTTTTTGTGATTTTAAGCTTCTTTTAACAAGGGGTTTTAACCCCTTGCCGTCATTTTTTGCCACTATATTTTTTTCAGATGAAATTTAAACAGGCTCTAAAAGGAATTAAAGTTGTATCGAGAATTTGAATTCTTTTATGTTGATGATTTTTAAGCAAAAAAGTTCTCGATACAATTTTTTTGAAGGAAAAAAATCACTCGAACTGACAGTTTATTTAATTATTAAACAGGCTCTAAAAATAAATTATAACTTTTGAAATATCATAAACAGCTCCATTCCTTGTCTGTTGTGATATGAATTATAGCATTTTTCTAAAACATTAAATCTAAAATAAGGTTTAAAATATGTAATGTATTCCTTTTTATTACCACCAAAAGGAGGATGATTATCATTTAATATAGCATCAAAAAGTAAGCCTACTAATTTTCCTTTTTCAGTTAGTAGGTCATTCATTTTTTTAGGATAATTTAGTCTTAAATTTGGATTTAAAGCACAAAAAAAAGTTTGTTCAATTACTAAATCAAAAGTAATATTCAAGTCAAAAAAATCACCTAAAATCAATTGTTCTTTAGGAAAACTTGGGACTCTTTTTTTTATATTTTCTAAGGCTGTTTTAGATAAATCTACTACAAAAACATTCTTAAATCCATTATTAAAAAGATATTCTGCTTCGTAAGAATTTCCACCACCTGGAATTAATATTTTTAATTCTTTATTTTTTAGTTGATCAAAATACATTTTTAATGGAGGTGAAATTTCACCTAAATCCCAACCTATTTTATTGTTTAGGTACTTATTATCCCAGAAAAATTCAGATAAATTCATTCTTATTTTTTCATTAAAATTAACAACTTTTTATAAATAACAAAAAAATCCCAAGTGTTATACTTGGGATTTTGAATATATATAAAACCAAATTTTTGGTTTACATTTCTAATGCTTTCTTAGGATTGTTATCCATTAATAACTCCATTGGGTTTTCTAAAGCTTCTTTAACAGCTACTAAGAATCCAACAGATTCGCGACCATCAACAACTCTATGGTCATACGATAATGCAACATACATAATTGGCTGAATTACTACTTCACCATTCACAGCCATTGGTCTGTTTACAATGTTGTGCATTCCTAAAATTCCACTTTGTGGAGGATTTAAAATTGGCGTTGATAACATAGAACCAAAAACACCACCATTTGTAATAGTAAATGTTCCACCAGTCATTTCATCCACCGTAATTTGCCCGTCTCTAGCACGTAAAGCTAAACGTTTTACTTCGCTTTCAACACCTCTAAAAGATAAATCTTCAGCATTTCTAATTACAGGAACCATTAATCCTTTAGGACCAGAAACTGCAATAGAAATATCTTGAAATTCATTTTTAATTTGGTAATCTCCATCAATCATAGAATTTACGTCAGGATATAATTCTAAAGCTCTAACAACTGCTAAAGTGAAAAAAGACATAAATCCTAATCCAACTCCGTGCTTTGCTTTAAAGTCTTCTTTATATTCTTTACGTAAATCAAAAATTGGCTGCATGTTTACTTCGTTAAACGTAGTTAACATTGCAGTTTCACTTTTTACAGCTACCAAACGTTGCGCTACTTTTCTACGCAACATTGACATTTTTTTACGTTCAGTTCCACGAGAACCGTTTGTAGGTTGCGTTCCCATAGAAGGTACTGCTTTTACAGCGTCTTCCTTAGTTACACGACCATCTTTCCCAGTTCCTTTTACAGAACCAGCAGGAATTCCTTTTTCTGCTAACACTTTTTTAGCTGCAGGAGAAGCTGTTCCTGTAGCATAGGTTGTAGCCTTTGGAGCTACTGCTTTAGGAGCTTCCACTTTTGGTGCTTCTTCTTTTGTTACAGTTGAAGATTCACCTGCTGGTTTTGCAGCGCTCATATCAATAAGACACACTACAGCGCCAACTTCTACAGCATCGCCTTCTTCTGCTTTTAAAGTGATAATTCCGCTTTCTTCCGCAGGTAATTCTAAGGTTGCTTTGTCAGAATCTACTTCGGCAATTGGCTGATCTTTTTCAACATAATCACCATCTTCAACTAACCACGTTGCTATTTCTACTTCTGTAATTGACTCCCCCGGAGAAGGAACTTTCATTTCTAAAATCATCAGTACTAAATTTTATATATCTGAAATTATTCTTTTTTAATCGAGTTTTTTTAATCGAAAACTTTGTCTAACACTTCTTGGTGACGACGTTTGTAACGTGCACTTGAACCTGCTGCTGGTGCAGAATGATAACCTCTCGATGCACATTCTAACTTAGCTAATTCAAAACGCTCTAACATATAACTCCAAGATCCCATGTTTTTAGGTTCTTCTTGTGCCCAAACATAACGTTCTACATTTGGATACTTATCCATTACAGCTTTTATTTGCTCATTGTGTAATGGGAACAACTGCTCTATTCTTACTAAAGCAATATCTTGTCTTTCTAATTTTTCACGTTCTGCTAGTAAATCATAATAAAATTTACCTGTACAGAACACCATTTTTTTCACTTTTGAAGTATCAATAGTATCATCAATTACTTCTTGGAAACTTCCATTTGCTAAATCCTCAATCGAATTTACAGCTTTTGGCGAACGCAATAAACTTTTAGGAGTAAAAACGACTAAAGGTTTTCTAAATTCACGTTTCATTTGACGACGCAAAATATGATACATATTTGCTGGTGTCGAACAATTTGCAATGGTCCAGTTATCAATTGCTGATGACTGTAAAAAACGCTCTATTCTACCAGATGAATGTTCAGGTCCTTGCCCTTCATATCCGTGAGGTAATAACATTACCAGTCCGTTTTGTAATTTCCATTTTGCTTCTGCCGAACAAATATATTGATCGAATACAATTTGTGCTCCATTGGCAAAATCACCAAATTGTGCTTCCCAAATAGTTAAGGTATTTGGAGCAGCCATCGCATATCCGTAATCGAATCCTAAAACACCATATTCCGATAAATGAGAATTGAAAATAGTCATTTCCCCTTTATTTTTGGTATTGGTATTTAATAAATTAACACGCTCTGAAGTTTCTTCATCACGCATAATTGCATGACGGTGCGAGAATGTTCCTCTTTCTACATCTTCTCCAGAAATACGAACATTAAATCCTTCTTCTAATAAAGTTCCGTAGGCTAAATTTTCTGCGGTTCCCCAATCTAAAGTATTTTCTTCAAAGACCATTTTTTTACGTCCTTGTAAAATACGTTCTGCTTTACGAACAAATTTATGTCCTTGTGGAGTTGTAGAAATTACTTTAGCGATATCTTTTAATGCGGCAACCGAATACGTAGTATTTATAGGTTGTAACATTTCTTGTAATTGTTTACGTGCAAATCCCTCCCATACCTCTGGCATGAATTCTTGTATCTTAGAAGTCGTTTTCTTTTTAGATGCTGCAAATTCTACTTCCAGATGTGCTTTAAATTCATCTGTAATTTGTTTTACATAATCGGCAGAAATTGTTCCTTCTTCAATTAATTTTGCGGCGTATATTTCTTTGGCATTTTTATGCTTAGAGATTGCTTGATATAATTTAGGTTGTGTAAAACGTGGCTCATCACCTTCGTTATGACCATATTTACGATATCCTAATAAATCAATATAAATATCTTTTTTGAATTTCATTCGATATTCAACAGCCATTTCCATAGCATGACAAACTGCTTCGGCATCATCTGCATTAACGTGTAGTACTGGCGATAGCGTTACTTTTGCGATATCAGTACAATACGTACTAGAACGTGCGTCTAAATAATTGGTTGTAAATCCTACTTGATTATTTACCACAACATGAATAGTCCCTCCTGTTTTATAACCGTTTAAGGTCATCATTTGAGCTATTTCATATACGATACCTTGTCCTGCAATTGCAGCATCACCGTGTACTAATATTGGTAAAATTTTACCATTATCGCCATTATAATCTAAATCTATTTTAGCGCGAACAATTCCTTCAGCAACAGCATCTACGGTTTCTAAATGTGATGGATTTGGAACCAAATTCATCTTCATTTTTTGCCCACCTTTATACGCTTTACTTAAAGTTAATCCTAAGTGATATTTTACATCACCATCAATATCTTGATCTTCAAAATCTTTTCCTTCAAATTCGCTAAATAAATCACGAACTGGTTTTTTGAAGATATTTACCAAGGTATTTAAACGACCACGATGCGCCATTCCTAAGACACATTCTTCTACGCCGTATTTCTCAGCAGCATCACGAAGTGCTACACTAACTCCAGGAATTAATGTTTCACCACCTTCTACAGAAAAACGTTTCTGCCCAACATATTTTGTTTGTAAAAAACTTTCAAATGTTGATGCTTGATTTAATTTTGTTAAAATGTATTTTTTTGCTTCTACATCATAATTAGACTGGTTATCGTTTTTATTCAAACGATTTTGCCACCAATTTAATTCTTCAGGATTACGTAAATACATATATTCAACCCCAATGCTTTCGCAAAAGATTGCTTTTAAATGATGTATTATTTGAGCCAAGGTTGTTGCCCCGATGCCCAAAACACCTCCTGCATTAAAAACGGTTGTTAAATCGGTTTGATGTAATCCAAAAGTTTCAAGATCTAAGGTAGGATTGTATTTTCTACGATCCCGAACTGGATTTGTTTTGGTAAACAAATGCCCTCTTGTTCGGTAGCCATTTATTAAATCGATCACTAAAAATTCCTTTCGTACGGCATCTGGTACTTCTACCGAAACCTCATCTTCTGTTAACGAGTAATCTTCATTGGCTAGGTCATAACCTTGAAAAAAACTCCGCCAACTAGCTTCTACTGCGTCAGGATTTTTTTGATACTGTTCATATAAATCACTTATAAAACCTGTATGTGCTGCGTTCAAGAACGAAAACTTGTCCATATATTTTACTATGCTTTTCTGTCAATAAGAATAATCGACACAAAAATACAACTTTTACTAAAAATAAGACTTTATTTTACGCTTATTTTGATACCTTTATTTTTTTTCAACAAAAAAGCAAAACAACATCATTTTTCACACATATAAACATAAACACTTGACATACAGCACAAAAACATAAAATTGTAAAATTTATTTCATTTTTCCTCAAAAAAACTTTGTATATTTGAAAAAAGGTCTTAAATTTGCACTCGCATTTTAAAACTTTTTTTTATTAAAATCGTTTTAAATTCCTCCTTAGCTCAGTTGGTTAGAGCATCTGACTGTTAATCAGAGGGTCTTAGGTTCGAGTCCTAAAGGAGGAGCAAATTAAACATAGGAAACTGTAACTTCCTTAATAGTTACAACACATATTTTGTTCTACATGAACATTCCTCCTTAGCTCAGTTGGTTAGAGCATCTGACTGTTAATCAGAGGGTCTTAGGTTCGAGTCCTAAAGGAGGAGCTTTTAAGAAAAGACTTACATTTACTTGTAAGTCTTTTTTATTTTATATGCTTTTACATGCTATATTTATTGTTATGTCGTTTCCTAAAAAACTAACACAAAAATTACTTCAGCGGACAAAAAACAAATCTCTAAGAACGCTTGGAAAAGAAAATAATGTCATTGATTTTTCTTCCAATGATTATTTAGGATTTGCAAAATCAGAAGTAATTTTTAATAAAACACATCAATTTTTAATTGATAATAGCATTTTACAAAATGGCGCAACAGGTTCTCGCTTACTTTCAGGAAATCATCCTTTATATAATAGTATCGAAAAAGAACTTGCTCAATTTCATCATTCCGAAGAAGCTTTAATTTTTAATTCGGGATATGATGCGAATATTGGTTTTTTTTCAGCAGTACCTCAACGAGGCGATATTATTTTATATGATGAATTTATCCACGCTTCTATTCGTGATGGAATTCAATTATCGAATGCGCAATCTTTTAAATTCAAACATAATAATTTAGAAGATTTAGAGAAAAAAATCAGCAAACATCAATCAAAAAACGATACCGAAATTTATGTAGTAACAGAAGCTGTTTTTTCAATGGATGGCGATATGCCTAATTTGAAAAAATTATCAGAAATTGTAACACAAAACAATGCTTATTTAATTATTGATGAAGCACATTCCGTAGGAGTTTTCAACAATGATTCAATTGAAAAATCAACCATAAAAAATGCCGTTTTTGCAAGAATTGTAACCTTTGGAAAAGCAATGGGATGCCACGGAGCAGTTGTTTTAACAAGTAAAGAATTGAAGCAATATTTAATAAATTTTTCAAGAAGTTTTATTTATACCACAGGATTATCGCCCCATAGTTTGGCAACCATAAAATTTGCATATTCCGAATTAATCAGCAGTAAAGCAACAGAAAAACTTCAGAAAAATATTTTATTTTTCAAAAAAGAAATAAACAGATTACAGCTTCATTTTATAGCAAGTAATTCAGCAATTCATTGTTGTATTATTTCTGGAAATCAGAATGTGAAAACAATTTCAAAAAAATTGCAAGAAAAAGGATTTGATGTAAAAGCAATTTTATCGCCCACAGTAAATAAAGGAGAAGAAAGACTTCGTTTTTGTTTACATTCCTATAATTCTTTTGAAGAAATCACTTGTGTTTTAGAACATCTTGTTACTTTTGTTTAAAGTAAAAAATCTTTTAAATGGCTACATATTTTATTACAGGAATTTCTACAGAAGTAGGAAAAACAGTTGCATCGGCAATATTTACCGAAGCATTAGAAGCTGATTATTGGAAACCTATACAAGCTGGTGAATTAGATGATTCCGATTCTCATAAAATCAAGAAATTTATTTCTAATAAAAAAACAATAATCCATCCAAATTCGTATGCGTTAAAAACACCGATGAGCCCACATTCAGCGGCAGAAATCGAAAACATTACTATTGATTTAGCTAAAATTATAGAACCAAAAACTGATAACAAAAATTTAATTATAGAAGGTGCTGGCGGAATATTCGTTCCTTTAAATAACACCGATACTATTTTAGATATTATAAAACCTGATTATAAAGTAATTGTGGTTTCTCGTCATTATTTAGGAAGTATTAATCATACCTTATTAACCGTAAATTTATTGAAACAAAAAGGTTTTGACGTTTCTATTATTTTTTCTGGTGATAAACATAAAACCACAGAGGAAATAATCAAAAAGATGACAGGTATTCCTGTAATTGGTCGAATTGATGAAGAACCATATTTTGATAAAAGTGTGATTAAAGAATATGCCGAACTTTTTAAAGAGAATTTAATCAACCTATAAACGAATGAATTTACAAGAAAGAGATAAAAAACATTTATGGCATCCGTTAAAACAACATCAAACACACCCTGATAGCTTAGGAATTGTAAAAGCAAAAGGATGTATTTTAACCGATGAAAAAGGCAATGAGTATATTGATGCAATTTCATCGTGGTACACTTGTATGTTCGGGCATTGTAACGATTTTATTACCAGTCGTGTTTACAAACAAATGCAAACATTAGATCAAATAATGTTTAGCGATTTTACGCACGAACCTGCAGTAAAATTATCCGAAGAACTGATTAAAATTCTTCCTAAAAATCAAAACAGAATATTCTTTAACGATAACGGCTCAACAGCAGTTGAAGCAGCTATTAAAATGGCGTTGCAATACTACTTTAATAAAGACGAAAAACGAACCACTTTTATTGCTTTTGAAAATGGATTTCATGGAGATACTTTTGGAGCAATGTCAGTTTCTGGGTTATCGGCTTACAATGGTCCTTTTGAGGATTTTTTAATGGATATTAAGCGAATTTCTGTTCCTGATGGTTCAAATAATGATGCTATTATTAAAGAACTAGAAAATATAGTTGCCGAAAATAATATTGCTGGTTTTATTTACGAACCCTTAGTTCAAGGTGCTGCGGGAATGAAAATTCATGAAGCTACCGACTTAAACGAAATTTTAAAATTCTGTAAGCAAAACAATATTTTAACTATTGCCGATGAAGTAATGACTGGTTTTGGTAAAACAGGAAACAATTTTGCTTCGGATGAAATTACTACAAAACCCGATATTATCTGCCTAAGTAAAGCCTTAACTGGCGGATTAGTGCCAATGGCAATTACATCTTGTACCGAAGAAATTTACAGTACTTTTTTAAGTAATGATATTTCTAAAGGATTTTTTCACTGTCATACGTATTCTGCAAATCCGATAGCTTGTAGCGCAGCTTTGGCAACTATCGAATTATTACAAACTAAAGATATTCAAGATAGTATTCAGTTTATTTCAAATTCTCACAAAACGTTTGAAGATAAAATTAAGCAACATTCAAAAGTAGCTTCCACACGTTCGAAAGGAGTTATTTTAGCTATCGATTTAAAAACAAACGCAAATCGTTACGGAACTTTACGTGATCAATTATTAAAACATTTTATGAATGATGGCGTGTTTTTACGTCCGTTAGGAAATACTATTTACATTCAGCCACCTTATATAATTACAGAAAAACAACTGCAAAAAGTATATACAACTATTGAAAAGGTTTTAGATATTTTCTAAAACCTTTTGGTTATTTAACAAATTTATTTCTTCGGATGATTCTTTAATACGAACATATAAATCTTCATAAATCCATTCTCCGTTTGCTCTTATTCCTCGAACAACTAAAGTTCCTTTTCCGTTCGGTCCTTTTATATCAATAGAAAAATCAACTTCTCCATTTTCATTTTCTAATGATATATTTCCTGATGGAATACCTACTTCCTCAATTGGCTCTCCTAATAAATTGATAACTTTTTTATTATTCGCCGCCTGTTCTACGGCATATGTTACAGGTGTTGAATTTGTTATTGTATCAAAAACACTAAAAATAGTCGCACCAATTCCTAAAAAAGCGAATAAAATAAAACCTAAACAACCACATCCGCAACCGCCTACTGGCACAACCCAACCCCAATTTTTACTAAACCAACTTTTTTCTTCTTGTACTTCCATTTACCTTGCTTTTTTTGACAATATAAATATTTATTTATTTCGTAATACTTGATTTTACCTTTATTTTTGCAGAAAATTAAATGTATTGAAACAATCTATTTCTATTACCTCTTTTGCTTCAGTTTCTGCTTTAGGTAGTAATGCTAATCAAATTTGGGAGAATTATCTAAACCAAAAACATTTTCTAAGTTTAAAAGAAACTGTTTGGACAGGAAGCTTAACTGATGAAGATAAACTTGCAATTGATATTATCAGAAATTCAGATAATAAATACAAAAGTTTAGATGATTCGGTTTTATACACAATTTATGTTGCCAGAAAAGCAATTGAAAAAACAAATTGGACATCAGAAGATAACTTTGGAATTAATATTGGCTCGTCAAGAGGTGCAACTTCTTTGTTTGAAAAATATCATAAAGAGTTTTTAGAAACAGGAAAATCAGCAACTTTAAGTTCGCCAACCACCACTTTAGGAAATATTTCTTCTTGGATTGCTCACGATTTACAATCAAATGGTCCTGAAATTTCACATTCTATTACCTGTTCTACCGGCTTACACTCTTTATTAAATGGAATTGCTTGGTTACAATCTGGTATGTCAGAAAAATTTATGATTGGCGCAAGTGAAGCTTCTTTAACCGATTTTACTATCGCACAAATGCAAGCTTTAAAAGTCTATTCGAAAGAAACAGATGAATATCCTTGTAAAGCTTTTGATTTAGATAAACAGAAAAATACCATGGTTTTGGGTGAAGCTGCTGCTGTTTTTTGTTTAGAAAAAGGTGTTCAAGAAAATGCAATCGCACTTATTAAAGGCATCGGTTTTGCTACGGAAGTTTTAAAACATAATACATCTGTTTCTGCAAATGCCGACTGTTTTCAAAAATCTATGAAAATGGCTTTAGCTGATATTTCTATGGATGATATTGATGTTATTGTAATGCACGCTCCTGGAACTATTAAAGGTGATCAATCTGAAATTAATGCCATTCATGAAGTTTTTGGCGATAAAAAACCTTTTTTAACCACCAATAAATGGAAAGTTGGGCATACTTTTGGTACTTCTGGATTACTTAGTTTGGAGTTAGCAATACTAATTTTACAACATCAGAAAGTAATTGAAGTTCCGTTTGCTGAAAAACAAAATCATCCGAAAAAAATAAAAAATATTTTAGTAAATGCTGTTGGTTTTGGCGGAAATGCTGTTTCTGTATTAATATCAAAATAATATTGCTATTTTTGACATTACAAATAACTTGATTTTTATGAGTGAAGTAAGACATAACTGGACGAAAGAAGAAGTTCTTGAAATATATAATAAACCTTTAATGGAGCTTTTATATGAAGCTGCAACAATTCATAGAAAAAGTCATGACCCTAATGTAGTACAGGTTTCTACATTGTTATCTATAAAAACTGGTGGTTGTTCGGAAGATTGTGGATATTGTCCGCAAGCGGCACGTTATCATACCAATGTTGATGGAAATGATTTAATGTCAGTACGTCAAGTAAAAGCACAAGCTTTAAGAGCAAAATCGAGCGGAAGTTCTCGTGTTTGTATGGGTGCGGCTTGGAGAAATGTAAAAGATGGTCCTGAATTTGACCAAGTTTTAGACATGGTTAGAACCATTAATAAATTGGATATGGAGGTTTGCTGTACTTTAGGAATGGTTACTGAAAACCAAGCACAACGTTTGGCAGAAGCTGGTTTATACGCCTATAATCATAACTTAGATTCATCGGAAGAATATTATAAAGAAGTGATTTCTACACGTGGATATCAAGATAGATTAGATACGATTGATAATGTGCGTAAAACAAACGTAACTGTTTGTTCTGGTGGAATTATTGGAATGGGTGAAAATGCAGAAGATAGAGCTGGAATGTTAGTGGCTTTATCTACTTTAAGTCCTCAGCCAGAATCTACGCCAATTAATGCGTTGGTTGCTGTTGAAGGAACTCCTTTGGAAGATCAAAAACCTGTTGAAATTTGGGATATGGTTCGTATGGTAGCTACTGCACGTATCGTTTTACCTGAAACTCAGGTTCGTTTATCGGCAGGAAGAACGCAAATGAGTAGAGAAGGACAAGCAATGTGTTTCTTTGCAGGTGCAAATTCTATTTTTGCTGGTGATAAATTATTAACAACGCCAAATCCTGATGTTGATGAAGATATGAAAATGTTTAAAATGCTAGGTTTAAATCCTCAGAAACCTTTTACTAAAAAGGTACAACCACAAACGGTAGAAGCAAAAGATTCTGCTTTTGAAAACTTGGGTGAAAAGCCTAAATGGACACGACCTGAACATAAAATTGAACGTAACGAAGAGAAAAAGCAAGAAGCGTTAGAATTACGTAAAAAATAAAAAGTACTGTTTTATTTCTTTTTTGATTTATTAAATTAAAAAGCATCGTTTATTAAAACGATGCTTTTTTATCTATTATTTCTTAATACTAATCTAATAAATCTTTGATAATTTTCTTAGCTTTCGTAGTTGCTTCTTTAAACTCTTCTTGAGCATCTTCAGCAAAATCGGCAAGCTCTTCACTTGCTTTACTCGCAAACTCTGATGCCTTTTCAGACACTTCTTCTAAAGTTTCTTTAGCTTCATCAGCAAATTCAGCAGCTTTATTTTTGATGTCTTGAACTGTTTCATCTGATAAGACTTCACCTACTTTTGCTTTTACACCTTCCATTGCGTCGGCAACGTGTTCACTTGCTTTTCCAGCAAATTCTGATGCTTTTTCTTTTAAATTTTCTTTCGAAATGTTGTTGCTTTCTTCCATTTTATTTTTTTATTACACGTTTTCTAAAACGAATTAAAACCAACCTTTTTTATTTACTTGATACATATTTATAAATTCTTCATCAGATTTTGTTAAATACGTAATTCCTTCAACTAAAGAAATAATTGCAAAAATAGGTGCTGCTAATCCGCAAGTAAGAACACTTCCTAATAACATTATTAAGCCTTCTTTGGTATATCCTAATGCAAATTTATGAATACCTAATGGTCCTATTAAAATTGCTAAAACACCTCCTAAAACACGTTTACTTTCCTGATTTTGAACTGTTAATTTATTTTCATCAATTAAACTCATAGTAGTATATAGTATTATTATTATTGAATGCTAAATGTATAAAAAAGAGGTGAATTTTAATTAATTAAACTTATTTATTCTACCTTTAAATAATCTTTTTTATTTTATCAACAATAGTTTGGGCTAATTTTTGCTTACTTTCTAAGGTCCAACCTGCTACGTGTGGCGATAATAAGATATTATCTGCCTTTATTAAATATTGGAATGCTTCGGGCATCTCTTGATTTACAAATAAGTTTTCGAAAGATTTTTTCTCATATTCTAACACATCTAAACCTGCGCCTAAAATTTTTGCTGATTTCAAGGCTTCCACTAAATCCGAAGTAACGACCGATTTTCCTCTTGCCGTATTTAGTAACCAAAAAGGTTTCGAAAAAGCATTGATAAAATCGGTATTTATCATATTTGTAGTTACTGAAGTTTGTGGTGTGTGTAAACTTAAAACATCGGATTTTTGTTGTAATTCTTCTAAAGAAACTTGGGTACAATTTTCATCACCAACATTAGGTTTGATATCATAACAAAGTACTTTTACATCAAAACCTCGCAGTTTTTTTGCAAATGATTTTCCCATATTTCCATAACCAATTAAACCAACGGTTTTGCCATCTAATTCGATTCCTCGATTTTCTTCTCGCAACCATTTACCATTTCTAACTTCAGTATCTGCTTTTCTAAATTTATTGAAAAGTGATAATAACATTCCTAAAGCATGTTCACCAACCGCGTTTCTATTTCCTTCAGGAGCTGAAATTAAATGAATTCCTTTTTGACTCGCATATTCACAATCAATATTTTCAAGTCCTGCGCCTACTCTTCCGATGAATTTTAAGTTGGTTGCTTTGTCTAAAAATTGTTTATCAATAGTGAACCTACTTCGGATAATAATTCCATCATATTGATTAATTTTAGTTTCTATTATTTCTTTTGATGCGGTATAATCTTGTTCATTTATAAAACCTAAATCGTTTAATTGATTTAAAAGTAATGCGTGATTTGAATCTAAGTGTAGTATTTTCATCATCTTTTAAAAAGTCTTTAAAATAAAAAAAGCCTTCTTTTCAGAAAGCTTTTTAATGGATACGCTATTAATATTGTTCCTTTTCGTTTGGAAAGTCTTTCGATTTAACATCGGCAATATAACTTTCAAAAGCACCAGTCATTTCGGTATATAAATCTAAATATCTACGTAAAAAACGCGGATTAAATTCATGGGTCATTCCAATCATATCATGAGTTACTAAAACCTGCCCGTCTACGCCACCACCAGCACCAATTCCGATGACAGGTATCGTTAAACTTTCGGCAACTTTTGTTGCTAACGCTGCGGGAACTTTTTCTAAAACTAAGGCAAAACACCCTAATTCTTCCAATAATTTGGCATCTTTTAATAACTTTTCTGCCTCTTCATCTTCCTTGGCTCTAACGGTGTAGGTTCCAAATTTATAGATCGATTGTGGCGTTAATCCTAAGTGTCCCATTACAGGAATTCCTGCAGTTAATATTCGAGAAATAGATTCTCCAATTTCGCTTCCTCCTTCTAATTTCACGGCGTGTCCACCAGATTCTTTCATGATTCTGATAGCGGAATCTAGTGCATTTTTAGAATTTCCTTGATAGGTTCCAAAAGGCAAATCAACGACTACCAAACAACGCTCAATAGCACGAATTACCGAACTCGCATGATAAATCATTTGGTCAAGCGTAATAGGCAACGTAGTTTCATGCCCCGCCATTACATTCGATGCTGAATCTCCAACCAAAATAACGTCAACTCCTGCTCCGTCTACAATTTTTGCCATCGTATAATCATAGGCAGTAAGCATCGAAATTTTTTCTCCGTTTGCTTTCATGTCCACTAATGATTTCGTGGTAACTCTTTTATATTGCTTTTTTGCTACTGACATTTTTTAAATTTTCTTGTTGGTAAAAATACGGAAATATTTTATTGAAAAATCTGTAAAAGTAAAGTTCCAACGTATTTTATTTTTGATGATTCATAGGCTAATAATATCTTTTTCTGATAGATTGCTCCATCAAAAATAAGTCCTTTTAAGTAAAAAATAACTTATATTTGAAAGTGATGAGCCAAACCAATAAATCCAATACTTTAACGCCCGATAAATGGGTCGATTTATATGCAGATTATTTATTTAAATATGCAATATCTCGAGTAAATGATGCTAATATTTCTAAAGATTTAGTACAAGAAACCTTTTTTGCAGGACTTAAATCAGCCAAAAATTTTCAAGGAAAAGCAAGTGAAAAAACATGGCTAATTTCCATCTTAAAAAGAAAAATTATTGATTATTATCGAAAAATAAATTCAACAAAAGGAAAAGCCGAAGTTCGAATGAATTTTTATGAAAGTGGTGAAAATCAAGGCGATTGGATTGAAGAGCGTATCCCTCAAGATTGGAATAGTGACATCGAAAAAAACATTGAAAATGAAGAATTAAAAACACAATTAGAACATTGTATCAATAGCCTTCCTGAAAAATATGCCATCGTTTTTAGAATGAAAACAATTCAAGAATTTGAAACCGAAGAAATTTGTAAGGAATTAGGGATTACACCGTCAAATTTATGGGTTATTATTCATAGAGCAAGAACACAACTAAGAAACTGTATGGAAAAAAATTGGTTTCATAAATAATACTTAATCTTAAATATGTTCAATAAACGAGCAAAAAATGTTTAAAAAACTGAAAATATCCTGTAATAAAGCAACTACTATTTGTAATAAAGCACAATATAAAGAGGCTTCTTTAATTGAAAAAATACAACTTTACACCCATTTAATTGCTTGTGAAATTTGTTCACGTTATTCCAAACAAAATACTAAAATGTCGCATATCTTTAAAATGAATGCGAACATTTGCAACAATGAAATGCTCTGCTTATCATCAAAAGAAAAAGAAAAATTAAAAAAAGAATTAGCTATTTTAAAAAAATCAACTAATTAATTTCAATATATTTAATTAATATTTATAATAAATAATCATGCACTTTTTACCAGATAAAATCGACCAATATGTTGTGAATCATTCGCAACAAGAACCGAAAATATTACAAGAATTAACCCGAGAAACTTGGCAAAAAGTATTAAATCCACGGATGCTAAGCGGTGCTTTTCAAGGAAGAGTTTTATCGATGATATCAAAATTAATACAGCCTAAAACAATTTTAGAAATAGGAACTTACACAGGATATTCCGCCTTATCATTAGCCGAAGGATTGCATAAAAATGGAACGCTACACACTATCGATAAAAATGAAGAATTAGAAGAACTTCAGGCTACTTATTTTGAAAAATCTGATTATAAAAATCAAATAAAGCAATATATCGGAAATGCTTTGGATATCATTCCTACAATAGACAGCAAATTTGACTTAGTTTTTATTGATGCCGATAAATCAAATTATCTAAATTATTTTGATTTAATTATTGATAAAATGAATACTGGTGGCGTTATTTTATCAGATAATGTACTTTGGAGTGGAAAAGTTGTAGAAGAATTAAATCCTAAAGATATTGATACAAAAATTCTTTTAGAGTATAATAAAAAATTAAACGAAGACCCTCGTATAGAAACGGTTTTATTACCAATTCGTGATGGATTAACGATTAGTCGGGTTAAATAAATTTTAAAACTGACGTTTTATTGGTCCTGTAAAATCATCAATATCATCTTTAACCTTGGTTACTTCTTTATCGATATCTTTTACAAAATCAGTATCTATGCCCTGATTTTTTGCTGTATTATTGATTTCTTTTTTAATATCATTCGTTGCATCTTTTACCTGACGGATACCTTTCCCTAAGCCTCTGGCAATTTCAGGAATTTTATCTGCACCAAATAACATGACCACAATTAATATGATTACAAAAATCTCTGGACCTCCAATAAATAAAAATGCTACTTTCATACGAAACAAAGATACTTAAAATAAAAAAAAGCCAAACATAATGTTTGGCTTTTTTAATTTATGAAGTTAAATAATTAATCTGCAAGAATAATTACTTTATTATCTTTCATTTCTAAAGTTCCTGATTTGATATCTAAAGTTAATACTTTAGAGTCTGCAGGTAAAGGAATAATACTTGCATGTAAATCATCAAAGACTAAATGATCTTGTGTATGTACGTGTATTTTAACAGTTCCTTTTGTTAAAATAGACACCACTGCGGCGTGATTATTTAACATTTGGAATTCACCATTAATTCCTGGTACACTAACAGCATCTACTTCTGACGAAAACAAGATAGCTTCTGGAGTTACAATTTCTAAAAACATAATTTAATTAATTATTGTTAATTATTCGTTGAATTATGCTTCAGTTAACATTTTTTCACCAGCATCAATTGCTTCTTGAATTGATCCTTTTAAGTTAAACGCTGCTTCTGGATACTTATCTAATTCACCATCCATAATCATGTTAAATCCTTTAATGGTATCTTTAATATCAACTAAACATCCTTTCAATCCTGTAAATTGTTCTGCTACGTGAAATGGCTGTGATAAGAAACGTTGTACACGACGTGCTCTGTGAACGACTAATTTATCTTCTTCAGATAATTCTTCCATACCTAAAATTGCAATAATATCTTGCAATTCTTTATAACGTTGTAAAATTTCTTTTACTCTTGTTGCTGTATCATAGTGTTCAGCTCCTAAAACTTCAGCAGATAAAATTCTTGAAGTAGAATCTAAAGGATCTACTGCAGGATAAATACCTAATTCTGCAATTTTACGAGATAATACTGTAGTTGCATCTAAATGGGCAAATGTTGTTGCTGGTGCTGGATCTGTTAAATCATCTGCAGGTACATAAACTGCTTGTACAGATGTAATAGAACCTTTTTTAGTAGAAGTAATACGCTCTTGCATTGCTCCCATTTCGGTAGCTAATGTTGGTTGGTATCCTACTGCAGATGGCATACGACCTAATAAAGCCGATACCTCAGAACCTGCTTGTGTAAAACGGAAGATATTATCAACGAAGAAAAGAACGTCTTTTCCTTGTGCTTCTCCTGCTCCATCACGGAAATATTCAGCAATAGATAAACCAGATAAGGCAACACGTGCACGTGCTCCAGGTGGTTCGTTCATTTGTCCGAATACGAAAGTAGCTTTAGAGTCTCTCATTCCTGGTTTATCAACTTTTGATAAATCCCATCCTCCTTCTTCCATAGAATGCATAAAATCATCACCATATTTGATAATTCCAGATTCTAACATCTCTCTTAATAAATCGTTTCCTTCACGAGTTCTTTCACCAACACCTGCGAATACAGATAAACCTCCATGTCCTTTTGCGATGTTGTTAATTAGCTCCTGAATTAATACGGTTTTACCTACTCCTGCTCCACCAAATAATCCAATTTTACCTCCTTTTGCGTACGGCTCAATTAAATCAATTACTTTAATACCTGTAAATAAAACTTCTGTTGATACAGATAAATCTTCAAATTTTGGTGCTTGACGGTGGATTGACAAACCTGCATCTCCTGTTTTAGGTAAATCACCTAAACCATCAATAGCATCTCCTGTAACGTTAAACAAACGTCCATAAATATCTTTACCTATTGGCATTTGAATTGGATTACCTGTAGCGATAACTTCTGTACCTCTACTTAAACCATCAGTTGCATCCATCGAAATAGTACGAACTGTATCTTCACCTATATGTTGTTGAACCTCTAATACTAAAATTGAACCATCAGCTTTTTTAATTTCTAATGAATCGTAAATTTTTGGTAATTCAGCATTTTCTGTATTAAACTCAACATCGATAACTGGACCAATAATTTGAGAAACTTTACCTGTTATTGTAGACATTACTATATGTAATTAAAGTTATTTAATTTGCTAGCGTGAGCTTTAGCTCCTTTTTTCAATGTGCAAAGGTAATTTTTTTAGGGGAATTTAAAAAACCTTTACGCCTATTTTTAATAAATTTAGTAAATAAAAAAAAGCCTCACTTACGTGAGGCTTTTAATATTATAAATGTTTTAATAAAATTATTTTACTAATTTAATTTCAACACGTCTGTTTTCAGCTCTACCTGATCTTGTTTTATTAGAAGCAATTGGATAGTCTTCACCAAATCCAGCAGAAGTTAATCTAGAAGATGGAATACCTGCTTTGTTAGCTAAATAATCTAAAACAGCTTTCGCTCTTTTTTCAGATAATCTTAAGTTACTAGCAGCTTTACCTTGGCTATCAGTATGACCCTGAACACTAAAGTTAGCTTTAGAGTATTCCTTCATAATTGACGCAATTCTATCTAAATTAGCAATAACACCAGGCTTAAAAGTAGTTCTTCCTGAGTTAAAGTAAATAGCTCTTGCGAAGTCATTTAATTTCTTTTCAGCAGCTTTAGTAATTACTACTTCAGGACATCCATTGTTAGAAGCAACACCTGCAACTTTAGGACATTTATCGTCTTTATCTAAAACACCATCTTTATCAGTATCTGCGTAAGGACAACCATTGTTATCTACAGGACCTGCAACAGTAGGACATTTATCTTTAGAATCAACAACACCATCACCATCAGTATCAGGACATCCGTTGTTCGCTTTTGTTCCTTTTACAGTAGGACAAGCATCATCTTTATCAGCAATTCCATCACCATCAGTATCAGGACAACCGTTTAAAGCAGCTAAACCTGCAACTTCTGGACATGCATCATCTGCATCTTTAATTCCATCAGCATCTGTATCAGGACAACCATTAAATTCTTTTAATCCAGCAACTTCTGGACAAGCATCATCTTTATCAAAAATACCATCACCATCAGTATCAGTGCCTCCAAATTTGAAAACTAAACCAATAGAGTGTTGATAATGACCTCTTACTTTATCACCAAAATCATGCTTTGCTCCTGTTTGGAAGTTTAATCCTAAGTTATCATTAAACCAAGTATTAAATCCAGCTCCAGCATTTAACATTGCAGTACCTTCATCAGCTAAAGAAGTATAACCTCCTCCTAAATATACATAAGGATCAAAATATTGAGTTGTTCCTTTGAAAATTAAATCTACTAAAGGATCTAAATCATACTTTACGTTTGCATCGATAGCCCAGTAAAGCTCATCCATATCATCTTTCTTAAGATATGTTTCAATCTTATTTAAAGACCCCGCTAATTGTAAAGAAAAACCTTGATCTAAATATCTGTCAACAGATATTCTTGATACAGATGGTAAAATATTCCAGTCTGAAGTACCTAATCCGTCTTTAATTAAATCTTCAAAATTTCTGTTACCTCTTACATCTACACTGTTAACTCCAAAACCAACAACCCATGGGTTATCTGAATCTTGTGCGCTTGTTGTTGCTATAGTAGCAAACGTAAACAAAGCTATCACAGCTAATTTGATTTGTTTCATTATAAAATAATTTAAATTAAAAGTTCGTTTTATATATACCGCAAATGTAAGTTGTTATAACTTATTTACAAAAGCAAATCTACAAAAACTTATTACAAAAAAAAGTTTTTAAATTAATATATTTAAATCTGTATAAAGTCTTTATTGATTTCTTAGAAAATACAGTGGTTTCTCCTTGTTAATATTTACAATTTAAGAGCTAATTAATTGCTTATTAATTACTGAATTTAAAAAAAACTATACTTCTTCCACTAAAATTTCTTTATTTATATATATGAGTAATTTTTTAACAACTTTATAATTAATTGATTTTAAGACACGTTCATAGCGTAATAATTGCTGATGATAACTTTTCGATGGTTTTCCTGTTTTATAATCTAAGATCGTTACGTCATTGTTTTGTGAAAGCACTAATCTATCGGGAATTAGGATTTGATTATCGACATCTACAATTTCTCGTTCATTATATACGGTTACATTTTTGGCGTAAAATTGTTTTAATTTTGGGTGATTTACAATTTTATAAATATCATTTTGAATATTTTCGGCTTGTTTTTTATTTATAATTCCTTGTTGTTCATATTGATGCACAACTTTTTCAACATCATTTTGATTGAAAATTTTAGCCATCATTTCATGAATTAAATTTCCAAATTCGATGGCTTTTCCTTGTTCGGTATCCCATAACTTTGAGGCACTCGCCAACATATGGATATTATGATTTTGCCAAGGCGTTGAAATAAATTCTTGTTGAATTTCAGCGGTATAAAAATTTTCTTTAGGCGTACTTATTCTTTTTGATTCTCCAAAATAATAGTCTAATTTTCCATCATTCCAACGATTTTTTTCTTTTAGATAGTTGATAAAAATCCCTGAATAATGATTGGTATTTTCTTCTCCTTTTGTAGTGATTTTATATTCTGTAATGATGTGTAATTGCTCTACAGCACGAGTTAGTGCGACATATAAAAGATTAAAATTATCCAATTCAACTTCTTCTCGTTGTTGCTGATAAATTTCTAAACTTCGTTCATTTATTGATTTTAAATCGCTGTTATACGGCACTAATAATTCTTGAAAACCATCAAAATTTGTTGGTAATTCATCGAGCCAAATTTTAGGGTTTATTTGTCGATAAATATCTAAATCATAGGGAAAAATAACGACAGGAAACTCCAATCCTTTGGATTTATGAATGGTCATAATTTGCACAGCATTGCCTGTTTCGGGAGCTACGATGCTTAAATTTTCTTTTTTATCGTTCCAAAAATCTAGAAATTCTTGAATACTTGTTCCTTTTCGTTGTTGTTCCAAAACGATGTCTAGGAAAAATTGCACATACGCATCGGAAGCTTCAATTAATTTAAAACTTCGGATAATTTCTTCTATTTTTTCATAAAATGGTAGTTGATGAAAATTAATTAAATCGAATGAAATTTGATATTGTTTAAATTCTTCAAAAACGGCATCAAGTGGTTTCTGAATCATTTCTGAAATAAATAAATTTTTAGCTATTTCTAGTTTCAAATGATGTTGTAAAAAATAGAGTACTTCTAATAATGCTTCTTTATCATTTGGATGCTGAATTACTTGTAAAACATCGGTAATAAAGGTAACTTTCGCGCTATTTTTGAGTAATAATGTTTCGGAAGAAATAATTTGAACGCCATTTTCTGATAAATAATTTGCTACAGCAACACCATCTTTTTTCTTACGCACCAACACGCAGATTTCATTTAAAGAAAATGTCTTTTGAACTTTTTGAATAGTTTCTAAAACTTTCTTCGGATATTTTAAAACCTCATCAGCTTTTTCTTCTTCTTTGTCTAAAAAGGAAAGGGATACAAAACCGCCTTTTTTAGCTGTTGTTGATTGTTTATTTCCTTCAATAAATAGGTTTTTATAGTCTTGATTTTCCAAAAAATTAGCGGTATGTTGAAAAAACTGATTATTAAAATCAATAATTTCGCTATAACTTCTAAAGTTGGTATCTAGTGTTTTTATTTCTTTGTCGATATGAAACGGATTTTCGGCACTAGCTCCCAAGGAAATAAATTGTGTTGCTTTTCCACCACGCCAACGATAAATAGCTTGTTTTCCGTCTCCAACTAAAAGCAAATTACTATCTTCTTGTGCCAAGGCATTGTCTATTAACGGAATAATATTTTCCCATTGTAACACTGATGTATCCTGCATTTCATCAATAAAATAATGCATAAATCGTTGTCCAATTCGTTCGTAAATAAATGGTGCGGGTTGGTCTTTTATATTATCAGAAATTAATTGATTAAATTCAGCATTTAATCGCAAGTTATTTTCTTCTTTAATATGTGTTAATTCAAGATTTATATAATTTAAAACGGCTAACGGAATTACGCTTTTTAAGGCTAATCTGTTCATTAAAAATTGCTGATACAACTTTTCAGATTCCATATATAAAGATAATAATTCTGGTAAAATTCCTTCAATAGCATTTTTTATAGAGGCTGATTTTGATTTTGCATAAAAGAAATTTTCTTCAATACGTTCTCGAAGTTTTGTTTGTTCAAAAAATTTTGCTTTGGCAGGATTTTCAGATAACGCTAAAAAATGCTTTGGCAACATAGAATAGTAAAAATCTTTATGTTCTAATTGTGTGGTTTCAATTATTGCGATTCCTTTTTTTCCAATTTCTAAGAATCGGGTTTTAATTTGTTGTTGATCTTTAAATAATTTACTTTTTAAATTGGTGAAATCACTTAATTTTTTATCTTCAAGTTTTCTAAAATGCTGGATATCATCTTCATTTAACAAGATTCTCGAAAACTCATTTAATTCAAGTGAAATATCCCATGATTTATCATCATCAGCTTTATCGAGCGAAAAATCGATTAATAGTTTGGTTAAATCGGTATCGACCCCGATTTTAGAAATTAACACATCAACGGCTTGATTCAATAATGAAATTGCATCCATTTCCACTTCAAAATTTAGTGGCAATCCTAAATCATAGGCAAAGCTTTTGATGATTTTATGGGTAAAACTATCAATAGTTGTAATTGAAAATGCCGAATAATTTTTTAAAATTGCTTCGACTATTTTTTTGCTTCGTTGCTGTATTTTTTGTGTATCAATTTTGGTTTTAATTTGTGTATCAAGCGAAATTTCTTTGATAATAATTTTTAACAAATCATTTTCTTTTCCTTCGGAGAATGTTTGTAAATTTTCTAAAACACGTGCTTTCATTTCACCCGCCGCTTTATTGGTAAAAGTAATGGCTAATATTTTTTGAAACTTAAAAACATCGTCTGTTTTTAATAAAACTTTTAGATATTCTTTAACAAGCGTAAAGGTTTTTCCACTTCCAGCTGATGCGTTGTATACTTGAAAAGTTGATAAATTTTGCACAGAATAATTTTTAATGCAAAATAACCTTTTAAAGAATAGTAAACAACTTTTAAAAAGCGCGAAAAATTATCTTCGAAAAATTATCCTCAAAAAAAAATCCAGAGAAGCGAACTTCTCTGGATTAATTAATATTTAAAAATTAGTAAGCAAATTGCTTCAAATTTTCAGGCTTATAAACTTGCGTTTTTCCAAGACCATTTTGAAGTATCAACTTTAGTTCCTTCGTTATAGGTATCTTCTTTTGAAGCATCAGCGCCATCAATTTTAACATTTGATAACTTTCCATTATCTTTCATGTCGATGTTTTTATCATATCCATCTAAATGTAAGTTTGTAATGATAGCTCCAGATTCTTTCTTAAATTGTAATGCAGTTCCGTTTACACTAGAAACAGCCGTTAAGTTAATAAATTTAGGGTTGTTGTTTGCTTTATCTCCTTCTAAAGCTGTTGAAAAACCTTCTTTAGAGTGTGAAATATAAGAGTTTTCAACGGTTCCGTTCCATCCTTCTGTCCAGTCGATTGAATCGTCTTCGTTGTTTTCTAAGTAAATATTTGTAACAGATACTGTTCCTCCAAAAAATTCAATACCATCATCAGCTCCATCAATTACAGCTACATTTTCAATTACTGTACCTGAACCAACTGCGTATAATGAAATTCCATTATATTGAGATTCAGAGTTAATTGAAGCTCCTGTTCCTTTAATTACTAAGTTTTTAATTGATCCTGAACTATCAGCATCAGAAGTTCCTCCGTATTTAAAACCTCCAACTTCAGCTTCAGCTTTTACACCAGCGGTTGTTGTTGCTTTTCCACAGATGGTTAAACCTCCCCAATCTCCAGGTTTCCCTTTTGGTGAAGACATTATAACAGGAGTACTTTCTGTACCTTGAATTTCAATTTTACCACCCATTAATACGGCAATATATGCTTCTGTACCACTTCCTGTAACGGTAATTTTAGTTCCAGCAGGAATGATTAATTTTCCACCAGCTTGTACAATATAAGAACCTGTTAATTTATAAGCTACTGATGGATCTAAAGTAACTTCACCAGTAACAGTTCCTTGTAATAAGTCTGAGTTTACATCGACAGATGAATTTACCCAACCAAAGTCTTTTACGTTTACTGTAGCGGCTTTTGTGTAGTTTGTTGCTGGATTTGCATCTTCACCTTCAATTTTAACATTTGATAACGCTCCGTTATCTTTCATGTCGATATTTTTACCATATCCTGTTAAAGATAATCCTGTAATAGTTGCTCCAGATTCTTTTTTGAATTGTAATGCAGTTCCTTCTACAGTAGAAACAGCTGTTAAATTAACAAATTTAGGATTGTTGTTTGCTTTATCTCCTTCTAAAGCCGTTGAAAAACCAGTTTTAGAGTGTGAAATATAAGCATTTTCAACAGTTCCGTTCCAACCTTCTGTCCAGTCAATTGAATCGTCTTCGTTGTTTTCTAAGTAGATGTTTTTAACAGATACTGTTCCTCCAAAAAATTCAATACCATCATCAGAACCATCGATTACAGCTACATTTTCAATAGTTGTTCCTGATCCAACAGCATATAATGAAACTCCATTATATTGAGATTCTGAATTAATAGAAGCTCCTGTTCCTTTTATGATTAAATATTTAATAGAACCAGAATTATCAGCATTTGCAGTTCCACCGTATTTAAAACCACCAACTTCAGCTTCTGCACCTACACCAGCCGTTGTTGTTGCTTTTCCACAGATAGTTAAACCTCCCCAATCTCCAGGTTTTGCATTTGGCGATGACATAGTAACAGGATTACTTGCTGTTCCTTGAATGTCAATTTTACCGCCCATTAATACAGCAATATATGCTTCTGTACCACTTCCTGTAACTGTAATTTTAGTTCCAGCAGGAATGGTTAATTTCCCACCGTCTTGTACGATATAAGACCCCGTTAATTTATAAGCTATTGATGGATCTAAAGTAACTTCTCCAGTAACAGTTCCTTGTAATAAATCAGTATTTACATCTACAGATGAATTAACCCAACTAAAGTCTTTTACGTTTACCGTAGCTGCTTTTGTATAGTTTGTTGCTGGATTTGCATCTTCACCTTCAATTTTAACATTTGATAACGCTCCGCTATCTTTCATGTCAATATTTTTTTGATACCCTGTTAAAGACAATCCTGTAATCGTTGCTCCAGATTGTTTTTTGAATTGTAATGCAGTAGTAGGTTTATCTTTAACAACTTCTTCTACTGTAGAAACAGCTGTTAAATTAATAAATTTAGGATTCTTATTTGCTTTATCCCCTTCTAATACAGTTGAAAAGCCTGCTTTTGTATGAGAAACATAGGCATTTTCAACAGTTCCATTCCAACCTTCTGTCCAGTCAATTGAATCGTCTTCGTTATTTTCTAAGTAGATGTTTTTAACAGAAACGGTACCTCCAAAAAATTCAATACCATCATCAGAACCATCAATTACAGCTACATCTTCAATAATAGTACCAGAACCAACAGCATATAATGAAATTCCATTATATTGAGATTCAGAGTTAATAGAAGCTCCTGTTCCTTTAATAATTAAATTCTTAATAGAACCAGAGTTATCAGTATCAGCAGTTCCACCATATTTGAAACCACCAACTTCTGCTTCTGCTTCTACACCAGCAGTTGTTGTTGCTTTTCCACAGATAGTTAAACCTCCCCAATCTCCAGGTTTTCCATTTGCTGAAGACATGGTGACAGGCTTGCTTGCTGTACCTTGAATATCAATTTTACCACCCATTAATACCGCAATATATGCTTCTGTACCAGTTCCTGTAACCGTAATTTTAGTCCCTGCAGGAATAATTAATTGTCCACCATCTTCTATAATATAAGAACCTGTTAACTTATATTCTTTTGAAGCATCTAAGGTAATTGTACCACTAACTCTTCCTTCAAGTTTAGTTCCTTCTTGGTTAGTACCTGTTCCTGTACCACCTTCAATAACTTCTGGCTCATCACTTCCACAACTAATGAAAGTCGTAGTTCCTGTTAATAATGCCGCTACTACAAAAGCTTTTAAGACTATTTTTTTCATTTTGATTTGTTTAATTTCTGTTATACAAATTAAGGCTATGTTTAACTATTGTTATTTAATTAAAGGTTAACAGTTTGCCTTTAGTGTTAATAAATGTTTACTTGTTTTTTATTGATTTTCTATAATATTTGATTACGTTTTTTAATTTTTAATCAAAAAAAAATCTTTGTGAAAATTCACAAAGATTTTTTAGTAAGTATTATTTTAAAAGTTAAAGGTTTCTTAGAAAGAAAGGCTTAGTCCTAAACTAAGTTGTTGCCCTTTTTTATATAACTGAACAGTTTCATTAGTTTCAATACCTGTACTTGTATTTCTAACTAATTGTGTTTGTTTAATTTCAGGATTTAATAAATTTTTACCGACTAATTTAACTGTTAAGTATTTTGTAATTTCTTTACTAAGAATTGCATCTAAAGTAAAAAAACCTTTTTGAATAATTTGGTCATTATATAAAGTAGCTCTATCATCTTGACTACGAGGTGCTCCTAAAGAAAATATTTTATCTGAAGAATAGTTTCCTGTTACTGTTCCGATGAAAGGTTTTTCCGTTTGTGAGTTATAACTTACAGAACCATTGAAAATAAAGTTAGAAGCTCCTTGTAATTTTGATTCTGTTACATCTTTATATTGAAATTCTTTATGTAAATCTTGATTTAAATACATTACAGTAACATTTCCAGTTGCACTTAATAAGCTTTTTTCGTCTTCATTTTTAATCAATCCAACTTTTCCTTCCACTTCTAAACCTAACACATCTGCTTTATCTCCAGTGTTTTCAAAAATGAAGTTTCCTGATGAACCTCTTGTTAATCCTAAGTTGATAGGATTTTTAATTTGCTTATAAAATACTGTTGCCGATACCAATTCTTCTCTACTTGGAAAGAATTCCCATTTTAAATCGATATTATAAATATCTGATTTTTCTAAATCAAGATTTCCTCTGGTAACACGTCCTGTTGGCGATACATATTCTAAAGGAGCAAGTTCTTTAAACTCTGGTAATGTTTGTGTTACACTTGAAGCGAAACGTAGGTAATTTTTTTCGTTCAATTCGTATTTTAAATTTACACTAGGATAAAGACCTTCGTATTTTTTATTCAAACTACCAATTCGTTCTTTTCCTGTTATTTGATCGATATAATTGGCAACACTCCAATCCATGTTTATTTCATCTTTCTCAAAACGCAATCCTAAGTTTCCTGAAAGTTTTTCATCAAGTTGAAAATCAAAATTCACAAAAGCTGCATAAGCTTTTAAATCTGCTGAATACGTATCATTTGGACGAACTTTTAATTCTAAATTAGGATATAAATCAGGATTAAAATTACTAGCAGTAAAAGTATCGGTAATATTATCAACTGAAGGAGCTTTCATTCCTTTCGCTTTCACACCTACAAATAATGATTTAAAACTTCTTTCTTTTTTACGGATATTTATTCCATAATTTAAAGCATATGGTTTCTTTTCGAATTCATCAGCACTTTGTCCTAAAGCAAGTTTATTTTGAATTAATGCATTATAATCGTTGTCTTCAATTTTCTGGCTTGATTTACGTTGTTGATAATCTCCAACGTGTGCATATTGAATTTGTGATGAAGGTTTTTCAGGATCTAAAATATTTACTTCATTTCTAATTCTGTTAGGTTCTTCAGCTAACACAAAGTTGTAACCTCCAGCCCAGTTTAACGTATTGTTTTCGTCTAACTTGTGCTCTCCCATTAATTGGTTTACAAAAAGTGTTGTTTGTTTAAAATTTTGATCTCTTACAAAAGCACCATATTCACTAGGATCTTGATCGTAAACATATCCGAAACCTTTTCTTCCTTGTTCGTATAATAAGTCTTGACTTTTATTTACAACTAAAGTATTGTACTTTAATTTGTTCTTGTCATTTAATTTTAGACTGAAATTGATATATCCTGTTGCGTTAGTGTTTGTAATATATTTTTCAGTGTCATGTTGTTCATTATAAGAAAAACCTTTATCTAAAATATTCGCTTTATAACTTCTAAATAATCCTTCTTGATAACTATTTGAAGAAGAGTAAGAAGCCGATGCTACAAATTTTAAAGCTTTTCCGAAGATGTCAAATTTATAACCACCACCGATAGAAGCACCATAATTAAAAGGAATATTGGTTGTTTTCGTATCCCAACCTTGTCTTGTTAAAGCGTCTTGTAAGGCGTATTTTTTTTCATGAAAACCAAAAGTAACATCTTCATTGATGATTGTTTTTCTAAAATCACTTAATTCCATAACATTGGTATTACTACCTCCGCTTAAACCGATTTTAATTCCTTTTTTAGAAAATTCTTTTGAAATAATATTTACAGAACCAGAACCTTGATCTGCATAATTATTAGTGGTATATGTTTTAGAAATTCCTACATTTTGAATGATGTTGGTATTAAATAAGTTTAGGTTGATATTTTTATTATTTACATTATCCGAAGGAACAGGTAAACCGTTCATTGAGGTAGATAAATAACGATCTCCTAAACCACGAATATAAATATCGCCAGTACCTTCACTTTTAGTTACTCCTGATATTTTAGTAGTTGCTGCCGCGGCGTTACTAACTCCTTTTTTTGATAATTCTTGCGCTCCAATACTTTCAATAATTACAGTTGCTTTCTTTTGTTGTAATAACAAAGCACTTTCTTTTTCTCTACTAACGGTTGCTTTAATTTCAATTTCGTCTAAAGAAACGCCTTCACTAGCACCAAGTTGTTGGTTTACAACTAAGTTTTGATTTGCTTTTACAGCAATTGCTTTTTCAACGGTTTGATATCCAACAAAACTAAATACAATTGTTTGACTTCCACTTGGAACACTTAAAGAGTATTTACCATCCATATCGGTGGTTGCTCCAATAGTTGTTCCTTTAATAAAAACATTTGCGAAAGGGAGTGCTTCTCCGTTCATCTCTTTATCAGAAATCGTACCTGATACCGTTCCTTTATCTTGTGCATACACAAAACTACAAAGGCTTAAAAGAGTAATAATTATTAATTTTTTCATTATACGTAATACTTATCTTAGGTTCTTAATATATACACTGCAAATCTGATGCTATGTTGTAAATCTAATGTTACTTGAAAATTATGGTTGCTTTATTAGAATGTTTCTTTAATGTTAATTAAGTCGATATTAAGGGATCTAATATTAAGTTAATATTACGAAAAACAGGGAGCTTTATGGTAAAACTCCCTGTTTCAGTACATTATAAAATGTATTATTTTAAATGCTTATTGAAATATTTTAAAGCCTAGTGTATATGTTCTTGGCGTTGCGGGTCCATATATGAAATTGCTATCTCGTTCTTTTCCAATATCAAACGTTGTTTGATATTCATCAAAAAGATTTTTAACACCTGCCGAAACTTCAATATTAGTTTTTAAGTTTTCCAACTTAAAATTGTAGCTAGTTTTGATTCCGACATTAAAAAAATTAGGTGATTTTAGGTATTCATCTTGTGCTAAATTTTTATCCGAAGCTAAATGCAATACGTTCATTTCTCCAGTATAAACAAGGTTTAATGCGGTTTTAAATTTTTGATTTGGCGTATAAGTTGCTGTTGCATATCCATAAGTTTTCGGTGTTCTTAAAAACTCTTTTTTGTTTTCAAGAGCATCCGAATTATTTACAGCGGTATTGTATTTGCTAGATTGATACGTAAAACCTGCATCAAACTGAAAAATTCCATCATAATTCAAGCGTGTTTCTAGGGTAATTCCATTTACAACAGCGCCATCACCATTTCTTTTTTTGAAAACTTCTCCAAATTCATCTTCGCCAATTCCTTCTAAATAAAAAGCATTGTTTAATTCGGTATAAAAACTTTCAACAGTAAATCCATAGATATAATGTTCGGTTGGTTTATCATAATTAAAAGATACGGTATAGCTATTTGAGCGTTCTTTTTTTAAGTCATCGGCAAGTTGTACTCTTGAGATTCCACCACCTGCAAAGGCCATATGTAAATCGGTATCAAAAGCTTGTGGCGCTCTAAAACCAGTTCCCCAAGTGGCGCGTAGTTGTGCTTTTTCGAAGGGTTTAAATAATACCGAAACACGAGGACTTGCTACATTATTGATAATTGATTTCTTTGTTTTATCTTTATTGAGCGCTTCTAATTTATGATGATCGTAACGGACTCCTGCTAATAAATTCCATTTATTATTGATTTCCCAATCACTTTGAAAGAAGAAACCGTAGTTTTGAGTAAGTTGGTCTACTTTATATTCATAGGCTTTAATTTCATCAAAAACATCATCTTGTACAAATTCCGACCCGATAGTAAGTACGTTATTTCCTTTTAAGAAATCTTCTAATTGATGATTAAATTGAAGTCCTCCTTGAAGCGTGGTTGTATCTGAGTTTCCGTACGGCGGATTTGCTAAATGCACGGTATCTTCGATTACATTTTGAGTTCCAGGACGGATTCCTGTATAATGTTCTCTATCGGTATATTGTGAGGCTACATAAGCGATTAACGAGCTTTTATCTTGATTAAAATTAATTTGATAATCAACATTTCCAACATAAACATCGTGTACTCTTTCTTCGGATTGTAGGGCGAAATGTGGTGCGTTTTCAATCATTTCACCACCATAACGGTATTCGTTCATTTTACTAAAATTAATTTCTATTTTTTGATTATCCGTAGGCAAGAAAAATAGATTTGTACCAAATGAATTGTTTTTCAATTCTGGAAGTTCTGAATAATTATCGCCATTATGATCGTAAATTTCACGAGTTCTGTTATTGATAAAAAAAGAAACTCCTGCATTTTTTTCTTCATTTACAACCGTTGCATTTCCTGCGATAATATGATCGGAAGTGCCTTTAAAATTTTGATAATTATAGCCAATACTAAAGTTGTTTTTCTTTGGGATTTTGGTAATTACATTCACCGTTCCACCGATCGCACTTGAGCCGTATAAAGCCGAGCCACCGCCACGAACTACTTCAATTCTATCAATCATATTGGTTGGAATTTGTTCCAAACCATACAAACCAGTTAGCGGGCTAAAAATTGGGCGACCATTGATTAAAATTTGCGAATATCCGCCAGATAAACCGTTCATTCTAAGTTGTGTATAATTACAGGTTTGACAATCAGTTTCTACACGTAAACCCGTTTGAAATTTCAATCCTTCGGATAAATTACAAGCTTGTATATCGGCTAACGTTTGGCTGTTTATTACGTTTACAATCACAGGATTTTTGGTACTTCGTCTGTCTGTTCGAGTTCCTGTTACCGTAATTTGATCTAATAATTCGGCGTGTTCTGTCAGGCTAAAATCAATAATTGTTACTTTTTCTTTGGATATATTTATTCTTTTTTGAGAAGACATAAATCCGATAGCAGAAGTAATTAACGTAACTTTTTTCTGATTGTTTAGCTTGATATTCTCTAAAAGAAACACGCCATTTTCATCGGCAGTTACGCCAAGATTGGTGTTTTTAACCAAGATATTCGCAAACGGTAATATGGCACCTTTGGAAGTGGTTATTTTTCCTTTGATTGTTTGTGCTTTAGCAAACGATGCAATTAATATAAAAGTAAATAAGAGTAATTTTTTCATCACTGTATGATTATTTTTTTAGTTTAGACTTGTTTTAAATTTAATGCAAACATAAAATAATTTTTAGACTTGTCTAAAAATTATTTTATATAAATGAAAAATTATATCTTTGTCCTATTAAAAAAATACTATCAAAAGAAGATGTTTAGTCAATCCGAAGAAAATTATATTAAAACAATTTATCATTTAGCCTTAGTATCCGATAAAGGAATTACCACTAACGCAATTGCAAATATGTTGGTTACCAAAGCATCATCGGTAACCGATATGATTAAAAAATTATCCGATAAGAAATTAGTTGTTTATAAAAAATATCAAGGCGTTACTTTAACTAATTTTGGTAAAAAAACGGCTGCTAATATTATTCGGAAACACCGTTTATGGGAGGTTTTTTTAGTTGAAAAACTTAATTTTTCTTGGGATGAAGTCCATGAGGTTGCCGAACAATTGGAACATATACATTCGCCCAAATTAATTGATGAATTAGATGCATTTTTAGGACATCCGAAAACAGATCCGCATGGCGACCCAATCCCTGATAAACAAGGGAATTTACCCCAAATCAAAAAAAGTTTATTGGCAACATTGCATAAAAATGAACAAGGAGTTTGTGTGGGTGTAAATGATACTTCTTCTGAATTTTTACGCTTTTTAGATAAACAAGAAATCGGCTTAGGACAACATATTCAAATACTGGATAAAGAACCTTTTGATGATTCGTTTTTAGTGAAAATAAATGATAAAATAATGACCATTTCAAACAAAGTTGCCAATAATATTTATATTCAAAAAATCTAAAAAACATGAAAAAAATATACTTAATACTCCTAGTTTTATTAGCGATTAGCTGTAAAACATCCGAAGAAAAAAAAGATGGAAAATTAAATATCGTAACCACCACTACAATGGTTACCGATTTGGTGAAAAATATCGGTGGCGATAAAATAAATGTAAATGGATTAATGGGTTCAGGCGTTGATCCACATTTATACAAAGCCAGTGAAGGCGACGTTTCTAAGCTTTTTAATGCTGATATTATTATTTACAGTGGATTGCATTTAGAAGGAAAACTAGTAGAGGTTTTTGAAAAAATGGAACATCAACATAAAAAAACTATCGAAATTTCAGATGCAATTGCTAAAAAAGACTTGATAGGTTCAGAATTATTTGCCTCAAATTATGATCCGCATATTTGGTTCGATATTACTAATTGGACACTAATGACTTCTTATCTTGCTGATAAATTAGCCGAAATAGATACTGAAAATGCCGAATTTTATAAAAATAATGCTAAAATTTATCTCGATAAATTACAAGATTTAAACATAAAAGTAACACAAAAAATCAATGAATTATCCGAAGAAAAAAGAATTTTAGTAACCGCTCACGATGCGTTTAATTATTTCGGAAGACAACACAAATTCAATGTCGTTGGTTTGCAAGGATTATCAACAGCTACCGAAGCAGGCGTTCAAGATGTTCAAAAATTAGCAAAATTTATTATCGAACATAAAGTAAAAGCAATTTTTGTAGAAACCTCTGTGCCAAAACGAACTATTGAAGCTTTACAAGCAGCCGTAAAATCAAAAGGACACAAAGTTGTTATTGGTGGAACGCTATATTCTGATGCTTTAGGAAGCACAGGAACCATTGAAGGAACGTATATCGGAATGTATAAAGCAAACGTAAATACGATTGTTAATTCATTAAAATAAAAACGTATAATTTATACTGATAATCTAAAACGTATAATAATAAAAGAACAGTTAATGAGCGATATAAAATATGCCGTAACCGTGGACGATTTAACGGTTGCTTATAATTACAAACCCGTACTTTGGGATATTGATTTAGCCATTCCCGAAGGCGTTTTAATGGCGATTGTTGGACCAAACGGTGCAGGAAAATCGACCTTAATAAAATCAATTTTAGGCATTATAAAACCGATTGCGGGAAGCGTTGCGATATTTGGAGAGTCCTATGAAAAACAACGAAAGTTAGTCGCTTATGTGCCACAAAAAGGAAGTGTCGATTGGGATTTTCCAACCACAGCTTTAGATGTCGTTACCATGGGAACTTACGGAAGTTTAGGTTGGATAAAACGTCCAGGAAATGCACAGAAAAAAATCGCCTTAGAAGCTTTGGAAAAAGTAGGAATGTTAGCCTTTAAAAATCGCCAAATTTCACAACTTTCAGGCGGACAACAACAGCGTGTTTTTTTGGCCAGAGCTTTGGCGCAAAATGCGTCTATTTATTTTATGGATGAGCCATTTCAAGGCGTAGATGCAACTACCGAAATTACGATTATCAATATTTTAAAAGAATTACGAAAAGCAGGCAAAACAGTAATTGTAGTGCATCACGATTTGCAAACTGTTCCTGAATATTTTGATTGGGTTACTTTTTTAAATGTCAAAAAAATCGCCACAGGTCCTGTTAAAGAAATTTTTAATGATGATAATTTAACCAAAACGTACGGAATTAATTATAAAGTAAGTGTACAACAATAATGGATTTACAAGAATATTTTAAGCTCGTTTTTTCAGATTATACCCTTCGAACAATTACCATTGGAACGGCTATTTTAGGAGCTATTTGTGGTATGCTAGGAAGTTTTGCCGTATTGAGAAAACAAAGTTTACTAGGCGATGCCATTTCACACGCATCGCTTCCTGGGATAGCTATTGCCTTTTTAATTACAGGTACAAAAGATACGAATGTATTATTATTAGGTGCTTTAATTAGTGGATTAATTGGCGCTTTTTGGATTCGTAGTATCGTAAAAAATACGCATTTAAAAACTGATACCGCTTTAGGATTAATATTGTCTGTTTTCTTCGGATTTGGAATGTTATTATTAACTTTTATTCAAAAACAGCCCAATGCAAATCAGTCTGGATTGGATAAATTTTTATTTGGTCAGGCAGCAACTTTATTAGCCAAAGATGTGTGGTTTATGGCAATTGTAACGGCAATTTGTTTGGGTGTCTTATTACTTTTTTGGAAAGAATTTAAACTCTTATTATTTGATGCCGATTATGCAAAAACCTTAGGATTTAACATCCAATTTATTGATGCGTTAATTACGAGTTTTATTGTGTTGGCAATCGTTTTAGGTTTGCAAACCGTGGGCGTAGTTTTAATGAGTGCGATGTTATTAGCTCCCGCCGCCGCCGCACGTCAATGGACAAATAGTTTGAGTACGATGGTAGTTTTAGCAGCGATTTTCGGAGCATTTGCAGGGGTTGTAGGAACAGGTATTAGTGCGAGTCAAGCAAATTTATCAACAGGTCCTGTAATTGTATTGGTTGCCGCAGTTTTTGTGGTGTTTTCTTTTATTTTTTCGCCCTCAAGAGGATTGCTTTTTCGTCAAATTCGTTTTTTGAAAAATAGACGTGATTTAGAATTACACAAAACACTTTCTTTTATGTTTGATTTAGTGAAAACTCATCAAGATAAATCGCATCCTCATGCTGTAAAAATTTTAAATAATTTTCAAGGATATACGATCGGAACATTAAAAAAACTAGAAGAAAAAAAATATATAAAAGTACAGGGGAAAATGTGGTCAATGACAGAAGAAGGATACCAATTTGCAGGTAATTTATACAATCAAAATATAGATGATTTAGAAAAATAATCATCAAAATAATTTAAAAAACACTAAAAAATAACGAACTAAAATGAGTAGTGCTCAAATTGAAATACAATTAATAGCAAGCTTAGTTGCCGTAGCTTGTGCAATTCCTGGCGTGTTTTTGGTATTGCGAAAAATGGCATTAATTAGTGATGCCATCAGTCATTCTATTTTACCTGGATTAGTCATCGGTTTTTTTATTACACACGATTTAAATTCACCCTTATTAATATTAATGGGCGCTTTATCAGGAATTATAACTGTGGTTTTAGTCGAATATATTCAAAAAACAAAATTAGTTAAAGAAGATACCGCTATTGGTTTAGTATTTCCCGCATTATTTAGTATTGGTGTGCTTTTAATTGCAAAAAATGCTAATGATATTCATTTGGATGTTGATGCCGTTTTATTAGGAGAACTCGCTTTTGCACCCTTTGATAGATTATTAATTGGAGGTGTTGATATTGGTCCGAAATCACTATGGATTATTGGTATTATTTTACTAATAACGATAGGTTTATTACTTGCTTTTTTTAAAGAATTAAAAATAAGTACGTTTGATGCTGGTTTGGCAACTTCTTTAGGTTTTTCGCCTATTATTATTCATTATGGATTGATGACTGTCGCTTCGATAACTACCGTGGGAGCTTTTGATGCCGTTGGTGCAATTTTGGTTGTTGCCTTAATGATTGCTCCTGCAGCGACTGCTTACTTATTAACGAATGATTTGAAAAAAATGCTTATTTTTTCAATATTTTTTGGTATTTTTTCTGCAATTTCAGGCTATTGGATGGCACATTGGCTCGATGCTTCTATTGCTGGTTCTATGACAACAATGCTTGGTTTGGTATTTTTATTAGTATTTTTATTTGCTCCAAATCAAGGGCTTATTTCGGTACTTTATCGAAATAAGCAACAACAAAAAGAAGTGCAATTACTTACTTTTTTATTGCATTTAAATAATCATAAAGAAGAAAAAGAGCGCCATATTAATCATTTGAATGAACATATTAATTGGCATAAAGTCAAAGCAAAAGCTATTGTAGAGTTAGCCGAAAAAAATAATTTAATTCATATTGATACTCAAATTATATCACTTACTCAAAAAGGAAAAAACTTTACTGAAAAAGCAATCGATTATATTATTACGAATGATGATTCTCAAATCGAATCTATGAAAAAAGACTTTTTTCTATTTCGAGGATAATTTTTTTTATTTCATCTAAAAAATAGAAGCGAATTTATTTCAGTTTCTCTTTTTCGTCTATTTGAGTAATTTTAATGATTTAAAAAATTATATTGAGAGTCGTAAAGCTTGTCTTATTTTCAACTCTAAAAAAGTTATTTCTCTGATCTATTTTTCATGAATTAGATTAAAGATTTCATTATTTTTTATTAGAAGCTATTCCCGCTTTCCGCACTCGCTTTTTTTTGAAAAAAAATCAAAAAAAGAGCTCAAACAAAGCTTCAATTGGGGCTAAGTCTATTTATTGAGTTTCGGTAAATTCATAAATTAGTTTTTATTTATGAAATCCAGTCATTTCAAAGAATCTTTTTAACAGATAGGTAAACGTGTAGTAGTAATTATTAGAGTCTGTTTTAAATTTTATCTGAAAAAAATATCAGAGAAAAATAAGAAATAGAATCCGTCAACCTAAATTTATTTCAGTTTTGCATTCTGATTTGACGTAGTTCTTCGTTTTATACGATGCTAAAATAAATTCAGCAGGACGTTTTTATATATTAAAAAGGGGCTTTAATCATTTCAATTTAGCACAAAAAAAACCTCAATCTTTTTAGATTGAGGTTTAAAAGAAAGGCAACGACCTACTCTCCCACCATTGGCAGTACCATCGGCGCAAATGGGCTTAACTTCTCTGTTCGGGATGGAAAGAGGTGAGCCCCATTGCGATAATCACCTTAAAATGTTTCAGTATATTGCAACTGTATAAGTTAACATATTGGTAAAAATTATATCGTAAATAATCAAAAGAGTTACGCTTGCGCCCTTTCGAGCGCAAGACTTCTACATAAGCCTATGGGTTATTAGTACTACTTGGCTATGACATTACTGCCTTTACACCTATAGCCTATCAACGTGGTAATCTTCCACGACCCTTTAAAGAAATCTCATCTTGTGGTGGGTTTCGCGCTTATATGCTTTCAGCGCTTATCCCTTCCCAACGTAGCTACTCTGCAATGCTCCTGGCGGAACAACAGATACACCAGAGGTTAGTTCAACTCGGTCCTCTCGTACTAAAGTCAAAGCCACGCAAATTTCTAACGCCCACAGCAGATAGAGACCGAA